>JAIEQK010000068.1 GCA_019747795.1 Gammaproteobacteria bacterium | reverse complement strand
CGCCGGCGCGCCCGGCGACGCGCGCACCGCCGCCGCCGAAGACAAGCTCGCCCGCGCGGTGCTCGCCAATGCCGACAAGCTGTTCGCCGCGGGCCAGTGGGACGAGGCCGTCGCCCTCGCCAACCAGGCGCTGGTGTATGTGCCGCGCTCGGCCGACCTGCTCACCAAGCTCGACCAGTTGGAGGCCGGGCGCAAGCAGGCCATGCAGGAAGCCGAACAGAAGCAGGTGGCCGACGCCAAGGCGGCGATCGACAAGCTGCTCGCCGACGAAAGCCTCGATCGTGCGTGGCGCGCCAGCGTGCGGCAGAAGATGGGCGACGTGCTCGCCTTCGGCGATCCGGCCGACCCCTGGGTGAAAGACGCCGGCACCAAGCTCGCCGAGAAACTCGTGGCCCGCGCCGGCGAGATGCGCGAGCAGGAGCGCCTCGCGGAAGGCGCCAACCTGCTGGCCGACGCCGAGCGCTACGCCCCCGATGCGCCGGGCCTGGCGGCCGAACGCTCGGCGTTGAAGGAAGCCACCGACGCCTTCGAGCGCGAGCAGGAAGAACAGGCGCGCCTCGCGCGCATCGACGGCCTGAAGCAGACCTTCGAATCCCAGGCGCGCGCCGGCGACGTTGCCAACGCCGCCAAGGCGCTCGACAACCTGAAGAAGGAGATGGGCGGCACGCCGGACGCCTACGTCACCGACGAAGCGCCCAAGCTGCTGTCCAGCGCCTACTTGAAGCTCGCCACCCAGCAGGCCGGCAGAAAGGATTTCGCCGCCGCGCTGCGCTTCGCCAAGGCTTGCGCTGAACTGCAGCCACAGCGCCAGGATTGCAAGCTCGCGGTGCGCGACTACACCGTCGACGGCAACAAGCAGGAGCTCGCGAAGCTCTTGAAGCGGCCCGACTTCGACGTCGCCGAGGCGCTCGCCAAGGTGTCCGAAGTACAGATTCTCGATCCGGGCGAATTCAGCAAGTCCGAGGGTGAGTGGGTGCAGGACATCGCCGCGCGCCTCGAAGCCCTGAAGCAGAGCGCCGGCACCGGCGCGAACGACGTCATCAAGCAGGCCAAGGACGTGTTCCCCGGCAACCAGGTGTTGGCCGCCATCGAGCCGGTGAAGCTCGCCGCGCCGACCTCGAAGTACGCCGGCGAGATCCGCAAGGCGATGGACAAGGCGCTCCTGTCCTCGGCCAAGGATCTGATCCTGAAAGCGAGCAAGGAAGAAGGCGAGAATCCCGAGATCGTGACCTTGAAAGGCGCCTACAACGCCAAGGTCAAGCAGGTGAAGGACATCGTCGGGCGCTTCGACGCGAAGTTTGCCGAGGGCAAGGCCGGCGTCGCGCAGTGGCAGAGCGATCGCAACGACGCGTCCAAGGACAAGGCCAGCGGCGTGCTGGTCGCGGCGCGTGGCGAACTCGACAGCGCGTTCGCCATCTGGTCGGACAACGCCGCGCTCAAGCAGCGCAAGCTCGCGCTCGACCAGGAACTCGCGCGCCTCGCGGGCGGCCCGGCGCCGCTCGAGCCGCCGCCACCGCCGACCAATCCCTGCGAGCCCAAGCTCGCCGGTCACGGCAAGCGCAAGGCCGGCACTTGCTTCTACTTCGTCGCGCCGCGCGAACCCGGCCCCTACCTGGTGGTGGTGCCGGCGGGCGACGCCTTCAGCAAGCCCTTCGCGGTCGGCAAGTTCGAGGTCACGGTCGCGGACTTCAACCGTTACTGCAAGCTCGGCGGCAAGTGCACGCCCATCGCCGGCCAGGAGGGCGTGCTGCCGGTCACCGGCATCTCGCTCGCGCAGGCACAGGAATACGTGAAGTGGCTGTCCGAGCGCACCGGCCAGAGCTTCCGTCTGCCGACCTCGCAGGAATGGACCTACGCCGCGCAGGCCGCCGGCGACCAGCCGAAGAAGGATTACAACTGCCGCGTCGAGCAGGCCGGGCAGTTGCTCAAGGGTCAGGGCACCATGGGCGTGAACACCGGCAAGGCCAACGGCTGGGGCCTGTACAACTACGTCGGTAACGCGCAGGAATGGGTGCTGGACGGCAGCGCCATCGAGGCGCGCGGCGGCGCCTTCGAGGACGCCTTCAGCAAGTGCGACATCAGCCTCGAGAAGGCCCATGACGGCAACGCCGACCGCGCCACCGGTTTTCGCGTGGTGATGGACCTCGGCGGCTGAGCGTGGGCGCGATGACCGGCGAGCGCGCGACATGAGTCCGCCGACCCTGCGCGCGCTGTCCCGCGCCTTCGCCGGCGGCGCGATCGATCGCGAGAGCTATCGTCACCAGCGTCGCCAGCTGCTGGCCGCCATCGAGGCGGGCGAGGTCGACGCCGCCGACTGGCATCCGCCCGAGCCCGAGTTGCGCACCGTGTTCCCCTACGATGAGGACGACGGCGACACCACCCAGGAGATCCTCGCGCCCCTGGGGCCGCCGCCGAGCGTGCCGCAGGCCGCGCCCGTACGCCGCGGCCGCGCGCTGCCGCTGGTCGCGCTGGCCCTCGTGATCGCGGTCGGCGCCTGGTTCGCCTGGCAGTTCTTCACGCCGGGCGCGCCGCCGGTGCCGGCCGTGCGCAAGGCGAACGTCGCGCCGGACCTCTTCGAACGCTTCATCGCGGCCAACCAATGGCATGCGAGCACGCTCGACGCGCTGGCCGGCAGCTGGCGCGGGCTGGACGACGCGCAGCGTCGCGAGCTCGCCGCCTCGCCCTCGCTGCGCCAGTTCACTGACGAAGTGCTGGGACAGATCCAGGCCCAGAACGCCCTGATGAACCTCGGCGACGCCGAGGAGCCGCTCGCCACCCAGGGTCAGTTGCTCGACCTGATGGACACGCTGGGCGTGAGCGACGAACGCGTGACGCGGGCCCGCGCCGCCTGGCGCGACGCACAGGCCGCCCACGCGGCCTCGGCGAAGCCGACCGTCGCAGCGCCGCCTCCACCACCCACGGCTGAAGCGGCTGTCGTCGAAGCGCCGTCATCGGTCGCCCCACCGCCTGCCGAGCCGGCGCCGGTGAATGCCGCAGTACCCACGGCGACGGCCGCGCCCGCCGTGGTCGCGCCGGTGGCGGCCCCCTCGCAGGCACCGGCCGCCGCGAAGACAGCGAAAGCCGCGCCGGTCGCGGCCGCCCCCGCCGCCGCGCCACCGTCCAAGCCCGCCCGCAATGCCAAGGAGGCCTGCCGCGCGGCCCTCGCCAAGACCCGTCGCCCCTATTGCCGCGATGCGCTTGCCGACGGCGCCAAGGGCCCGACCCTGGTGGTGGTGCCGGGCGGCGAGTTCAAGATGGGCGGCGAGGCCGCGGAAGAACAGCCACGGCACGACGTGCGCATCGCGCGCGCCTTCGCGCTCGGCCTGTTCGAAGTGAGCGCGACCGAACTCGGGGCGTTCTGCAAGGCCACCGGCACCGCCTGCCCCGTGCAGCCGTGGCCCGAGACCGACCTGCCGGCCGTGAACGTGCCGTGGACGCTGGCCCAGGCCTATGTCGCATGGCTGTCCAAGAGCACCGGCGCCAGCTATCGCCTGCCGAGCGAGGCCGAGTGGGAGTACGCCGCGCGCGCCGGCAGCACCGCGCCCTACCCCTTCGGCGACGAGATCCTGCCGACCCACGCGCGCTACAGCTTCAAGGCCGCCGAGACCCGCCCGCTGCCGGCCGGCGATCGCAGCGTCAACCGCAACGACTTCAAGCTCTACCACATGCTCGGCAACGTGCGCGAATGGGTGCTGGACGCCTGGCACGCGAGCCACGCCGGTGCGCCGAACGACGGCCAGGCGCGTACTGATGGCGAGGCGAGGCACGTCGCGCGCGGCGGCTCCTACGCCGACCGCGCCCCCGCGCTACGCTCCGCGGCGCGCGCGGCGGTGGAACCCGGCGGCGACGCCTACACGGGGTTTCGCGTGCTGCGCGAGATCGAATGACGGGAGTCCGCGTTCTGTCCGCCCCTC
Organism: Gammaproteobacteria bacterium; assembly: GCA_019747795.1. Classification (GTDB taxonomy): domain Bacteria; phylum Pseudomonadota; class Gammaproteobacteria; genus JADJYF01. The sequence goes on along the minus strand of JAIEQK010000068.1, from coordinate 7,373 downwards.
TTGCAGGGCCGGTTTCAACCGGCCACCCGCGGCTTCGATCGACGCTGACAATGGCCGGTTGAAACCGGCCCTACAATGCCGCCATGAACGACAACCTCGATACCGCCGAACGCGACAAGTTCGCCGCCCTCGCCAGCGAGTGGTGGGACGACGCCGGCGCGGCGCGCACGCTGCACGACATCAATCCGTGCCGCCTCGACTATGTGCAGCGCCAGTGTCGCCTGGACGGCGCACTGCTGGCCGACGTCGGCTGCGGTGGCGGCATCTTCAGCGAATCGCTGGCGCGCGCGGGCGCGCGGGTCACGGCCATCGACGCGGCAGCGGAACTCATCGAGGTCGCGCGTCGCCACGCGCAGGGCGCGGCCACGCCCGTGCACTACGAGACCCTCACCGCCGAAGCGCTGGCGGCGCGCCAGCCCGCGCATTTCGACGTGGTGACCTGCATGGAACTGGTCGAGCACGTGCCTTCGCCGGCGTCGCTGATCGACGCCTGCGCGCGGCTGCTGCGTCCCGGCGGCGTGCTGGTGATGTCGACCCTGAACCGCGGACCGCTCGCCTACGCCGCCGGCATCGTGCTCGCCGAGTACGTGCTGCGCCTGCTGCCGCGCGGCACCCATGACTATGCGCAGTTCCTCAGGCCCGCCGAGCTCGCGGCGCTGGCGCGCGAGGCGGGCCTCGTCACGCGTGACATTCGCGGCATGCACTACAACCCGCTGACCCGTCGCGCGCGGCTGGTCGGCGCGCCGGTGGTCAACTACCTCGCCACCTTCGCGCGCGCCGACGCGTGAGCGCCGTGCCCCGCGTCCTCGCGCCGCGCGCGGTGCTGTTCGATCTGGACGGCACGCTGCTCGACACCGCGCCGGACTTCTACCTTGCGCTGAACGCGCTGCGCGCCGAAGCCGAGCTGCCGCCCCTGGCCCACGATCTCATTCGTCCGCACGTGTCCCACGGCAGCCCGGCCATGCTGCGCCTGGCGTTCGACATCGACGCGACGCACGCGAGCTACGAGGCGCGCCGCGCGCGCTTTCTCGAGCTCTATGCCGAAGTGCTGGCGAGCGCCACCGTGCCCTTTCCCGGCGTGCCGGCGCTGCTCGACGCGCTGGAGTCGCGCGCGCTGCCCTGGGGCATCGTCACCAACAAGCCGGGCTGGCTCACCACGCCGCTGCTCGCGCGCCTGGCCCTCGACGCACGCGCGGCCTGCGTGATCTCGGGCGACAGCACGGCGCGCGCCAAGCCCTTTCCCGATCCGCTGCTGGCCGCAGCCAGCACGCTCGGCATCGCGCCCGCCGACTGCCTGTACGTCGGCGATGCCGAACGCGACGTGGTCGCGGCGCGCGCCGCCGGCATGCCGGTGCTGGTCGCGCGCTACGGCTATCTCGCTGCGCACGAAGAGCCCGACGCGTGGCAGGCGGACGGCGGCATCGACGCCGCGCTGGATCTGCTCGCGTGGATCTGAACGCCGACGCGCACGCGCCGGCCGCCGACTTCGCGCTCGCGCCCCCGGACGACTTCTACTACGCGAGTCTCTACCTCTCCGCCGATGCGCGCCACGAAGCGCGCGCGCTGGAGGCGACACGGCGCGCGATCGTCGAGATTCCGCGCGAATGCAGCGATCGCGGCGTAGCGCATCTGAAACTCGCGTGGTGGCAGGACGAGGTCGCGCGGCTCGCGGCCGGCGCGCCGCGTCATCCCCTGACCCAGGCGCTCGCGGCCTCACGCGCGCGCTGGCCCGAGCTCAGCGTCGCGCTGGAGGCGCTGATCGCCGCGACCCAGGCGAGCCTCGCCGAACCGCGTGCGCCGGACCGCGTCGCGCTGCTCGCGACGGTGCGGGCACAGCACGATGTGATCGCCGTCCGCTATCTCGACCTCGGCGCCACGCCGCCAGGCGAGGCGCGCGAGACCTTGCTCGATCTGGCCGCGCGGGTCGAACTCGCGCACGCGTTGCGCGGCCTGCGCCAGCATCGTCGCGGCGGCATGCTCTATCTCGCCGACGACGCGCTGCGCGCAGCCGGGCTGACCATCGAAGCGGTGCGCGAGGCGCGCGCGTCGGCTGGGCTCGGCGCTCTGCTGGTCGCTGAATGCACGCGCTTGAGAGACGAACTGCGCGCCGGCCTCGCGGCCGTGCCGCGCGCGCTGCGCCGCGCGCAGGCGCTGCCCGTGACGCTCGCGCGCTGCGCGGAAGAAGCGCTGGGACTGACCCTGGCGGACGGTTGTCGCGTTCTGGAACAGCGCGTGGAACTGCTGCCGACGCGCAAGCTGTGGCTGGCCTGGCGCACGCGCCACTGGGGTTGAGCGCGAGTCAGGTCGCTTGCGCGAGCGTCAGGCGCACGCGCAGGCGACGGAAGGCGTCCGCGTCGAGCATGTCGGGCAGCAGCAGCAGGTCGTGGCGCCGCCCGTCGGGTGCGCGGAACTCGAGCGCCACCAGCCAGGGCAGGACCAGGGGTGCGCGAGTGAGCCGCACATCGAGTTGTCGGCCATCGTCATAGGCCAACCGCCAGGCGCCACGCCCATCGATGTCGATCTGCCGCACCCAGCGCGCGGCGCCGCGCAGGCGTCGCCACTGCCACGCGCCATGCGCGCCGACCAGCGCGAGCCAAGCCGCGCTCGCGAACGTCAACGGCCAGTACGACGCCACCAGCGCCATGCCGGCGACGTGCAGCGCAAGCAGCACGCGCGGCAGACGCCGCGAGCGGGCGAGCGTGAGACACACCGTTCCCTGGTATGCATTCATCGTGGGGCGAGCATAACCGCGCGGCGGCTTCGCTTGAAATTCCCAGGGGGTGAAAAGATAATCGGGAGCGCGCCGCAGCGCGCGTTGCCAAGCACCAACCACTCGATTCCATGGCCACCGAGAACGCTCAAGAGACGCCGGTCGCGCCGCCTGACGCCGTTGGGGACGGCAAGGGCGAAGACGCGCAGACGCCACGACCCGAGCCGGCCAAGGAACGGGAGATCGGCGGGCCGTCGGGTCTGGAACCGACGCGCTACGGTGACTGGGAACGCAAGGGCCGGTGCATCGACTTCTGAGCACGCGACGATCGTTCCGATCGCCGGCGCGCGCCGCCAACCAGCAGGGTACTCTTCAGCCATGGCCGGAAATCCGCTCTCACCGCATTTGCAGATCTATCGCCCGCAGTTGACCTCCGGGCTGTCGATCCTCCATCGCATCACCGGCGTCGCGCTGGCGGTCGGCACGCTGATGCTGCTGTACTGGCTGGTGGCCGCTGCGCAGGGCTCCGACGCCTATGCGGGCGCGCAGCGCTGCCTGGGTTCGCTGCCGATGCAGCTCTTGCTGGTCGGCTGGACCTTCGCCTTCTACTACCACCTGTGCAACGGCGTGCGTCACCTCTTGTGGGACACCGGCTGGGGCTTCGATCTCGCGACCGCCTACAAGACCGGCTACGCCGTCATCGGCGGCTCCGTGACGCTGACGGTGCTCACCTGGATCTGCGTCGTCGCGCAGGGAGGTGCGGCATGAAGCTGCGCAGCGACCTGTCGCGCGTGCTGGGCCTCGGTTCGGCCCACGCCGGCGTGCATCACTGGTGGCACCAGCGCCTGTCGGCCATCGCCATCATTCCGCTCGCACTGTGGTTCGTCACCGCCCTGCTCGGCCACATGCACGACGACTACATCGATCTGAAGACCTGGATCCAATCGCCGTTCGTGACCGTACTCCTGGTGAGCCTGCTGGCGGCGATGTTCTACCACGCCAAGCTCGGCCTGCAGGTGGTGATCGAGGACTACGTACACGTCGAGATCGTGAAGGTGCTGGCGCTCGCGGCGATGAAGCTTGGCTGCGTGTTCGGCGCGCTGCTCGGCATCGTGTCGGTGCTCAAGCTCTCCTTTGGAATGTGACCCACCCGGACAACGTCATGCCTGCTGCATACCAACTGATCGAACACAAATACGACGTGGTGGTCGTCGGCGCCGGCGGCGCCGGGCTGCGCGCGACCTTCGGCATGGCGGCGGAGGGCCTGGCCACGGCCTGCCTGACCAAGGTCTTCCCGACCCGCAGCCACACCGTCGCGGCGCAGGGCGGCATGAGCGCGGCGCTCGGCAACATGGGGCCGGACGACTGGCGCTGGCACATGTACGACACCATCAAGGGCTCCGACTGGCTCGGTGACCAGGACGCCATCGAGTACATGTGCCGCGAGGCCATTCCGGCGGTGATCGAGCTCGAGCACTACGGTGTGCCGTTCTCGCGCACCGAGGCCGGCAAGATCTACCAGCGCCCGTTCGGCGGCATGACCACCAACTTCGGCGAAGGCATCGCGCAACGCACCTGCGCCGCGGCCGACCGCACCGGTCACGCGATCCTGCACACCCTCTACCAGCAGTCGCTGAAGCACGACGCGGAGTTCTTCGTCGAGTATTTCGCCATCGATCTCGTGATGGACCGCGAAGGCGTGTGCCGCGGCGTGGTGGCCTGGAACCTCGAGGAAGGCACGCTGCACCTGTTCCGCGCGCACCAGGTGGTGCTCGCGACCGGCGGCTACGGCCGCAGCTACTTCTCCTGCACCTCGGCGCACACCTGCACCGGCGACGGCAACGGCATGGTGCTGCGCGCCGGCCTGCCGCTGCAGGACATGGAATTCACCCAGTTCCATCCGACCGGCATCTACGGCGCGGGCTGTCTGATCACCGAGGGCGTGCGCGGCGAAGGCGGCTATCTCACCAACTCCAAGGGCGAGCGCTTCATGGAGCGCTACGCGCCGAACGCCAAGGACCTCGCCTCGCGCGACGTGGTGTCGCGCTCGATGACCATCGAGATCCGCGAAGGCCGCGGCGTCGGGCCGCAGGCCGATCACATCCACCTGCATCTCGAGCACCTGGGCGCGGACGTGATCAACTCGCGTCTGCCGGGCATCGCCGAATCCGCCGAGATCTTCGCCGGTGTCGACGTGACCCGCGAGCCGATCCCGGTGCTGCCGACCGTGCACTACAACATGGGCGGCATTCCGACCAACATCCACGGCGAAGTGGTCAACATCAAGAACGGCGATCCCGATGCCGTGGTGCCGGGCCTGATGTCCATCGGCGAGGCAGCCTGCGTGTCGGTGCACGGCGCCAACCGCCTCGGCTCCAACTCGCTGCTCGACCTCGTGGTGTTCGGTCGCGCCGCCGCCAAGCGCTGCGCCGCGACCATCAAGCGGGGCATGCCCCACGCACCGCTCGCCAAGGACGCGGTGGACGGCCTGCTCTCACACTTCGACGCGTTGCGCCACGCGAACGGCAGCGAGCCGACCGCCAAGCTCCGGCTCGACATGCAGCGCACCATGCAGAACTACGCCGCGGTGTTCCGCACCGGCGACGTGCTGGAGGAAGGCATCGTCAAGCTGCGTGAGACCTACGAGGCCTTCAAGCACGTGAAGGTGACCGACCGTTCCATGAAGTGGAACACCGACCTGGTCGAGACGCTGGAACTCGAGAACCTGCTCGGCAGCGCGATGGTGTCCATCGCCGCGGCCGCCAATCGCACCGAGAGCCGCGGCGCCCACGCCCGCGAGGACTACCCGGATCGCGACGACGAGAACTGGCAGAAGCACACGCTCACCTCGCTCACCGACAAGGGCGAAGTGGTGTTCGACTATCGCCCGGTGCACATGTACACGCTGACCGACGAGGTCGACGTGGTCCCGCCGAAGAAACGTACTTACTGAGCACGGATATCGTCATGGCACAATTCAAGCTGCCCGCCAATTCCCGCGTCACCGACGGCAAGACCTACGGTAATGTCAGCGGTGCGAAGCGCGCGAAGACCTTTCGCATCTACCGCTGGGATCCAGACACCGGCGAGAACCCGCGCATCGACACCTACGTGATCGATCTCGACAAGTGCGGGCCGATGGTGCTGGACGCGATCCTGTACATCAAGAACGAGATCGACCCGACGCTGACCTTCCGCCGTTCCTGCCGCGAGGGCATCTGCGGCTCCTGCGCGATGAACATCGACGGCACCAACACGCTGGCCTGCACCAAGGCGACCACCGCGGTGAACGGCGAGGTGAAGATCTATCCCCTGCCGCACATGCCGGTGCTGAAGGACCTGGTACCCGATCTCACGCACTTCTACGCGCAGTACGCCTCGATCAAGCCCTGGCTGCAGAGCCAGACCCCGGCGCCGCCGGACAAGGAGCGTCTGCAGTCGGTGGAGGACCGCGAGAAGCTCGACGGTCTCTACGAATGCATCCTGTGCGCGTGCTGCTCGACCAGCTGCCCGAGCTACTGGTGGAACGGCGATCGCTACCTCGGCCCGGCGGCCCTGCTGCAGGCCTATCGCTGGCTGGCGGACAGCCGCGACGAGGCGACCGGCGAGCGCCTGGATCATCTGGAAGATCCGTTCCGCCTCTACCGCTGCCACACCATCATGAATTGCGCGAAGACCTGCCCCAAGGGCCTGAACCCGGCCAAGGCCATCGCGGAAATCAAGAAGATGATGGTGTCGCGCACGCTCTGAGGTCGATGGCCCATCCCAACCAGCTGCGCTGGCGCTGCCGGCGCGGCATGCGCGAACTGGACCTGCTGCTTGCAGGCCATCTCGATCGCCACGGCGCCGACTTGAGCGGCGCCGAACTCGCCATCTTCGAACGCCTGCTCGGCTGCATCGACGTCGACCTCTACGCCTGGTTCACCGGACGCGAGGTGCCGAGCGATCCTGAGCTGCGCGCGCTGGTCGAACAGATCCTGCGCGAAGCGCCGCCGCGCGCGGCGCGCGGTTGAACGCCATGTCCATCCCTGCCCTGCCCTGCTTCAGCGAAGACCTGGTCGCGCTCCGCGTGACGGGCGAAGACGCGCGCGACTTTCTCCATGGCCAGTTCTGCGGCGATGTGCGCGCGCTGGAAATCGGCCAGGCCCTGCTCACCGCGTGGCTGTCGCCCAAGGGGCGCGCGCTCTACCTGGTGCAGGTGCTGCGTGCCGAAGATGCGTTCTGGCTGCTGCTGCCGGCCGCGCAGGCGGCGGCCTTCGCCAAGCGCCTGCGCATGTTCGTGCTGCGCGCGCGGGTGAAGGTGGACGATGGCACGGTCGACGCAATGCAGGCGCTTGCGGCGACGCTGGGGCTGCCAATGCGCTCCGCCGACGAGGCCTCGCTCCACCTCGTGTGCGCCGGCCTGCCGACGCTCGACGCGACGCTGTCCGACGCCTTCCTCCCGCAGGAACTGAATCTCGACCTGCTGGCCGGCGTCAGCTTCAACAAGGGCTGCTACCCGGGCCAGGAGATCGTCGCCCGGGTCAAGTTCCGCGGCTCGGTCAAGCGTCGCGTGCAGCGCTTCGCGCTCGTCACCGACGCGCCGCCGGCGCCGGGCGCGCGCCTCCTGGGCGACGACGGCGCGCCCCACGGCACCGTGCTGCTGGCGGCGCGCGCAGCGTCC
>JAIEQK010000244.1 GCA_019747795.1 Gammaproteobacteria bacterium | reverse complement strand
TGGGCGAGCACCTGGCGGACGCGCTGATCGTGCACACCACCGTGGGCGTCAGCGCCGCCAAGGACGGGGCGCTCGGCGCCTATACCCAGTTCGGCGCCATGGTGGACCTGGTCGGGCTGCGGCTCTCGGTGCTGCCGCGGGACTTCGTGGCGGCCACGCTGGCCGCGCACCCACGCGGCGCGTTCAAGCGCGAGATCCTGCGCCGCCTCGCCGCCGAGGCGGCCGCCCTGCCTGGAGGGCGCTTCGGCTTCGCGCGTCGCGTGGGCTTCGGCCTCGCCGTCAGCCTGGCGCCTTTCCCGACCTGATGCGCGCCGCCGCTCCGCGCGCGGCAACGCGCGATGCTCACCGTCGCCGAGAGAGCGTCACGACGAAGCCGTCGGGCAGCTCGCGCTTGCCCGCGATGAAGTCGCCGTTGATGTCGGTCACCCACAGCGCATCGTCGACGACGTAGAGTCCGAGCGGATTGATCAAGCCGCTCGCGAGAGTCTCCAGCCTGCCGTCCTCGGCCACGCGGTAGACCTTGCCGTCGGCGGCCAGCGCCTGGGTCATGGGTACCGGCGACTGGATGTCGCCGAGGTCGGTGACCAGCAGGCCCCCACCCAAGGCGGCCGGAGCGACCAGCAGCCCCCCTGGCAGCGTGAAGCCGCGCGCCACGGGCGTCGGGTCCACGCGCCCGTAGGGACCGACGCGCACCACCATGCCGCTGCCCGGCGCGCTCTTCGCCATCAGGCCACCAGGCTTCAAGGTCACCAGCATGCTCTGCCCGTCCGGCGCGAACGCGAGGCCCATGGGCGCGCCGGCCAGCGCGCCATCGAAGGTCACGAACACGCTGCACTCGTGAGCCGCGTTCATCTGGTAGATGGTGTTGTTGTAGGCGGCGAGCGCGAAGAACCGATCTGCGAAGGGCGAGCCGGCGGGGCCGAAGCGCGCGTCGACGCCGAAGCCGCTCTCGCGCGTCGCGCCGCTCGCGACTTCGCGCAGCGTGCACACGACTTCGGCAGGCTGGTCGCTCTTGGGATCGATGCGCTGTATGACGTGATTGCGGATCGTGCCGGGCGCCGCAACCTCGGCCTGCGTCAGGGCGTAGACCTGTCCCGCGTACTGACCGAAGGCGGGCGGCGCAAAGTCGAAGCCGGTCACCGGCAGCATGCGTCCGAGCGGGACCACCACGCGTAAGGCGCCCCTGCCGTCCAGGGTGAGCAGACGGCTGCCCTTGTCGCCCTCCTCGCCGCCATCGTCGTTGAACCACAGCTCGCCGTTCCGCGGATGCATCCACAGCGGGTCGTAGAGGCGGCCGGGCGGCACGAGCACGCGCGCCTCGTAACCGGACGCGGCGACCACGCTCGGCGCCTGCAGCAGGCGCTCGAGCAGCAGATCGGTTTCTTCGGCGGCGCACGCGCCCCCCGAGCCGCCAAGCAGGGTCGACACCATGCACCACACCGCGCACAGCCCGTGGAAGTCGAGTCGCTTCATCGTTGATGCCTCTGGCGCAGGTCGGTCGCGCGTCAGTGTCCCACGAGCTCTCGGGGCCGCACCACACTCGACGGACGTAGACCCGCGCGACCAATTGCCGTGCCCACGCCGTGGCTTGTTACCATGCCTGCGCAGGGGAGCGCGGCCCGAAACCCTCCCGCGACGTGCATCTTGCAAGGGGATTCCCGCATGCCGACCAGCGTCGACCTTGGCGCTCGCGCGCGCATCAGCGCCTACACCATTCGCGATCACCTGACCGATACGCCCTGCGCCGCGCCCGGTGAAGTGCCCTGGCGCGCCGAGGCTCTCACGCCGGCGTGGCTCACGCCCGTGCTGTGCGCCGGCACGCAGGGCGCCGCGGTCACTGCGGTGGAAGTACGGGATGCGAGCAGCGGCTCGAGCGTGCGCAAGCGCATCACTGTCCGCTACAACGAAGCTGGCCAGCGCGCCGGCCTGGTCCGGCTTTTCTTCGCCAAGACCACGCCGACCGTGCTCACGCGCCTCACCTCGGGCCCCTCGGCAGGTCAGGAGGCGAAGTTCTTCGCCCAGCTGCGCCCGCTGCTCGACATCGAGACGCCGGTGCATCGACATTCGGCGCACGACCGCATCAGCGGCCGCGCGCTGCATCTCTTCGAAGACCTGGTCGCCACCCGCGACGTGCGCTTCTGCGACTACCGCACCGAGTTCAGCCGCGCGCAGCTCGAGGCGGCGCTCGACCTGCTCGCGCGACTGCACGGGCGCTTGCACGGCGACGCGCGCCTCGCCGGCGAGTTCGCCTGGATTCCAACCTACGAAGTGTTCTTCGACGCGCTGGCGCGCACCGGTACCCGCCGCGGCCACGACCAGGCGCTGGAGCAGGCGCGCTCGCTGCTGCCGGCGAGGCTCTACGCGGCGCGCGAGCGGCTGTGGCCAGCCGCCGAGGCCGGGCTCGCCGCCCATCGTGAAGAGACGCGTGGCGTGGTGCACTCCGACGTGCATCCGGGCAACTGGTATCTCACGGCCGAAGGCCTGCCCGGACTGTGCGACTGGCAGTGCATCGCTCAAGGACACTGGGCGCGCGATCTGGCCTACGCGCTCGCGAGCATGGCCAGCATCGAGCAGCGCCGCGCCTGTGAGCGCGACCTCGTGGCGCACTACCTGGCGCGCCTCGCGCTGCACGGCGGGCCGCGGGTCGGTTTCGATCACGCATGGCAACGCTACGGCGAGCAGCTGCCAGGCGCGCTCTTGATGTGGACGCCGACGCTCTGCCATCCGCCCACCATGCCGGACATGCAGCCGGACGATGTCTCGCTGGAAATGATTCGACGCCTCACCACCGCCATCGACGACTTGGGAGTGCTGGCATGAACACCCTGACCATCACGCTCGCGGCCGGCAGCCGCCGCTGCGACGTCGACGCCGCCGAGCTCGAGGCCTGGAGTCGCGCGCTGCTCGACGACCTGCTGCTCACCGCGGCCATCACCGCCGGCGAACGGCCGGCGCCCGACGCCACGCCGCTCACCGTCTCGCAGGAATTTCGCATCAGCGTGGACGCGAACGGCGCGCTGCGCGTCGAGCGCTGAACCGCGCCCCACACCGAGGAGATCCCATGAAATTCGGCATCAGCATTCCCAACAACCAGGGCATAGCCTCGGTGCGCGAGCTGGTCGCGATCGCGGTCGAGGCGGAGCAGCTCGGCTACGACTCCGGCTGGGTGAGCGAGCACCTGTTCCATGCCAGCTACGTGGCGGCGCGCCTCGGCGATCGCCCGTATCACGAGGCACTGGTGGTGCTGACCGCGGTCGCGACGCTCACCGAGCGCCTGCGCCTCGGCACCTCCGTGCTGGTGCTGCCCTGGCATCACCCGGCGCGGCTCGCCAAGCAGATAGCAAGCCTCGACCAGCTGTCCGGCGGTCGCGTGGTGCTCGGCGTGGGCGTCGCGCAGACGCCGGACGAATTCGCCAATCTGGGTGTCCCCTACGCCACCCGCGGCGCGGTCACCGACGACGCCATCCGCGCGCTGCGCGCGCTGTGGAGCGAGGACGTGCCGGCCTACCACGGCGAACATTTCCGCTTCGAAGGATTGCGCTTCGAGCCCAAGCCGCGCCAGGCCCAACTGCCGGTCCTGATCGGCGGCAATTCGCCGCGCGCGCTCCGACGGGTACGCGAACTGGGCGACGGCTGGCATGCCATGAGCCTGTCGGTGGAGGAAGTGCGCGCGGCGATGCCGGGCACGGGCGGCAAGCCAGGCTCGATACGCCTGGTGCTGGAATTCGCCGACGTTCCACCGACGCGCGCCGTGAACGAGCGCCGCAGCCTGAAGGGCACGCCCGAAGAACTGGTCGCGCAGGTGCGCGGCTACGCGGCGGCCGGCATCGAGGAGATCGTGGTCGACGCCAACCTGCCCGACGTCGCGGCGACCCGCGCCTGCTACCGACGCTTTCGCGACGAAGTGATGGCGGTGCTGTGATGTCGCGTTATCCCTCAGAGGCGCGTACGCCCGAGGGCCCACGATGAAGACCCTGCTCCTGCTGCGTCACGCCGAAGCGGCGCCGGCCGGCCCCGGTCAGGACGATCACGCACGCGTCCTCACCGCGCGCGGACGGCGCCAGGCCGAGACCCAGGGTCTCTGGCTCGGGTCGCACGGACCGCGGCCGGCGACCGTGCTCTGCTCGAGCGCCGCGCGCACCCGCGAGACCGCCGCCCTGCTCGCCGCGGCGGCGAACTGGAAGGTGGAGCCGTGCGCGCAGGCGGCGCTCTACGACGCCACCGTCGACGCCCTGCTTGAGGCTGTGCGCGCGCTGGATGACGAGGTGGACACCGTGCTGCTGGTCGGCCACGCGCCGAGCGTGCCGGCGCTGGTCTCGGCACTCGCGACCCGCGGCGACGACCTCGCGCTGGCCTGCGAGCCGGCCACGCTGTTCAGGCTCGAGTGCGACTGCCGGCGCTGGGCTGAAGTCGGCCCCCGCACCTGCACGCTGTCACTGCTGCTGCCTGCCTGAACGTCGCGGCGTGGGAATTGCCACGTCACACGACGGCCGGCGTGCGTAGAGTGCGCCCCCCGTCGCCAGGCACCCGCGACCATGCGCCTCGTCATCATCAGCGATACCCACGGCCAGCATCGCAAGCTCGGTCGCCTGAGCGGCGACGTGCTGATCCATTGCGGCGACATCACGATGGGCTCGTGTCGGCATGACAGCGGCATCGCGGCGCTGGACGCGTGGTTCGGCGAGCAGGATTTCCGCCTGATCCTGTGTGTGGGCGGAAATCACGACTTCGCCCTGCAGCGGGTCGGCCGCGGGTCAGGCCGCGTGTTCCGCCACGCGCACTACCTGGAGGACGAGAGCTACGAGTTCGAGGGCGTGAAGTTCCACGGCGCGCCGTGGGTGCCGGAACTGGAGGGCTGGGCCTACTTCCGCGATCAAGCGGCGCTGGCCAGGCATTGGGCCGGCATCCCGGCCGACACCGACGTGCTCATCACCCACACGCCGCCGCGCGGCATCCTGGATCGCAATTCGGGCGGGCGGGAATGCGGCTGCGTCGAGCTGCGCGCGGCGCTCGGACGCATCGCGCCGCGCGTGCATTGCTTCGGCCATGTGCACGCCGGCCATGGCGTGCTGGAACAGGACGGCACGACCTTCGTCAATGCCGCGCTGGTCAACCGCGCCTACAAGATGGTGCGCGGCGCGGTGAGTCTGGAACTGCCGGCGCGGCGTCGCTGAGAGCGGGCCGTCAGCCGTACTTGGCGAGGATCTTGGCGACGTGCGCGCCCGCTGCCTTGGCGCTCGTGAGGTCGCCGGCGACCTCCAACTCCGCCTCCATGGAGCACGCCACCATCTCGTAGAAGGCGCGATCGAGCGCGCGACGCGCGGCGGCGAGCTGCTGGGCGACCGCCTCGCAGCCGGCGTCGGCGTCGATCATGCCCTGGATGCCGCGCAGCTGTCCCTCGACGCGGCGCAGCCGCACGATCATGTTGCGCTTGTGTTGGGCGAGCGTGGTGGCGTTCGCGGAATCCGTCATGTCAGTCTCCCTGGTTCGTCGAGTGAGGGTCGCTGGCGACGCCCCGCCCGTCGAGAGCCGCCTGCTCCATCTGCAGGAAAACGTTATACGCGTTGCCGCGATTGGCTGCATCAAATGTCGGCAGGTCCGCGAAGCGCCGCCAGTCGATGCGGGCATAGGCTTCGTCGAAGCTCTGAAAGTCTGCCACCGCGCGCGCCATCTCGGCGCGGAGGAAAGCGAGGTAGTCGCGCGTCAGGGTCAGATCGACGCGCGGCTGGTGCGATGCCGGTCCGTGCCCGGGCACCAGCACCTTCGCGGGGATCGCCAGCAGGCGCTCGATGGCGCGCAGCCAGGCGCCGGTATCCGCGTCCCCGATAAACGGCACGCGGCCGGCGTAGACCGTGTCGCCGGCGAACAGCACCTCGTCCGGTTCGACCTTCATCACCCAGTCCTCCGGCGCATGCCCGGGCCCGATGTGGGTGAGCGCGAAGCGGACGCCACCGAGTTCGAAGCTCTCGTCACCCGCGACCCAGCGATCCGGTAGCGGCAGGGTGAAATCCTCGCCAAGCCACGGGCCGAGCGTGCCGCGTCGCTCGGCCAGGCGCCGCGCCGCCGCCTCGCTGTGCAGATAGTGCCGTGCAGCGGCCGGCGCCCAGATTTCCGCGCCAGCGGCGCGCAGCGCCGGAATGCCGTAGAAGTGATCGGCATGGTAGTGACTGATGATCACGCGCCGCACCGGCTGCTCGGTATGGCGACCGATCTCGGCCAGCAGACGCTCGGCGAGCGCCGGTGAACCCAGCGCATCGAACACCACCACGCCCGCGGGAGTAATCACGAAACCGGCGTTGGACATGAAGCCCTGGTTGGCGTGGGACGCATCCTCCAGGACGCCCTGCACGTACCAGCTGTGCGGCCCGACCTGGAAGACCGGCATGGGCACCGTGGCGGGCGCCCAGGTCGCGGCGGCGGCGGCGAGCGCCGCCAGTCCGAGCAACGTGACCAGCAGCGCGCGCGCCTTCACGTGAGCCCGGGATTGCCGTCGACACCGCGCAGGGTGGGCAGGTTCAGCGTCGGCGCGGCGAGCGTGGGACGCGCGCGAAGGTACTCCGCCACCACCTCCCACACCGGGCGGCCGGTGACGTTCTCCGCCACCGACGCCCAGCCGGCCACCTTGTAGGTCTTGCTCGCCACCAGCGGTTCGTCGCCGAGACGCAGATCGCTGATCCGAGCGCCGCTCGCGGCGCTCGGATCGCAGGTGTAGCGCAGCCCGCCGACCCGCACCATGTCGCCGCCCTGCTGGTAGTAGGGATCGGGATTGAACAGGTTGTCGGCGACGTCCTCGAGGATCGCCTTGATGCGCTCGCCAGTGAATTCGTTCACCGTCACCGCCGGGTAGGTGATGGCGGTCTGGTCGAGCAGATGCTCCATGGTGATGGCTTCACCGGGCAGCAGGCTCGTGCCCCAGCGAAAGCCCGGCGAGAAGGCAATGGGTGCGCCCTGCACCGCCATCAGCGCGTCTACGATCACCTGGTCGAAGCTGCCGTTGAAGTTGCCGCGTCGGTAGAGCAGGCCTTCCGTGACGGTGAGCTTCTCGGCAAGCTTCTCTGCGTAGGGCGCGCGCTGCGCGGTGATGAGCTTGGCCATCGCCGCATCCGCGGGCAGGAGTTCGGCGAACACCGGCAGCAGCTTGTAGCGCCACTCGCGTATGCGCCCGTCGCGCACGTCGAAGTCCAGCACGCCCAGAAACTTGGTGTTGCTTCCGGCGTTGGTGACCAGGGTCACGCCGCCGTCGTTACGCACTTCCACGGGACGCGGCACGCCGTCATGGGTGTGGCCACCGAGGATCGCGTCCAGGCCGCGCGCGCGTGCGGCGAGCTTGAGATCCACATCCATGCCGTTGTGGGACAAAAGCACCACGACCTGCGCGCCCTGGGCGCGCGCATCGTCGATCTGTTTCTGCACGCCCTCCTCCTGGATGCCGAACGACCAGTCGGCCACCAGGTGGCGTGGATTGGCGATGGGGGTGTAGGGAAAGGCCTGGCCGATGATGGCGAGCTTGACGCCGTTGATCTCGCGCAGCGTGTAGGGTTTGAACACCGGGTCGCCGAAGTCGGTAGTGGCGACGTTGTGCGCCAGGAACTCGATGCGATCCTTCATCGGCCCTTCGAGCAGCTCCGTGACGCGCGCCATGCCGTAGGTGAACTCCCAGTGCCCGGTCATGACGTCGACGCCGAGTTCGAGCTGCGCGGCCACCATGTCGGCGGCGTTCGTCCACAGCGCGGTACCCGAACCCTGCCAGGTGTCGCCGCCGTCCAGCAGCAGGGCGCCGGGCCGCGAAGCGCGCAGCCGCTTCACCAGGGTAGCGAGATGCGCGTAGCCGCCTACCTTGCCGAAGGCGCGCGCCGCGGCCGCGAAATCCACGCAGCTGAAGGCGTGGGCCTCGCGGCTGCCGGGCGCGATGCCGTAGTGCGCGAGCAGCGCGTCGCCGACCAGGTGCGGCGGTCTGCCGCGCCACTCGCCGAGGCCCAGGTTCACCGACGGCTCACGGAACCACACCGGCAGGAGCTGCGCGTGGGCATCGGTGTAGTGCAAGAGGCTCACGTTGCCGAAGGGCGGCAGGTCGTAGACGTCGCCGCCATCGGCGTGGGCCAGCGCCGAGCCGCGGCGCAGGTCGAAGCCCGCGGCGGCGGCGATCGCGAGTAGCTGGACGAATTCGCGGCGATTCATTGGTTCACCGGGGAATCTTTGGCAAACAGGTAGGCCATGACGTCCTTCATCTGCTGCTCGGTCAGGATGCGTTGATGCCCGAAGCGCGGCATCAGCGAACAGGGCACGAGCGCGTTGGAGTTGTAGATCTTGTTCCAGGTGTATTCGAGCATCTGCGGCGAGGCGCCGCGCAGCTTGCCGTAGTGCTTGAGGCTCGGGCCGAGCGTGCCGTAGGCCAGTTCCTTGGCCGCCATCTCGTGGCAGGCGTAGCAGTTGCCGCCGTTGGGCTTGGTCGGATCGTCGTTCCACTGCAGCCCCGAGCCCGTCATCGCGACGCGCTCGCCGGCCGTGTGATCGCCGAGATAGACGCCGTCCGAGGGACCGGCCAGGGTCGCGCGGTTGATCTCGACGATGCGCGACGCATCCGCGGGCGACAGCGCGCCGCCGGGCGCGGAACACAGGCGCTGCGTCTCGTCCTGCTCGAGGCGCGCGAGCGTCGCCTGCTTCTTGTCCTTGAACGAGGCGCGCATCGCGCCAGCGATGTCCAGTGCGGGCGGCTCGTCGGCGGCGCTGGCCGGCGCGACGCTGTTCACCGCCAGCAGAAGGGTAAGTGCGGAAATGGCGAGTCGGTCTTTGCAGGGGGACATCGCGCGCTCCTAACGCTTGATCGAGGGCGCGGCCATCACGCCGCCCTCGGCGTTCCTGGCCAGGTAGAGGCTGAGGCCGACGGCGACCTCCGAGCCGAAACGCAGCTCCGGCAGGCGCTGCTGGCGGAAGCAGTCGTACAGGCGCCAACCGATGGTGCGCACCTCCCCCTGTGACGTGCGGTAGGCCGGGATCTGGGTGTAGGAGCGGCGCGCGCCCTCGGCGTCGCTCAGCTTGTTCATCGCCTGCAGCCGGATGCGCTTGCCGTTGTCGCCGTGGCAGGTCGCGCAGGCGAAATCATGGGGACCGGCCCGATAGAAGAACGCCGCCTCGCCGAGCGCGTAGGCGCGCTGCTCCGCGGAGTGCCGCAACGGAATGTTCACTGGCTGACCGGACGACGCCTTGGCGATGTAGACCGACAGCGCCTCCAGATCCGACTTCTTGTCGCCATCGCCGAAGCGGCGCGCGAGCACTTCCGCTTCCGAATAGCCCTGCAGCCGCGTGATGCAGGTCACCAGGCGCATCTCGAGATCTTCCACGCGGCCCGTGTCGTCGAACCAACGCGGCAGCTGCGCGTAGGCGCCCGCCACCACGCCGGGCCCGAGGCCGAGGTCACAGGCGGTGAGGTCAGCTTGCCTCGGTCCGCGCTTCTCGGTCCACAGCGCCTGGCCGCGCAGTTCCCACAGCTCGGCGGGATTCTCGTCGCCGAACATGTCGCGATACTCATCCAGCGCCTGCTCGGTCGCATCGGCGGCGCGCGCCGCGCCGCTCACCAGCGCCGCCGCCAGGCCGAGGCATGCCAACCATCTCCCCATGTCGTCGCCCTCCGCTCAGGGTTTCACGTACGCATGGCCTTCGCGCGCCTGCAGGCGCGCGATCTCGGCGATGCCGGAAGGCACGATGCTGGTCTGCATCAGCAGGCGCGCCGGATCGACCTTGCGCGATTCCAGCGTGTTGCGACACACGCGGAATTCGACACCCTCGGCCGCCAGCGGCTCGACCAGCAGTTCGAACGGGTAATTGCCGTCGTCCACCGCGTCCTGCACCAGGAAGTCGATGCCATCGCCAAGCGCGACCACCACCAGCAGCGCGGCGGGATCGGCTTGATGATGATTCTTCAGCAGCCGCAGCGCGCGCTTGGCCTGCGCCAGGCCTTCCGACACGTGGTACACGACCCGAATCGGCGGCTCCCCGGCCGCCGACACCACCTGCGCTGCGCCCAGCGCCAGCGCGGAAGCGCCGAGCAGCGCGCGCCTGCGCTTCATGCGATGGCCACTTCGTCGCTGCGCGACTCGCCCGCGGTGTCGGTCCAGGTGACCTTGAGCTTGTCGCCCTTCGCCGCGCCCTTGAAGCGAAACGCGAGATAGGGATTCTTCGACACCGACGGCCCCCAGTCGGCGTCCAGCACCTCGCGGCCGTTACACGATGCAGTGACCTTGACGATGTAGTGCGCCGGTACGACGTTGCCGTCGGCGTCCTTGCGCTGGCCGGTTTCCATCACGTGCCCCATGAGAATCTTGACGTCGACCTTGTCGCCGGTGAGTACCGCGCGTATGCGCATCGGATCGGACATGATGTGCTCCTTCTCCTCTCAGCCGCCGCAGCCGCCGAGCGTGACCTTGACCGTTTTGGTGGTGTAGAACGCGCCGGCGTCGGTGGTGACCACCGCGTGGATGACCGAACTCTCGGCGACCTTCACCCGGGTGGAGACATAGGGGTCGGTGCCGTCGGGAAACTTGAACTGCGCGGTCATCACGTGGGGATTCTTCTCCACCAGGATGGCGATGGCGCGCGTGTTGGGCAGCTTGCTCTCGATCTCCAAGGGCACCACCGCGCCGTTCTCGGCGATGTCGGGCGCCTTGAAGGCGATCTCGGTGGACGGCTTGGCGTCCTTGGCGCCGAGCGCGGCGAGCGCGTCGGCGATGGCGGTGGTATCGAACACCGGGCGCGAATCGGCGGCCAGCGCCGCGCGCGGCAGCCAGCCCGGCGCGAGCATGCCGGCGGACAGGCCTGCGCCAGCCGCGAGTTGCAGGAATGAGCGACGCGTGTGCATGGTGGATGACTCCTCGGTGTGAGCTTGCGGCGTGTACGGTATGGCCCCGCCGTGACGAGCGCGGTCCGCGGGTTCGAACCTCATTGCGCGCCGGCGCCTGCCAGCACCCAGCGCAGTACGGTGGTGAGATCGGCGTCGGCGATGGCGGCCTGCGCCGGCATCGTCACGCTGCCCCAGTTGCCGGTGCCGCCGCCACGAACCTTGGCAGTGAGCGTGGCGAGCGCATCGTCACGGCCCGCATAGCGCTCGGCCACCGCGCGGAACGCAGGCCCGACGCGCGCTTCGGCGACCGCGTGACAGGCGAGACAGCCCTGGGCCTGGGCGAGCGCCGCGCCAGGCGCCTGCGCGGGCTCGG
>JAIEQK010000268.1 GCA_019747795.1 Gammaproteobacteria bacterium | reverse complement strand
TGATGAGTATCCCGGCTCGCCGCGTCTAATGCGACCCAAGGACGACGATGTGTTGCACTTAGTTTATGAATCCGCGCGACCAAAGAAACGGGGTGGGCGAGCGAACGGGAACATTTCGAATACCGATCGACTGAAGCAACTCTTCGAGAATGCCCTCGTGCTGCCGCTGAGTTATTTCGATCCTACTGGGCACCCGGACGTTCACAATGACTGGACGTGTGCTTGCTCCGATGATGTCGACTTTGAGTTTCGCCTGGAGTAGCTCTCCCTCATTTAGCGCTAAGCCGAGATCCTGTATAGCCCGGAAGCAGTCCGGCGACCGAAGGTGAATCAGATTCCTGTCGCCTCGCTCCCACAGGCACTCCGTCATTCGAACGCGCCCTATGCCCAATACGTCATGTTCATCGAGCGCTGCGCGCCCTCGCGTTTGCAAAGCTCCGAGATTACATACAGGCTCACCTGTGAAGAAGCCTTCATCATCGAACAGTATCTGGCCGAAAGTACGCCGATAGAACTCGATCATCGATGCTGCGCGCGCTGCGATTCTGAGACGCCCGACAAAAGCCTCATAACGGATGACATCGCCGTGCACAGGTCGAAACGCTATAGTCGCTCGCGCCGTATTTCCTGGCACTACTGCGAGCGGCTTTTTGGTTCGGTGGCTTCGCAGAACAGAGAACACGTAGACCCCTTCGTCTTCGAATGCCTCAACTTGAACGTGGTCGCCGAGGTCTGACTCTAGACAGTGATTCAGAACCTTACGAAGAAGCGCGGTCTTCCTCTCTTCGAGCTTCGTCAGGGGTCTTGACTCCTTACCCAGAAACTCATTGTATCGCCAATGCCGACCGCCTTCCTGCATGTGCGTTTGCGCGCGCGCAAATACGTCTGCGAGTGAAGCATCTGCGAGCTGTCCTAGATAAAGCCGCAACGCGAATTCGCGGGCGCCGATATCGGTATGCAGAGCGTCGACCGGAACGCGCCGCTCGCTCATCGTTGACGCGATGGCCTCGCGGCCCGCTTCAGTACCTAGGGAATGCAGCGTCTCAAGGGCCAATAGAAGGCCACTACTCAATTCGTCCTTATGCAGTGCATCGAGCACGTCAGAGTGCTCTAGTGTTTTTCGCTTTGCCAGAAGAGTGTCGGGCCAACCAACAGCCTCAAACGTCTCGCGCCACAGGTCAAGGGGCACTTCTTCGACCACTGCGCCGTCAAGGTACGTGAGGGGAAGCCGCATCTTATGACTCCATAAGTATTTGAAATGAGCTGTTACTCATATTTTTTTGAGCATACGGCCTTTCGGGGTTCTTTAGCCTGTCAAATCTGGTCTCTCGTGCGGCGGGCCGCTAGGCAAGCAAATCATGCAGAGAGGCGTTTCCGAGAGAACGTTTCTGCGGACAGTCCCGTTTTCAAAATCGAAGCATAGACGCATGGGCGGGTCCTCTGCTCCTGCATATCGGGTCGCAATACGTATCAATTCCGTAACCGCTGTTCCGGCGATCATGGTGTTGAAAGAAACTACACTTGGCTGCTGCACGGTGGCTCCGGTAATGTAGCCATCTGCTGCCAATCGGTTCCGATCTGCAGGTGAAAGGGTTTCGATCCTAATTCGGTCTGGGTCAATGTGCCCCCAGCAGGCGAGGCATCGTCGACCTGGACCGACAACCACCACCCGCCCTGCGCCCGCTATTACACTTCCACTTGAGCCGACGCGAAATCCGCTACCCATGTCGATTGTTGGGATGGCCTTTTCGTATGCTAGTCGGTTTAGCAAGGCACGAGGAAGGTGGCTGTCGACGCAACACATTACTATGTCGCAGCCTTCAATATCCGCGGGTGAGACGTCTATGCCCAGGTTCCCTCGAATGGCGGCCACTTTAGTGTTCAGGCCGAGTCGTTCCGCGTATCGCGCGGCAACGTCAACCTTCCAGGTGTGACCGGCGTCACCGCTGGTAGCCCCAAGGATTCGGCTCACGTTTGAACGCTCGACGCGGTCGCCGTCGACTAATGTGATTTGCCGGATACCGAGATGTGCAAGCTGCACAAATGCAACAGACCCAGTCCCGCCGAGCCCAACGATCGCAATGTGGAGACTTTGAAGAGTCCTTTGACCTTCTTCACCTAGGGCAAGTCGTTGGCGGTCATACCATGGTTGTTCGTCAATTTGCGCTGCATTCGGAACGACTCGTAGAGTCTTACCAATAATGTGCATCGGCATCTCACTTTTGGACCCGACTGCATTCCATCCGCGTGCTCGCGGTATGGCCGTTTTCCCGGCGATCACAATGGAACCGTGAGGGCCTGGCATTTGGGCAAATAGCGAGGGAATCAATCGCGAATCCCCCGCGTCGTCGGCGGAGGAAAACCATGGTCTGGTGGAGCCTGGGTGGGTATGCGCGGTAAGGACAGAGAGAGAACCGTCTCTAGCTGGGCGCACAAGGCGATTGAGTGCTACAGGATCAATACGGATCTGGTCGATTTTCCGAATTGAATATCCATCCTCAGGTATCGGGATCAAGTGACGAGCGTAGAGTACCGTCCCTCCGCTAAGGCGCTCTGCGAGAATTAGCCCTGCAGATTCGACATCACTCCGGGTGCAAAGCGCCTGAGCAAATTTGGTCCACTGAGATTCCAAGACACGTAGTTTCATTTTGCACCTCAATCCATCCGCAGAAAGCGTGAAGCGACACACCGCAGAAAATCCCGCAGGTTGCTGCTGCCTGGCTTCCAAGAGCCAGCAGCCAAATGCCAGGAGAAGCGCTGCCATATTTCTCCAAGAAGATTTTCGTCGGACGTAGCGCGGGGCAAGCTCCCGGTCGGTGTCCTCACTGCCGGATAGACCCAAAACATATCCGGCGCAGCATCGGGGAAGCCTGGAGGCAACTTGAGGAGCAGTTTCACGCTGCTCGGCTCGAAACCTCCCGGCAATTGGTAATCCTTAATGACGAGAAACTGCCATCCACCTGCCTCCTGAATAACGGTCACGCGGTCGGGAGCCAGACCGGCCTTCAGAAGCTCCATATCGGGCCCTAACCCGTAGTCGGCAGGCGGCTGGCTATGGAAGTGGTCTCCGTTCTTGACCGAAATCGTGGCGCCGTTTGCGATAACCTCATCGTCGCCAGGCCGCTGGAGGAACAAAACGTCACTCAGCGGGATGCCCGCAACTTGCTTGAGGCTTGCCCCTGTCTGTTCGGCCTCATTCAGACTGAACTTGATTTTGTTGATGAAAATGTGGACCGGCTGCTCGTGCATAGCTTGCTCCTTAGTAGCGTCGAATGGCCGAGGGAGATGCCCTCGTTTCGCGGGTAAAGGTAGGATTGCGGGCTTCGGACATCAGTTACGGCGTTGTTCGTTATCGAAGCCGGGTGCTCGAACACCTGGCTAACGCAGCTCTGGACGGAGAATCTAGTCGACCAGCGATTCCGGCGGCAGTACGGTCTTCAGATCTAACTTGTTGAATTAATCGGCTTTATGGCGGTAAGTTAGACCACCCCGGTAGAGTAGTGCGTCCGAACCATAGTCAGCTGTGACTGGAATGCCGACGCAGGTTGCCAAGAGCACGAGCGATCATGCGGATGAATAAGAAGGAACTGACCGAAGCCGACATCCGCACCAAGTTCATCACGCCGGCCATCGTCGGCGAGACCGCTGGGCGCTGGGACGTGATGACCCAGGTTCGCGAGGAGGTCTACTTCACTGCCGGCCGGGTGATGGTCCGGGGCAAGACGGTCAAGCGGGGAACACCGAAGAAGGCAGACTACGTCCTCTACTACAAGCCCGGCATCCCGCTCGCGGTGGTCGAGGCCAAGGACAATACCCACACCGTGGGCGCCGGCATGCAGCAGGCGCTGGACTACGCCGAGATCCTGGACGTGCCCTTCGCCTTCAGCTCCAACGGCGACGGCTTCCTCGAACATGACCGCACGGCCGCCGGCGGTGCGGTCGAACGCGAGCTCACCCTCGATGCATTCCCTTCGCCGGCTGAACTCTGGGCGCGCTACAGCGCGGCCAAAGGCTATACCGCCCAGCAGGCGGCGGTCGCCACCCAGGACTACTATGACGACGGCTCGGGCCGCTCGCCGCGCTATTACCAGCTCATCGCCATCAACCGTACGGTGGAGGCCATCGCCCGTGGCGAGAACCGCATTCTGCTGGTGATGGCCACGGGCACCGGCAAGACCTATACCGCCTTCCAGATTATCTGGCGGCTGTGGAAGTCGGGCACCAAGAAACGCATCCTGTTCCTCGTCGACCGGAACATCCTGGCCAACCAGACCATGATCGGCGACTTCAAGCCGTTCAAATCTGCGATGGCAAAGCTGAGTGCACGCAACAACAGCATCGAGAAGCGCGACGGCACAAAGATCACCCTGCCGAGCGGCGTCACCCAGGACCGCAAGGTCGACAAGTCCTTCGAGATTTATCTCAGCCTCTACCAGGCGGTGACGGGGCTCGATGAAGAGAACAATCTCTACAAGCAGTTCTCGCCGGAGTTCTTCGACCTCATCGTGGTGGATGAATGCCATCGCGGCAGCGCGGCGGACGATTCGAACTGGCGGCAGATCCTGGAATATTTCAGCGGCGCGACCCAGATCGGCCTCACCGCCACGCCCAAGGAAACCCGCGACGTTTCCAACATCGACTACTTCGGCGAGCCCATCTACACCTACTCTTTGAAACAGGGCATAGACGACGGCTTCCTCGCGCCCTACAAGGTCATCCGCATCGCGCTCGACCGCGACGTGGAAGGCTGGCGCCCGGAGCGGGGCAAGACCGACAAGCACGGCTACCAGATCGAAGACCGCGAATACAACGCCAACGACTTCGACCGCGAGCTGGTGCTGGAACAGCGCACCGAGCTGGTGGCGGCGCGCATCACCGCCTTCCTGCGCGCCACGGACCGCTACGCCAAGACCATCGTCTTCTGCGAGAACATCGACCACGCCGAGCGCATGCGCCAGGCGCTGGTCAACGCCAACCCCGATCTCGCTGCCGCCAACAGCCGCTACGTCATGCGCATCACCGGCGACAACGACGAGGGCAAGGCCCAGCTCGACAACTTCATCGACCCGGCGTCCACCTTCCCGGTCATCGCCACCACCTCGCAGCTGATGTCCACCGGCGTCGATGCCCAGACCTGCCAGCTCATCGTGCTCGATAAGCACATCAACTCCATGACTGAGTTCAAGCAGATCATTGGCCGCGGCACGCGCATCAACGAGGACTACGGCAAGTTCTTCTTTACGATCATGGATTTCAAGCGCGCCACCGCGCTCTTCGCCGACCCGGCCTTTGACGGCGACCCGGTGCAGATCTACGAGCCAGGCGCCAACGACCCGGCCGTACCGGCCGAGCCCGCGGACGCGGACGGCCTCCAGGGGGATGGCGACGCACTAGTCGACATGCCGCCCGGCACGCGCAAGTACTACGTGGACGACGTGGCCGTCACCATCGCCAGCGAACGGGTGCAGTACCTGGACGCCAATGGCAAGCTCATCACCGAGTCGCTGAAGGACTACACGCGCAAGACCGTGCGCGCCAATTACGCCTCACTCGACGGGTTTCTCACTCGCTGGCGGGACGCCGAGCGCAAGCAGGCCATCCTCGAGGAACTGGCCGGCCAGGGCGTGTTCCTGGACGAACTCGCGGAGCAGGTGGGCGCCGATTTCGACGCCTTCGACCTCGTCTGCCACGTCGCCTTCGACCAGCCGCCCCTCACCCGGCGCGAGCGCGCCGAGCGGGTGAAGAAGCACAATGTCTTCGGCCGCTACGGGGAACAGGCCCGCGCCGTGCTCGATGCCCTACTGCAGAAGTACGCCGACAATGGCATCCGCAGCATGGAGTCAATGGAGATCCTCAAGGTCGAGCCGCTCACCCGCTTCGGCACGCCGCTCGAGATCCTAAAACTCTTTGGTGGTAAAGCGCCCTACCTCGCCGCCATTCACGACCTCGAAGCCCAGCTCTACCAGGAAAACGTCTGAGCCATGCCCAATGTTTCCAATGTCGTCAAATCCATCCAGGACATCATGCGCAAGGACGCCGGCACCTACGGCGACGCCCAGCGCCTCGAGCAGCTGGGCTGGATGTTCTTCCTGAAGATCTTCGACGACCGCGAAAAGGAACTTGAGATCCTGCGGGACGACTACAAGTCGCCCTTACCGGAGCACCTGCGCTGGTCGACCTGGGCGGCCGACGCCGAGGGCGACACCGGCGACAAGCTGCTCGACTTCGTCAACAACACCCTTCTCCCCAAGCTGAAGGCGCTGACCGGCGGCAGCGACCGCATCGCAGGGCTCATCCGCATGGCCTTCGACGATGCCAATAACTACATGAAGAACGGCACCCTGATGCGGCAGGTGATCAACAAGATCAACGCCATCGACTTCAACGTCTCGGACGACCGCCACCTGTTCGGGGACATCTACGAGAAGCTGCTGAAGGATCTGCAGTCGGCCGGCAACGCCGGCGAGTTCTATACACCCCGCGCCGTCACCCAGTTTATCGTCGAGCAGGTGAACCCGCGCCTCGGCGAAACGGTGCTGGACCCGGCCTGCGGCACCGGCGGCTTCCTGGTCTGCGCCATCGAGCACCTGCGCAAGCAGGCCAAGACCGAGGCGGACCTCGCCCTCATCCAGGACTGCTTCGCCGGCATCGAGAAGAAGCACCTGCCCCACGTGCTGTGCATGACCAACCTGCTGCTGCACGGCATCGACGTTCCATCCAACGTGCGCCACGACAACACCCTCGCCCGGCCGCTGCGCGACTGGGGGCCGAAGGAGCGCGTGGACGTGGTCGTCACCAATCCGCCCTTCGGCGGCATGGAAGAGGACGGCATCGAGGCGAACTACCCGGCCGAATTCCGTACCCGCGAGACGGCGGACCTGTTCCTTGTCCTGATCATGAAGATCCTGAAACCCGGCGGCCGCGCAGGCCTCGTGCTGCCAGATGGCACCCTGTTCGGCGAGGGCGTAAAGACCCGCATCAAGGAGGCACTGCTCACCGACTGTAACTTGCACACCATCGTGCGGCTGCCTAACGGCGTGTTCAATCCGTACACCGGCATCCGCACTAACCTGCTGTTCTTCACCAAGGGCGTGCCAACAAAGGAGGTCTGGTACTACGAGCATCCGTATCCGCCGGGGGCCAAGAGCTACAACAAGACCAAGCCGATACGGATCGAGGAGTTCGAGGCGGAGCGCGCGTGGTGGGGTGACGAGGCCGATGGGTTCGAGGCGCGGGTGGAGAATGAGCAGGCGTGGCGGGTGCCCATCGAAGCCATCAAGGCGGGTGGGTTCAACCTGGATTTGAAGAATCCGCACAACGCTGATGAAGGGCCGGGGGATGTGGAGCATCTCTTGCCGGAGTACGAGAAGTTGCTGGCGCAGATTGCGGAGACGCGGGTCGCTTTAAAGACGGAACTCCACCGCGCCCTCACGGCCGGCGCTGGGAGCGGTGAATGAGGTTGGACACCTTTTTCGATACGTTCGACCAACTCGCGGATGCGCCGAATGCACTGCCACGGTTGCGTCGATTCATCGCCGACTTGGCGGTCAAGGGTCGGCTTGTCGCACAGGACTCTGGTGACGAGCCCGGAGATGCTTTGCTCAACCGTATACGTGCCGAGAAACAGCGTCTGTTTCAGACCGGCGAAATTAAGAAGCCAGATGAATTGCCTCCTGTAGGGCGGGATTCGTTGTCATTCGAGCTTCCCCCGGGTTGGACCGTCTCGCTGCTCGGCGAAGTCGCTGTGTGTCTCGATTACAAGCGGAAACCCATAAACGGAACGGAGCGCGATCTTCGAATTTCCGGCAAGGACGAATCGGAGTTGTTTCCGTACTACGGAGCAACTCAACAACAGGGATGGATTGACGATTTCATTTTCGACCAGGAACTGGTCCTCCTTGGGGAGGATGGAGTTCCTTTTTTTGACGACCTTCGACCGAAGGCCTACGTGATCTCGGGTAAGTCTTGGGTGAACAACCACGCTCACGTTTTCCAGGGGATTCTCGCATCGAATCGATTCTTGATGCTCTGGCTCAACACATTTGACTTTACTGGCCGAGTCGCGGGGTCAACCCGCTCCAAATTGAATCAGGCAAAAGCAGTGGACATTCCTGTCCCCCTCCCCCCCCTCGCCGAGCAGAAGCGTATCGTGGCGAAGGTGGAAGAATTGATGGCCTTGTGCGATCGGCTGGAGGCGCAGCAGCAGGAACGGGAGACGCGTCACGCCGCGCTCGCTCGCGCGTCGCTGGCCCGCTTTGCCGAGGCGCCCACACCGGCCAACCTCTCGTTCCTCTTCCACCCGTCCTATGCCATTTCGCCGGCCGACCTTCGGAAATCCATTCTGGCACTGGCCTTTCAGGGAAGGCTTGTTCCACAAGATCCTAACGATGAACCGGCAAAAGAATTATTAGACCGAATAGGGGCCACGAAAGAAGAGCGCATTAGGCGGCGAGTCGCTAAACGCGTCGCCGTTGAACCCAACCCGAATGACGATACCAGCGGTCTCCTTCCGCCTGGTTGGGTATGGACACGACTTGGGAACAGCTTCGATGTCCGTGACGGGACGCACGCCACTCCGAAATATACGACAGAGGGTTTCCCACTCGTTACGAGCAAGAATATCTATTCTGGTAGTCTGTCGTTCAACGGGGTCAATCTCATTTCAGAAAAAGATCACCGCGAGATTTCTGAACGGTCACGCGTGGACCGAGGAGATATCCTCTTTGCGATGATCGGGAGCATCGGAAATCCAGTCATCGTAGACACGGACAGGGAATTTAGCATCAAAAACGTTGCCCTGTTCAAGTACTACTCCGAAACTGACTCTGAGCCTCGATTTCTGCTCTTCTATCTTAAGCTGGTCGCCGAAGAGATGCGTGCTAAAGCGGCTGGCGGAGTTCAGTCATTCGTTTCACTGGGGTTCTTACGAAACTACATCTTCCCTCTGCCGCCCCTCGCCGAACAACGCCGCATCGTCGCCAAAGTAGATCAACTCATGACCCTGGTCGATAAACTCGAAGCCCAACTCACCGCCTCCGGCGCCACCGCCACCAAACTGCTCGCCGCCATCGTCGCCGAACTAACCGCCGCCTGAGTCCTCCATGGCCACTACCCCATCACAAGGCCCCGCCATGAACCACGTGCTGGTCGATTTCGAGAACGTGCATCACATCGATCTGGCCATCATCGGCGCCAAGGCGGTAAGCCTAGTCATCCTGGTCGGCGCGAAGCAGAAGCATCTCGATGCCGAAATGGTGGTGAAGCTCTTCGAACACGCGGCCTCGGTGCAACTCATCCGGCTGACCGGCAGCGACAGGAACGCCGTCGATTTCGCTCTCGCCTCCTATCTCGGCCGGGCAGTACTGGCGGACCCAGGCGCTTACTTCCACATCGTCTCCAAGGACAGCGGTTACGACCCGCTGATAGCGCATCTCCAGAGTCGCCATGTTCGCGTCCGCCGGCATCAGGACTTCAGCACCTTGACCTTTACCGGCCCGGCAAAGGTAGAGCCCACGGCCAAGCCCAAAACGCCCGCTGCGTCGCCGGCGAACTCGGCCACAGACATGACGGAGCCAATGAACGCGGTGTTGGAGCGGCTGCGCAAGAGTGCGAATAACCGCCCGAAGAAAAAGAAGACTCTGCTCAGCCATATCAGGAACGGCCTCGCCGTGGGCGCGAGCGACGCAGACGCTGCCGGCCTCCTCGAAGACATTGTGCGGGCTGGCTACGCGAGCATCGACGACAAAGCCAACGTCACTTATCGGCTATAGGACAGTAGCCCGCTAGCGATTGAGTGACTTACTGGAGGGCCGACCCCATTCGAGCCGAGCGTCAGAGCACCGGCCCCGCGCCGGGCTCACGCTTTTGCTTGAGCACCAGCCCGGCGACTCAACCTGCTACTTCCGTCAGTATCGCTGGGATCACCATGAAGGCATTGTCTCGGACGAGTCTCGGAGACCGAGAATGGCTCATGTAGATCGTCGCCATGGAAGTCAGCCTGGTCTGCCCATCGACTAACCTGGGGATCACTCGGCGGATGCCAAACAGGTAGTACCCGTAGCCTGCCAATCCCTGGATTTCCTGGGTGAGCTCCTTCTCGACAGCGGGTCTCTCAATTGGGCTCGAATCGCTCCATCTCACTACGTCGTATTTCAGCTCGACCATGATATCCCGCATGGCACCGACCGAGCGGGGGTCATCATCGTCGTCATGTTCAAACTGAAATTGCTCCGCGCCTCTGATCACGCCAGCAAGGTCTGTACCCGACTCCAATCTTGGCATCAGGTGTATCGGCTTTTGAGGTGAAGGCGCTTCGTCGGCAGGCGGGGGCGAACTCAGTTGCTTGACTTCCATCCCGAAGGCTTGGGCGACGGCCATCAGGGTCTCATGGCGAGCGCTCCCATCTTTTTCGAGCCGCTGAATGGTACGAATGTTCACGCCTGCGACGAATGCAAGATGGTCCTGCGACCACCCGCGCTCCGCGCGTAGTGCCTTGACTCGAATTGCCCTATCGATGTTGTCGGCCATTCTTTCGTCCTCACGGCTCATTTTGTTCTGGAGGAAAAGTAGCCGATAGCGGGGGAGCCTGGATACGACACTTCTACGACAGAGCGGGGGGAAGGGAGGCGTAGACAGCAACGCGGGGGGCCGCGGGGACTTCCCTAGGCTGGCGACGGCAGGCTGGCGTCGCAGGTTTACCCCGTGCCAAGTTCGGCGCGATGCAGGTCGGGCGGCCGGGCAATTGATTCTCTGGCTGCGTCCGGCCCAATCATGCCCGGTTTGGAATTATTGCCAACTATAGTTGGCAATAATTCGGCAATTTTGGCCCCAGAACCAGTTTGAGGACACCCTGCGGAGGGCGTCGGAGGCTGGGGCCTTAATGCCAGCCTATGTCGGATTTGGGACTGCGGGAGGGCAATTTGCCGTCGGGCGGCCGGTTCAGCCGCCGATGACGGAGCGCAGATAGGCAAACGGCTTGTCCTGGTTAGGTTGGTTCTGCGACTGCGCGGCGGGCTCGCCTATCGGGATTTGCCCTGCCGAAGAGGTCTCTTGTGCCTCTGGTCCATGCCTGTCCCGAGCCCGCTGCTGAAGCTCCGCAGCCCTCTGGCACAGCGGGTTCCGGTCGACATCTGTCATCGGTAATCCAATAATCCCCAGTTGTGGTAATCGAAAATTCCCCACCCATCCCTGCCGAGGAGGCAAAC
>JAIEQK010000108.1 GCA_019747795.1 Gammaproteobacteria bacterium | reverse complement strand
GGGTGCGCGAACAGGGTCTGCCGACGATCAGGCAGGAAGACTGGAAGTACACCAACCTCGCCGCGCTGGAAGCGCGCGCGCTGCGCGCCGCCGAGCCGGCCGACGGCGAGGCGCTCTCACCCCAGGGTTTCGCGGCCCTGGCGCTGGCGGCGGCCAGCCCGCTGCGCGCGGTGCTGGTCAACGGCCGGTTTCGCCACGATCTCGGCTCACCGGCTGCGCCGCCGGCCGGTGTCGTCCTGCGCAGCCTGCGCGAGTTCGCTGAAGAGGAACCCGACCGGCTCGCGTCCCTGCTCGGCGAGGATGCCGCGCGCGGCAATGCGCTGGTTGCGCTGAATACCGCGCTGGCGCGGGACGGCGTGCTGATCGACGTCGCCCCGGGTACCCGCCTGCGCGAGCCCTTGCACCTGGTGCTGGTAGGCACCGGCGGTGAACTGATGAGCAACCCGCGGGTGCTGGTCAGGCTCGGCCGCGACAGCGAGCTCACGCTCATCGAGGAATACCTGTCGGCGGGCGCGGATCTCACGGTCACCAACAGCCAGGCTGACATCGAACTCGAGCCCGGCGCGGTGCTGCGCCACCATCGCCTGCAGGCGGCGGGCCCGGACAGCACCCACCTGGGCCGCATCGCGGTGCGGGTCGACGCGCAGGCCGAGTACGCGTCCGATGCGCTCGCCTTCGGCGCGCGGCTGGCGCGCGTCGACATCGACGTCAGGCTCGCCGGACGGGGCGCGAAATGCCGCTTGAACGGGCTCTTCGTGGGCGCGGGCGAGCAACATCTCGACCATCACACGCGGGTCGATCACCTGGTCGGCGACACCCACAGCACCGAGCTCTACCGCGGCATCCTCGACGACCGCAGCCGCGGGGTGTTCAACGGCAAGGTGGTGGTGGCGCGCGACGCCCAGGGCATCACCGCTCAGCAGGCCAGCCACAACCTGTTGCTGACCCACACCGCCGAGGTCGACACCAAGCCCGAGCTCGAGATCTATGCCGACGACGTCAGCTGCAGCCACGGCGCGACGGTCGGCGAGCTGGACGCCACGGCGCTGTTCTACCTGCGCTCGCGCGGCGTGCCGGAGGCCGAGGCCCGCGCGCTCCTGACCTATGCCTTCGCTGAACGCGTGGTGGAGGCCATTCCGCTGCCGGCGGTGCGCCACTGGATCGAACAGCGCTTCCTCGGTCACACCGAATTGACTCAAACCTTGAAGGCCTTCAACGCGCCGTGAACGCCCACCTCGCTCCCAGCCAGCCCACCGCCGCGCGTTTCGACGTCGCGCGCGTGCGCGCCGACTTTCCCATCCTCGCGCGCAAGGTCCACGGCAAGCCGCTGGTCTACGCGGACAATGCCGCCACGACGCAGAAGCCTACCGCGGTCATCGAACGGCTGAACCACTACTACGCGCAGGAGAACGCCAACATCCACCGCGGCGTGCACACGCTGAGCGCGGAGGCCTCAGCCGCCCACGAGGCGGCGCGCGAGACGGTGCAGCGTTTCATCAACGCGCGCGAGTCGCGCGAGGTGGTGTTCACCCGCGGCACGACAGAGTCCATCAACCTGGTGGCCCAGACCTGGGGCCGGCGCAACCTGCGTCCCGGCGACGAGGTGCTCATCTCCGCGCTCGAGCACCACGCCAACATCGTGCCCTGGCAGATGATCTGCGCCGACACCGGCGCGGCGCTGAAGGTCGCGCCGATCACCGACGCGGGCGAGATCGACCTCGCGGGCTTCGATGCGCAACTGTCGGCGAAGACGCGACTTCTCGCGGTGGCCCACATCTCGAACGCGCTCGGCACCATCAACCCGGTGGCCGAGCTGATCGCGCGGGCCCGGGCGGTCGGCGCGCTGACCCTGGTCGACGGCGCGCAGTCCATCATCCACGCGCCGGTCGACGTGCAGGCGCTCGGCTGCGACTTCTTCGCCTTCTCCGGCCACAAGGCGCTCGGCCCCACCGGCATCGGCGTGCTCTACGGCCGCGCCGAACTGCTGGAGGCCATGCCGCCCTACCAGGGTGGCGGCGACATGATCAAGGTGGTGCGCTTCGAGGGCAGCGAATACAACGACATTCCCTACCGCTTCGAAGCGGGCACGCCGCACATCGCCGGCGCACTGGGGCTCGCCGCCGCGCTCGACTACTTCGCGGCGCTGGACCTGCCTGCGGTGCTGGCCCATGAGGACGCCCTGCTGGCGGCGGCGACCGAGCGCGCGCGTCGCATCGCCGGGCTGCGCATCGTCGGCCAGGCGCGGCACAAGGCCGCGGTGCTGTCCTTCGACGTCGAAGGCGTACATCCCCAGGACCTCGGCACCCTGCTCGATCTGCACGGCGTCGCGATCCGCACCGGCCACCACTGCGCGATGCCGGTCATGACGCGCTACGGCCTGGCCGGCACCGCGCGGGCCTCCTTCGCGCTGTACAACACGTTGGACGAAGTACACGCCGTGTTCGACGCCGTCGAACGCGTGCTGCCGATGCTCAAGGGCTGAGCGGAGCCACCATGAACCAACCCCATTCCCACGCGGCACCCATCGAACTCACGCGCGACTGCCCGGCGGTGCTGATCCCCGAAGGCAGCACCACCACGCTCGCGGCCGGCACCCTGGTCTACGTGACCCAGGCGCTGGGCGGCGCGGTGACGGTGAACGTGCATGGCAACCTGGCGCGCATCGCGGCCAGCGACGTCGACGCGCTGGGCATGGAGGCCGCCAGCCTGCCGGCCGAGCACGCCGAGGCGGCGGCCGACGGCAGCGTCGACCCGGACCTGGTGTGGGAACAGCTCGCGACCTGCTACGACCCCGAGATCCCGATCAACATCGTCGAGCTCGGGCTCATCTACCGCTGCGACATCAAGCCGCTGGCCGGCGGCGGCAACCGCGTGGAAATCGACATGACCCTGACTGCGCCCGGCTGCGGCATGGGCCCCTTCCTGGTGGACGACGTGCGCGCCAAGGTCCAGCAGGTCCCGAACGTCACCGAGGTCGAGGTCGACCTGACCTTCGAACCGCCGTGGAGCCAGGAGATGATGTCCGAGGCCGCGCGCCTCGAGACGGGTCTTTACTGACCCGTTCCCCCGCCCATCGCGCTGCATCGCCGCAAATTCTTTGCGGCGAAGGTGGTCCCGTCCCTGTAAATCAGTATAATGGCCGGCGTTTTTAAGCGCTTTATCAAGTATTTAGGGAGTGTTTTCCAGCATGGCCATCGAACGCACGCTATCCATCATCAAGCCCGGTGCGGTGCGTGACAATCACATCGGCGGCATCGTCGCCAAATTGGAGGCCGCGGGCCTGCGCGTCATCGCCCAGAAGATGATCCGCATGAGCGAAGCCCAGGCCGGCGACTTCTACGGCGTGCACCGCGCCAAGCCGTTCTTCGGCGAGCTGGTCGAGTTCATGACCTACGGTCCGGTGGTGGTGCAGGTGCTGGAGGGCGAGAACGCCATCCAGGTGAATCGCGACGTGATGGGGGCGACCAATCCGGCCAATGCCGCGCCCGGCACCATTCGCGCCGAGTTCGCCACCAGCATCACCGAGAACGCGGTGCACGGCTCCGACGGTCCGGACACCGCGCGCACCGAGATCGCGTTCTTCTTCAAGGACGACGAGATCTTCTCGCGCTGACCATGACCGCCCCCGCGCTCACCAACCTGCTCGACTACGACGCCACCGGCCTCGCCGGTTGGTTCGCGGAGCATGGTGAGCGCGGTTTCCGCGCCACGCAGATCATCAAGTGGGTGCATCAGCAGGGCGTGATCCAGTTCGACCAGATGAGCAACCTGTCGCGCGCGCTGCGCGACATGCTCGCCACGCAGAGCGAGATTCGCCCGCCCGAGATCATCACCGAGCGTCTGTCCCAGGACGGCACGCGCAAGTGGCTGATGCGGGTCGACAACGGCAACTCCATCGAGACGGTGTTCATTCCCGAGGGCGAGCGCGGCACGCTGTGCGTATCGTCCCAGGTCGGTTGCCCGCTCGACTGCGCGTTCTGCGCGACCGCGCGCCAGGGCTTCAGCCGCAATCTCTCCACCGCCGAGATCATCGGCCAGGTGTGGCAGGCGGCGCGCGCCCTCGGCCAGACGCCCAAGCTCGGCCGCCACATCACCAACGTGGTGATGATGGGCATGGGCGAGCCGCTGCTCAATTTCGACAACGTCGTACCGGCCATGCGCCTGATGCTGGACGACCACGCCTACAACCTCGCCCGCAAGCGCGTGACCTTGAGCACCGCCGGCGTGGTGCCAGGCATCGACAAGCTCGCGGAGCACTGCCCGGTGAGCCTCGCCATCTCGCTGCACGCGACCAATGACGAGCTGCGCGATCGCCTGGTGCCAATCAACCGCAGCTACCCCATCGCCGAGCTGCTGGCGGCCTGCAAGCGCTACTCGTCGGCCAATCCCCACGCCGAGATCACCTTCGAGTACGTGATGCTGAAGGGCGTCAACGACAGCCTGGCCGAGGCCAAGGCGCTGATCCGGCTGCTGCAGGGACTGCCGGCCAAGGTCAACCTGATCCCCTTCAACCCGTTCAAGGACGCCGGCTTCGAGCGCTCCGAGGACACCGCGATCAACGCGTTCCGCGAGCGGTTGCAGCGCTCCGGCATCGTGACCGTCACTCGCAAGACGCGCGGCGACGACATCGCCGCGGCCTGCGGCCAACTGGTCGGGGAAGTGCAGGCCAAGGCGCGCCGTCATCAACGTCGCGCGGCCGCGACCGAGGAAACCCTGTGATGGACAAGCGCCTGCGCGCGTTCGGCGTCGCTTTCTTGACCGTGGCGCTGGCCAGCTGCGCGGGCTCGCCGCAGAACACCTCCAAGCCGGCCAACGAGCGCGCCAAGCTCGCGGCGCTGAATACCGAGATCGCGGTGCAGTACATGCAGAACCGCGAGTTCCAGACCGCCAAGGACAAGCTCGACAAGGCACTCGAACTCGACCCGCACAACGTCGACACGCACAACACGTTCGGCCTGCTGTACGCGGTGCTCGGCGAGCATGACAAGGCCGAGGCGGCGTTCAAGAAGGCGCTGTCGCTCGATCCGGACAACTCCTCCGCGCTGAACAACTACGGCCAGTTCCTCTGCCAGCGCAAGCGCTTTGACGAAGGCGAGAAGATGTTCATGCAGGCGGTGGAGAACCCGCTGTACCGCAACGCCGAGAGCGCCTACAACAACGCGGGCGTGTGCGCCATGGCCGCGGGCAAGCTCGAGAACGCCGAGACCTACTTCCGCCGCGCGCTGGAGATCGACCCGACCCTCGCACCGGCCCTGCTGCCCATGGCCGACATCAGCCTGCTGCAATCGCGCGGGCCGCAGGCCAGCGCCTACCTCAAGCGTTACTTCGAAGTCGGGCCGCGCAGTCCGCGCGCGCTGTGGCTCGGCGTGCAGATCGCCCGGCTGAACGCCGACCGCGACGCCGAAGCGAGCCTCAGCCTCGAGCTCGAGCGAACCTTTCCCGATTCACCCCAGACGAAGCTTCTGCTCGATTCCCGGCCGCAGTGACCGAGCCCTCCACGCTTGACCCGGCGCGCTCGAACAGAGAACAGGACGACGCCGGCATAGGCGCCACGCTGCGCGCGGCGCGCGAGGCGCGGCACATGAGCGAGATAGACCTCGCCCGCGCGCTCAGGCTCGAACCGCGCGTGGTGCGCGCTCTCGAGAGCGAGGACTTCGCGGCGCTGTCGGCGCCGGCCTTCGTGCGCGGCTACCTGCGCGCGGTGGCGCGCGAATTGAAGCTCGACGCCGAGGCGCTGCTGGCGCGCTTCGACGCGCTCGGCGACCACGCTGCGCCGCAGCTCGCCGACTTCGAATCCCGCGCGCCGCTCGAGATCACGAGTTCCAGCCGCATCGTGCGCTACACCACCGTGGCGCTCGCGCTCGTCATGCTCGCGTTGATCGTGTTGTGGTGGCGCTCCCACGAGGACCGCGACTTCTCCATGCTGAAGTACCTGGCGGAGAGCAATCCCTCGGCCATCGAGCCGCTGCCGCCGACGCCGCCGCTGCCCTACCGCTTCGATCAGATCGAGCACGATGCCGACCCGTTCTTTCGTGCCCCCGATCCGGTGGTCGTCGACGCGACGGGCGCGGTGCCGGTCGACGGCGCGCCGCCCGTCGCAGCCGCGCTGCCCGGCGCCGACATCGTCATCAGCACCAGCGCCGATGCCTGGGTCGAGGTGCTGGACGCGGTCGGCACACGTCTTTATTACAACCTCGTGCGCCCCGGCAACGAAGTGCGGCTGGGCGGTCAGCGGCCCTACGCGCTGGTGATCGGCAACGCGCCGGCGGTGCGCCTCACCTACGACGGCCGACCGGTGGATCTCGCCCCACTCGCGCGCGACGGGGTGGTCAAGTTGAGCTTGGGCGACGCCGCCCCGGCAGCACAGGAGTCACAACCCGATGAGCACTAACCTGCAGGCGGTGCGCGGCATGAACGATGTCGTGCCGCCGGCGAGCGCCGCGTGGCGCGAGTTCGAGGACACCGTGGCGGCGTTGCTCGCGAGCTATGGCTACGGCGAAATCCGCCTGCCCCTGGTCGAGCAGTCGGCGGTGTTCAAGCGCTCCATCGGTGACGCGACCGACATCGTGCAGAAGGAGATGTACACCTTCGACGATCGCAACGGCGACAGCCTCACGCTGCGGCCCGAGGGCACGGCCGGCTGCGTGCGCGCGGTGCTGCAGAACGGCCTTCTGCAGCATACGCCGCTGCGCCTGTGGTACGTGGGACCGATGTTCCGCCACGAGCGCCCGCAGCGCGGTCGCCACCGCCAGTTTCACCAGATCGGCGTGGAAGCCTTCGGCGCCGCCGGGCCGGACATCGACGCCGAGATCATCCTGATGACCGCGCGCCTGTGGCGCGCGCTCGGCATCGGCAACCTCAGGCTCGAGATCAACTCGCTCGGCACGAGCGAGGCGCGGGCCCGCTATCGCGGCGTGCTGACCGACTACTTCCGCGGCCACTTCGAGGCGCTGGACGCCGATTCCCGCGATCGCCTGGAGCGCAATCCGCTGCGCATCCTGGACAGCAAGAACCCGGCGATGGCGCCCATCATCGCCGGCGCGCCCTCGCTGGCCGATCACCTGGACGACGAGTCCCGGGCGCACTTCGAGGCGCTGCGCGCGATGCTCGCCGCGAACGGCGTCGAGGCCGTACCGAATCCACGCCTGGTGCGCGGTCTCGACTACTACTCCAAGACCGTCTTCGAATGGATCACGAGCGAGCTCGGCGCGCAGGGCACGGTGTGCGCGGGCGGTCGCTACGACGGCCTGGTGGAGGTGATGGGCGGCAAGCCCACGCCGGCCATCGGCTTCGCCATGGGCATCGAGCGGCTGCTGGAACTGCGCGCCGCGCAGGCGAACCTCGCGCGACCGCCGGCGGTCTACCTGAGTGCCACCGAGGATGCGCTCGACGCCCAGGCGGTCGGCCTCGCCGAGCGCCTGCGCACCCAGCTCCCGGGCTGGCGCATCCAGCTGCACGTCGGTGGCGGCAGCCTGAAGTCGCGCATGAAGAAGGCCGATCGTTCCGGTGCCGCGGTGGCGCTGCTGCTCGGCCCGGACGAAGCCGCGCAGGGCGCGGTGACGGTCAAGCCGCTGCGCGGCGAGGGCGCGCAGCAGGTGCTGGCCGAGTCCGCCCTGCCGGCGGCACTCGACGCGCTGTGCGGCGCGGAGCGCGCCTGAGGCCACGTGGATTGGGGCTATAATCGCCCCCCCGTCAGCAGTAGCCAAGCCAACCAGCCAGCCCGCGCGGGCGCAGAGGTCCGATGGAGACGTACGTTTCAGAACAGGAACAGGTCGAACAGCTTCGCCGCTGGTGGAAGAGCAACGGCCAGGCGTTGGTGCTCGGCCTGGCCTTGGGCCTGGGCGGCCTCGCCGCCTATCGCTACTGGGACGCGAGCCGCGACAGCCAGGCCATGAACGCCTCGATCAACTACGAGGCGATGGTGCAGATGACCGCGGCGCAGAAGCTGGACGACGCCGCCAGCGCCGGTCGCACCATCATCGAGGCCTACCCCGACACGCTCTACGCGCGTCTCAGCGGCCTGCTGCTGGCCAAGATCGCGGTGCAGAAGCACGACTACGAGGCGGCGAAGAAGGAACTCGAGGCGCTGCTCGCGGCCGATGGCAAGGGCGAGATCGCCGACATCGCCCGCACCCGGCTCGCGCGCCTGCTGCTCGCCGAGAGCAAGGCCGAGGAGGCCGGCAAGCTGCTCGCGCAGGTGCCGACGCGTGGCGCGATGGACGCCTCGCTCGAACTGCGCGGCGACGTCGCGGCGGCGCGCGGCGACCAGGCGGCGGCGCGCAAGCTCTACGCCGAAGCGCTGGCTGGCGCCGACAAGCTCGGGCTCGACAGCGACACCCTGCAGCTCAAGCTCGACAACCTCGCGGTGGCGTCATCGCCCGCCACCAAGCAGGGCGGTTCCTGATCATGAAGTCGGCTCATCTGCCGCGCGCGCTGACCGTCGCGCTCCTGGCGCTGAGCTTGAGCGCCTGCGAGACCATCAGGACGGTGGTATTCCGCGAAACGAGCAACGCCGTCAAGCCGAACGAACTGGAAGAATTCGAGCCGACGCTCGCGGTCGAGCAGGTCTGGTCGGATCGCATCGGCAAGGGCGCCGACGAGCAATACCTCAAGCTCACGCCGAAACCGATAGGCGAACGGCTGTACGTCGCCGATCGCCATGGCAGCCTGGTCGCCTCGGCGCTCGCCACCGGCAAGGAAGAATGGGACATCCACGACAAGGACGTGGAATACACCGGCGGCCCGGGCAGCGGCGACGGCATGGTGCTGGTCGGCACCGGGGACGGCCGGGTCATCGCGCGCGAAGCGGACTCCGGCAAGGTGCGCTGGGTCGCGCGGGTCTCGAGCGAAGTGCTGGCGGCGCCCGCCGCGGGCGGCGGCGTGACCGTGGTGCGCACCGGCGACGGCCGCCTCTACGGCCTGGACTCCGAGACCGGCAGCCAGCGCTGGGTGTACGAGCGCAGCGTGCCGATCCTGACGCTCCGCGGCGTCGCGCCGCCGGTGATCGAGGAGGACATCGCGCTCGCCGGCTTCGACAACGGCCGCTTCGCCGCGGTCAGCCTCACCACCGGCAAGATGGCCTGGGAGAGTCCGCTCGCGACGCCCACCGGCCGCTCGGACCTGGAGCGCATGGTCGACGTCGACGCGCCGCCGGTGATCGCCGGCACCACCGCCTACGTGTCGAGCTTCCAGGGCGCGGTCGCGGCGCTCAGCATCGCCGACGGCAAGATCCTCTGGACCCGCGAAGTGTCCTCCTATGAAGAACTCTCGGTGGGCGAAGACCGCGTCTACGTGACCGACGACGTCGGTACCGTGTGGGCCTTCAACGCCGAGGACGGCTCCTCCGTGTGGAAGCAGGAAGACCTCGCCAATCGATTCGTCACGGGGCCAGTCTATTTCCAGGGCCACGTCGTGGTGTCGGACTTCGAAGGCTACGTGCATTGGTTGAACGCCAAGACCGGCGAGTTCGAGTATCGCGAACAGGTGACCAAGGACCGCATCATCGCGCCGGCCATCGATGCCGGCAGCCTGCTGCTGGTCTACTCCACCACCGGGCAGCTGGTCGCGCTGCGCCCGCATTGAGCGCGCGGGCGGCCCCGGCCGCGCGCGCCGCCCTCACGAGGTTGCGGATATGGCTGAGCTGAAGCGTTTCAGCGCCGAAGGCGGCAAGCCCACCATCGCCATCGTCGGCCGGCCCAACGTCGGCAAGTCGACCCTGTTCAATCGCCTGACGCGTTCGCGCGATGCATTGGTCGCCGACGTGCCGGGACTCACCCGCGATCCGAAAGTCGGCATCGGCCGGGTGGGCGAGGCCGGCTACATCGTGGTCGACACCGGTGGCATCGACGAGGCGGCCGAGGACCAACTCGCCGGCCGTGTCAGCGACCAGGCGCTCGCCGCCGCGCGGCTGTGCGACGCGGTGATCGTGATGGTCGATGCCCGCGCCGGCATCAACGCCGCCGACGAACAGATCGTGAAGACGCTGCGCGAAGCCGGCCTGCGCGCCGTGCTCGCGGTGAACAAGGCCGAGGGCCGCGAAGCGAATCTCGCGCTCGCGGAGTTCGCGAGCCTGGGTCTGGCTGAAGGTCACGCGATCTCCGCCGCCCATGGCGACGGCGTCGGCGCGATGATCGAGTCGCTCACCGCCGGCTGGCCAGCGGCCGCCGACTATGCGCGCGAGGATCGCAGCGGACGCATTCGCATCGCCGTGGTCGGGCGGCCCAACGTCGGCAAGTCGACGCTGGTGAACCGCATCCTCGGCGAGGAGCGCATGATCACCTCGAACGTGCCGGGCACGACCCGCGACGCGGTCGACGCCGACTTCGAACGTCACGGCCGCGCCTACACCATCATCGACACCGCGGGACTGCGCCGCCGCGCGCGCACCCAGGGCATCGAGGAGAAATTCAGCGCGGTGCAGACCCTGCATGCGTTGGATCGCGCCCAGGTCGCGCTGCTCCTGATCGACGCCCAGGACGGGCTGACCGAACAGGACCTGCACCTGCTCGGCATGGTGCTGGAGAGCGGCCGCGCGCTGGTGGTGGTGGTGAACAAGTGGGACGGTCTCGACACTGAGAAGCGCGAGCGCATCCATCGCGAGATCGACCGGCGCCTGCGCTTCGCCCACTTCGCCGAGGTGCGCTGCATCTCGGCGCTGCACGGCAGCGGCGTCGGCATGCTGTTCCCGGCCATCGACGCGGCCTGGGAAGCCGCCTTCGCGGCGCCCAAGACCCGCGATCTCACCGAGCTGCTGGCCCAGGCCGTGGTGGCCCACGCCCCGCCCCTGGTGCGCGGCCGTCGCATCAAGCTGCGCTATGCGCACCTCGGCGGCCGCAATCCGCCGACCATCGTCATCCACGGCAACCAGGTCGAGAACGTGCCGGGCAGCTACAAGCGCTACCTGGAGAACTTCTTCCGCGAACAGCTCGACCTGGTGGGCACGCCCATCCAGCTCGAGTTCCGCCAGGGTGAGAACCCCTACGCCGGCCGTCGCAACCAGCTCACCCAGCGCCAGCAGGACAGCCGCCGGCGCCTGATGAAGCACGTAAAGAAATGAGCGTGTAGGTCGGACTTCAGTCCGACATTCGTTCCAGAGCTTTCGCCTTGAGCGTAGGAAAGTAATGTCGGACTTCAGGAACTTCTGAATAAGTCCCCGATCAAGGCCAGAAAGAGCGCTTGAGAGGATCTGGGATGGGC
>JAIEQK010000190.1 GCA_019747795.1 Gammaproteobacteria bacterium | reverse complement strand
TCGACCTCGTGCACCGTCACGCCGTGGTGAGTACGGTGGTCGCGGTTCACCACGGGCTGGCACCAGATGCCCCAACATCCGCCGTGCTCCGGCGGCGCGGGATGAATGTTGATTGCGCCGTAGGTCGCCTTCTGCAAGTGGTGCGACTTCAGGATGATGCCGCTGATGTAGGAGATGATGAGGTTGAAATCAGTGTCGTCCATCGCCTTGAGGACGTCTGCCTTGTTCGACAGGTTGCCCATCTCCCAGAACAGGACCGTCGGGTTCGCAAAGTATTTCGCCGCGATGGCCGTAATCTCGGGTTCGGACCCTGGGATGGAGGTCAGCAGTAGAAGGCGGTAGCGGTTGTCCATTTGCGCATCCTGAGTTGGGGGCGTCGCTTCACGGCCAAAAACGCACCCGGATGAATCAGCGGCCTGTGGAGAATATCAAACGCGTGGTCGGCAAACACATTGCCATGCGGCACCTCCTGATCGAGGATCATCTCAGCAAATTCGTACGGCGGCTGTAACTCATCCGCCCAGACTTTGTGTTACATATCCGCCCTGCCCCTCAGTTCATTGCCACAAGACCTTGTGTGCCAGTAGCTCAGCATTCCTTGCGTAGCCTTGTGGTGGCTCCGAGGCACGCCCATGTGCGATCTGGTCTCGAGCTTCCTTTAAGCGCTTGAACATCTCAACATCATCGTCAACTAGATGCGGCCAGCTACTAGCTGCGCACCAAGCAAAACGGTCAAGGAGGTTTCCGAGACTTGAGACTTGCCTCTCCAGTAGCGCAATGGTGGAAGTGCGCGATGATTGGCGTTCGGTCACTGCCGCCTCTAGAAAGGAGCGGTGCCTTGTCCTTCCGAAGACCGCGTGCGTCTCGATTTCAAGGCTCAGGAAGAAGCAAAGGAATCTTTTGAGTTGGTCGACTTCCTCAACGCCAAGAGCAAAGAAATCTGCCGCCCTTTTGTTTAAGCGCGACGCTCGCTCGGACACGACCCGCAGCGCTGCAGACATTGACTCAGCATCAACAGCACGTGATACGTACCCTTCAGCACGAAACTCCACTCGAATGTCTCTCACTGTCCCGAGGTCTGGAGTGATTCCCACGGCCGCGCGCGCGAGCCTTTTAAAGCAAACGTATTGATTAGGTGCGTTGAACGCGCAGGTTAGCGCCGACACGACCGGTGGTAGTACGCGCTTCTCCATCGCATGGAGTTCCTCGCGCACCTGGGGAAAGCAGTCATAGGTAATGATAGACCCGTCCTGCGCCCTCATCGATCGACCTTCCGCACAAGAAACCATCGCTGTCGGCCCGACCGCCACAAGGGCGAAAGGGCCGGTGGACTTCACCTCCTTGCACCATTCTTCTTCTGATTCAGCGAAGTCGTCTGCGAAGAGGAGTCGACAGGCCGCATTCACGCTCGCGCTTATAGCTATCCGGTATTCGACGCCTGCGGCTTGCCCGGTTGTCGTTTCGGCCAAACGGTCGGCTACTGTTATGCCGCGAGCTTCGAAGACTGTGATACTGGTGAACTTGGCCTGGATTGCGCCCTCAGCAACAACCTCCTTGAAGCCCATGGTCTCTACTGCGTACGGGGTAAGCAACGATCCTCCCTGGTTCGAATACCTTCGGTCAGATCGCGACGCCTAACGTCGCGATGAGCCTCGCTTAACGGCTACGACTGGAGCAGCAGCGAAAGGAAGGGCGGTCAAGCGCTTGGCTCCATTGTGATGTTCGGCGTTTTCTTTCGGCCTGTACGATTAGTATGTGGCTCGAATTGCCGTCCGAATCTCGTCGATTGAGGGCCTATCGCCTGGCAGATATGAATGCATTCGTCTAATCAGTTTCTGAATCTCTGCACTCACCATAGGAAGCTTATAAGCGGTTGCGCCAATTGCTTGAGGTGACGGAAGGACGCCGATCAACATTTCGATC
The DNA here is from genome assembly GCA_019747795.1 of Gammaproteobacteria bacterium. Lineage (GTDB taxonomy): Bacteria > Pseudomonadota > Gammaproteobacteria > JADJYF01. The sequence continues at coordinate 9,218 of JAIEQK010000190.1, read as the reverse complement.
CAGGAAACCGATAGCGCGTAGATGTCGGACGCCTCGACGGCGTCGTGTGGGCTTTCTTGTTGCTCCGGCGCCATGTAGAACCAGGAGCCAAGTTGCACGGATTGCCGCGTTATAGTTCCGCCCCGAGTAAATGCGGGGTCGAAATCGCTCCATTTCACGATCCCAAGATCACCAAGTTTGATCGTGTCGTGGAATTCCAGAAGATTGGCCGGCTTTACATCACGGTGCGGGCAACCTTTCGAGTGAAGAAACTCAAGCGCATTCAAGCAGCACTCTACAATCTCTGCCGCTTCCTCCGGAGGAATGGTTTCGTTCTCTCGTATTAGGTCGGCAATGGATCGGTCCGCCAACTCCATGACGAGGAAGGGGCTTTTTTCTGCACTTCCCACATCCAAGTACCGCACGACGTTGGGATGCGAAAGCGCTTGACCATTGCGTGCTTCTTTTCGAAACCGTTCTCGGACATTAGGCAGCTTCGAATCTTGCAGGAGATCTAGCCTCGGCATCATTATCTTGGCCGCGACGAGAGAAGGGCTACCCGAGATCTTAGCCGACCACACATGGCCAACGGCACCGTTACCTAGTGGCTCGATCAACTCATACAGATTCCGCTCTCCGTGCAGTTGATCTCCTGCAGAGAACGAAATCATCCGCGGGGCCGTTTGGGTAAACGTTTCATCAAAGAACGTCTCACTTACTTCGTCGCCGTCGAGTAGGACTTTGAGCTGCCGGTCCTGCAAGCGCTGAAAAAACGGGGCGATCTTGTTCTTGTTTAGGTAGGTTTGAAGCGAGCTCTCGGACCAATCTGTAATGCTCATGATCGTTGCAAACGGCACTACAGTCCCAGCTTTCTGATTCTTCAACCAATCAAAAAGCTTCTTCGCACCTTTAGTCAATGCCATTACGGTCTCCTCCCGGTGCCCGCAGCAAGCTATCTGGCATCCCTGCAGGTTGACTATTCAAACTAGAAGTCCAAGAGCAGATTTTCAGGTTCTCGCTCGAAATTCGACACTTCAGTGTCGCCCACTCTCCGAAAGCGTTCTGTAGCGACCTTGACGGCCTCAACACAGAGATCGTTTCCCATGAAACGTCGACCGAGCTTGAGGGCCGCGACCCCTGTGCTCCCGGCGCCCATAAACGGATCGACTACTAGCTCCCCTGCAGTAGTGCTCTGCGAAATCAAAATCTCGGCAACCTCTGGCGGCTTTTCTGTCGGGTAACCGCCGTGAACTCTTTTTGCCCGGATAATGTCTGGGACGCTCAGATCGTTCAACTTGCGCTTGCCCTTTTCGAAAAACAGAATAAGTTCGTATCGGGCCCTATAGTGGTAACCCATCCCGATGGCAACTTTGTCCCAAACGAGGGGCTTCCAGAAACGAAATCCAATGCTCTCGGCTATCGGCTTCGCGACGAACATTGTTTCCTGATCGCAAAACAAATAGAAATGCCGGCCCTTGTTCAGGACGCGGTAGCATTCCTCGAATAGCTCGCCAAATCGCTCGTTCGGAAAAATATCGAACCAATCGTTACTGGACGCCTTGCTATGCTTGAGGCGGGTTGTTGTCCCAATAGCACGGTGCTTTTCTAGCGACTCGTACGGGGGGTCGGTAACAATCAGATCTACTGACGCATCCTCTAGCTTCCTTAGCCAGGAAACCGCATCACCCACGTTCACGAAACAAGACAGCATGTCTCATTGTAAGGGGTGTCAATCTCTGTCGGAACTGGTCTCAGGGCTAAGGTGCCGACACCAAGCGCATAAGGATTAGTCGACGCCACCCCGACCCCACACCACGTCGCAAAGACGAGCCTCTCCGTTTCGGTTCAAGTCTCGAAACTCCCGCGACCGTCCCATCCCCGCCCAACTACACCGATTGTTTGTCGATCACGTAGCATTCGATCTCTTGAGCTGTCACTGCGCCCATCATTCGGCCGTGACCAGCGGCGTCACCACGAAGTAAATCCCGCTACGCGCCGCATCATCGAAGCTGGCGTCGCCCACTGCTCGCCGACGCGCTGGACGCCAATCCCGCTGGGCAATCAGCCGGTCAATGCGACCCATTTCCTGATCAGGCCCGAAGGCGCCGAACCACCGCCCGGCACCCCGTGCGGACCGGCACCCGACCGTACCAGCTCCGGCTTACCTTACTTCAGCGATCTGTACACCGCCGTCTCAAAATCCACGAACCCCGGGTACGACCCCACGTCCTGGAACGGCAGGATCTGCGAGCCCCACATGCCGCCGACGCCGGTCTTGCGGTCGATCCAGAAGTAGGTGTTGGCGAGGCCGGCCCAGTTGAGGCTGCCGGCGGGGCGTCCGGTGGGCGCGGGTTCTTCCGTTACCTGGAAGGTGAAGGACCAGGACTTGGTGAGGCCGGGGAAGAAGTCACCGGCGTTGGCCAGCGCCGGGTTCGAGCTCGCCCAGGGCGTGCACTTGATGTTGCCGAGACCATTGGTGGCCATGCGCTCGACGGTGGCGGGCGACACCACGCGGCCGTGGTCGCCCTGGCCGTCGTTCAGCACCATGCGGATGAACTTCATGTACTCGCCGATGGTGGCGTAGAGGCCGTGGCCACCCATGTCCATGGCTGGCGGCTGCGGCAGCACCACTTCGGGCTGCGCGGTCAGCGTGCCGTCGGTGCTGCGCTGGTGGATGGGCGCGAGCCGGCGACGCATGTCATCGGTCATGGTGAAGCCGATGTCTTTCATACCGCAGGGATCGAACACCCGTTCACGCAGCACTTCACCGAGGCGCTTGCCGCGCAGCGCTTCCACCGTCTTGCCGACCCAGTCGATGTTGTTGCCGTAGGTCCAGCGCTCGCCCGGGTCGTGCAGCAGCACGTCCTGGATGGCGTCGAAGGTGCAGGCCAGGATGGACGGGATGCCGCGCTGTTCGCGGTAGCGCAGCAGGTCGGCGCTGAAGAAGTCGTAGCAGAAGCCGGCGGTGTGCAGCATGAGATCGGCGAGCGTGATGCGGCGCTTCGGCGCGCGCAGGCGCGGCTCGCCGTTCGCCTCGAAACCGTCCAGCACCTGGATCTTGTCGATCTCGGGCACGTACTTGCCGCAGGGGTCCTCGAGCGCGAGCTTGCCCTCTTCCACCAGCTGCATCAGCGCGACGCCGGTGATGGCCTTGGTGCAGGACGCGAGCAGCATCACCGCGTCGGTGCGCATGGGCTCGGCCTGGCCCAGCTGGCGCACGCCGGCCGCGCCCTCGTAGATGTTGCCCTGGCGATTGCAGGCCATGGCCACCACACCCGGCGCGCCGCCGGCGCGGGCCACGGTGTGCTGGAGGATGGCGTCGGCGAGCGGTGCGAGCTTGCTGGTCATGGTGGTCTCCCCATCGGTCGTTGAATGGGGGCCATGATAGCGCCGCCGCCGGACGCTCGCGCTCACGTTACTCGACGAAGCGCGGCTGGTAGGGGGCGATGGGCTCGACGCCGGCGTAGTGGCGGGTGAGGTCCTGGACGGTGAACGGCGTGTCGCCGAAGGTCTCCGCCACTTCGACCGGCCGGGTCCAGAGCGCGGTCTTGCGGCCGTTGAAGGTGAAGCACTGGCCGTTGAAGCGCGCGGCGGCGTCGCTCGCCAGCCAGATCATGCCCTGCGCGACTTCGGCCGGCGTGCCGAAGCCGAGTTCCGCCGGGCTCGGCGCCGCCTCGCCCTTCTCCGCCGCCGTGGCCTTGGCGCGGTCGAACACTACCTGGGTCATGTCGGTCTCGGCGATGGGCCAGAAGCAGTTGCAGCGAATCTTGTAGCGCGCCAGTTCCATGCCCCAGGTGTACATCAGCCCCAGCAAGCCGGCCTTGGCGGCGGCGTAGTTGCTCTGACCGAAGCCGCCGGCGAGACCCGAGGACGAGGTCACGTGGATGATGTGCCCGCCGCCCGCATCGCGCATGGCGAGCGCGGCCTGGCGACTGGCCATGAAGCTGCCGCGCAGATGCACGGCGAGCACCTCGTCGAAGTCCGCGTCGCTCATCTTGAACAGGGTGCGATCGCGCACCTGCCCCGCGTTGTTGATCAGCACGTCGATGCCGCCGTAGGCCTCGACGCAGGCTGCCACCAAGCCCGAGCAGGTCTCCGACTCGGCGACCGAACCGCGCACCACCACCGCCTCGCCGCCCACCGCGCGCACCTGTCTCTCGGTCTCGGCCAACGCCTCGGCGTTGGTGCCATTGATCACGAGCCTGGCGCCGGCGCGTGCCATCTCGACCGCGAAGCCGCGTCCGAGCCCACGCGATGAGCCGGTGATGACGATGCGCTTGCCTGCGAGTGTGGTCATGGGGTCTCCGGATATAGGTGTTGTGGGTCGGGTTTCAACCAGACGTTCGTTGTAGGTCGGGTTTCAACCCGACATTCGATTCCACGGCCGCAATCGCAGGCCTGGAAGGAATGTCGGACTGAAGTCCGACCTACAGGCGTTTTTCTATGACGAAATCTTCGAGCTTGGCGTGGCGCGACATCTCGAAGTACTCCGCGTTGCGGTAGGGCGAGTTGACCACGATGCGGCCGCGGGCGTTGCGGTAGTAGGTGCTCATGCCCGGGTGGGTCCACACCATGGTCTCGTGCTGCTGGTCGACGTCGGCGTTGTAGGCGTCGTGCACGTCTTCGCGAATCTCGATCGCGCCCAGCCCCTTCTCGACCATCTGTCGTACGGCGCTCATGATGTAGCGCATCTGCATCTCGATCATGAAGATCAGACTGCCGCCATGGCCGGCCTGCAGGTTGGGGCCGTAGAGCACGAAGAAGTTCGGGAAGTCCGGCACCGCGGTGCCGAGGTAGGCGCGCGCGTCGTCGTCCTGCCACACCTCGCGCAGGCTCTGGCCGCTGCGGCCGTGGATCTCGAAGGCGGTCAGGAAGCGCAGCACGTCGAAGCCGGTGGCGATCACCAGCACGTCGGCCGGGTGCAGTTCGCCGTCCTTGGTCAGCACGCCCTCGGGACGGATCTCCGCAATGGACTCGTCCACCAGCCGCACCTTGGGATTGCGCAGCATGCGATACCAGCCGTTGTCCATCAGCATGCGCTTGCCGAAGGGCGGATAGGTGGGCAGCACCTTGGGCAGCAGGTCCTGGCGATCGCCGAGTTCCGAGATCACGTACTGGGTGAAGTAGCCGCGATGGTTGTCGTTCGCGCGGTTCAACGAGCGCTCGGGATGCTCCCAGGTCGGGTCCTTGTGCAGCGCGTTGAAGATCTGGTCGCCGTAGGTCCAGCCGAGCCGCAGGCGGTACCAGGCACGGTACAGCGGCACTTCGCGCAGCAACAGGCGCAGCGGATCCGGAATCGGCTTGCCGAACTGCGCGTTGGGGGCGACCCAGTGCGTGGAGCGCTGGAAGATGGTCAGCGCGCCGACCTCGTGCTGGATGGCGGGCGCGGTCTGCATGCAGCTCGCGCCGTTGCCGATGATCGCCACGCGCTTGCCGGCGAGCGACACGTCGTCGCGCCACTCGGCGGTATGGAAGCTGGGCCCGGCGAAGCTCTTCAACCCGTGAATGTCCGGGAACTTGATCGGGTTGAAGATGCCGACCGCGCTGATGAGCAGCTTGGCCTCGCGCGTCGCCACGCTGCCGTCCGCCTCGCGCACCGTGAGCCGCCAGCGCTGCGTCGGCGCCTGGTAGTCGGCGCGTTCGACCTCAGTGTTGAAACGGATGTGCCGCTTCAGATCGAACTTCTCCGCGACGTGCTCGAGGTAGGCCTCCAGTTCGTCGCGCAGCGCGAAGTACTTGGTCCAGTCGTAGGGCGCGAAGGTGAAGGAGTAGAGATGGTTCGGCGTGTCGACGCCGGCGCCGGGATAACGGTTGTCGCGCCACACGCCACCCAGGCGGCTCGACTTCTCCAGGATCACGAAGGGAATGCCGGCGCGCTGGAAGTGAATCGCCGCGCACAGCCCGGACACGCCCGCGCCGACGATCACCGCCTCGAAGCCCGGCGGCACGGCGATCTTCTCGTGCACCTCGTGCTTCGGCAGCGGCAGTTCGGCCTCGATGATGCCGTCGTAGTCCTCGGGGATCTCCTCGGCCATCGCCACGCTCAGCATGCGCCGGCGGAGCGCCGCGTCGGGTTCCTCGATGGCAAGCGGCCGGCCGGCGCGCCAGGCGCGAATGGCCTCCAGCGCCGCGCGCCGCACCACCGTCTGCTCCGCCTCGCCGAGGCCGCCGCTGTCGTGGTCACCGAGCCCGCGCCCGCGGGTCGGCTTGTAGGGTTCTTCCAGCCACGCCAGGTCGCCGGTCATCTGCACCAGCACCATCAGCAGGGTCGGGATGTTGGCGATGGCGATGGCTTCGGCGAGAGCCTGGTCGTCGGCGGCGGTGGTCATGGCGGCATCCTGGGTTCGTGAACGGCGACGATGATATGCGCCGACCCGCGCGGCGGGTTACCCCGAGACAGGGGTGGCGAACGGTCGACCCGCGCGACCGTGGCACAATGCCCCCACTGTCGCCCGTTCGGCGCCGACTCAAGGGGAGATTCACCACATGCTCGCATCCGGTCGTTGCTCGCCGCCGCCGCGGCAGTCCGTCGTCTATGGAAGACCCGTCGCCGAGGCCCTGCCCGCCGAACTCGACGCGCTCGGCGCCGGTCGCGTGGTGCTGGTCAGCACCAACAGCCTGACCCGGGAAGGCGGACTCGCCGCCAAGGTGGAGGCCGCGCTCGGGGCGCGCTGCAAGGAAGTGGTGACCGGCATCGGCGCGCATTCGCCGCGCGGCGACGTGCTGCGCATCATGGCCGCGCTCAAGAAGCACGACGCGGACGCGGTGGTCGGCTTCGGCGGCGGCTCGGTGTGCGACGCGGTGAAGGTCGCGACCCAGGGACTCACCAGCGGCGTCACCAAGGCCGAGGACTTCGACGCGCTGCGCGTGCCGAACAAGGGTGCGGCGCCGGAGCTGCCCTACCTCATGATCCCGACGACGCTGTCGGCCGGCGAATTCACCTTCTTCGCCGGCGTGACCGACGAGCGCGGGCCGCGCAAGGAGCTCTACGTGCATCCGGAGCTCGCGCCCGACGTCGTCATCCTCGATCCGGCGCTGACCGTCGACACCCCGCCGCGCCTGTGGTTCTCGACCGGCATCCGCGCGGTCGACCACTCGGTCGAGTCCTGGTGCTCGGTGAATCTCACGCCGATGGTCGAGGCGATGTCGCTGCACGCCTTCAAGCAGCTCTACGCGGGCCTGCGCGGCTGCCTGGCCAACCCGGCAGATCTCGACATGCGTCTGAAATGCCAGATCGGCTCGTGGCTCTCGGTGCAGGGTGTCTCCACCGGCGTCGATCTCGGCGCCAGCCACGGCATCGGCCACGTGCTCGGCGGCACCGCCGGCATGCCCCACGGCGAAACGTCCTGCGTGATGCTGCCCCACGTGCTGCGTCACAACCTCGGCATCAACGGCGAGCGGCAGCGTTCGATGGCGGCGGCGGTCGGGCAGGAGGGCACGCCGCTCGCCGACGTGATCCAGCGCCTGGTGGCCGACCTCGGCCTGCCCGGTCGCCTGCGCGATGCGAACGTGCCGCGGGACATCCTGCCGCTCATCGCCGAGGAATCGATGCACGACCTGTGGGTGAAGACCAACCCGCGGCCCATCGCCGGGCCGCCCGACGTGCTCGCGCTGCTCGAAGCCGCGTGGTGAGCGCCGCGCCGCGGTTCGCCCAAGTGGGCGCCCGCGGTCGCGCTTCAAGTTCGGCTGCCGCCGGCCGTCAATGCGTGCATGAAGGACTCAGCACGCACCACAAGGACCCTCGGCGCGACCACCCTGGTCACCTGCGCCGCGCTGCTGGCCGCGTCGGCCAGTTTCGCCGCGGATCTCAGCGGCAACGTCACCGCCGCGGGCAGCGGCACGCCCGTGCCGCGCGCGGTGGTGGTGTTCGTCGCGGCCGATGGCACGCCGAGCGCCGCCAGTGCGGACGCTGACGGCGCCTACGCGCTGAGCCTGCCGGACGGCACCTACACACGCCGTGTGCAGGCCCCGGGCTTCACCCTGCTCGAGTCCCAGGTCGAAGCGAGCGGCGCGACCACCGCCGACGCCGAACTGACCGCGCTCGCCGACGCACCTCTGCCCCTGCCGACCTTCGGCCTGCCCACCCAGAACGCGACCCTGGTCGCCGACCCCGGCAAGAGCGGCGTGTTCTACGCCGGCAGCGGCTTCGCCAACACCCTCTACCGCAGCTTCGACGCCGGCGATTCCTGGACCGCGGTGACCCGCGTCAGCGAGGACGCGCGCGGCATCGAGGGCACTTTCCAAGGCTTCCAGCGGCCCACCATCGCCACGAGCGGCATCGCCGGCGAAGTGGCCACCGTCTCGCTCAGCGCCACGGGCACGACGGGACAGGTGTGGATCAGCCGGGACTTCGGCACCACCTGGCGCGAGGTCGGCCTGCCGGACGGCCGCGTGCTCGAGCCCTCGGGCACGGCGACCCTGCGCTGGATCCACGCGCCAGGCGGCGCCGACTTCCTCGCCCTGCAGCCGGCCGCGCACGACACCACGCTGTGGGTCGCGGACGTCGCCGCGACCGAGCCCGAGTTCCAGGCGCTCGGCGCCGGCGACAATCCGCTCGCGCTCACCGACGCGAAACTGTGGGACGCCTGGAGCCTGGACGGCACGCCGGCGCTGGCCGCGGTCAAGGCCGACGGCAGCCAGGTCGAGGTCTACACCTGGACCGACATCGAGGACCTCACCTCACTCACCAGGCTCGGAAACAGCATCGCACTCGCGCCGGCGGTCACCATGCCGACCTTCTTCGACGTCGGCGGCGTGAACGGCAACGTGATGGTGCTGGGCGGCGTGGACACCGGCTCGCCCTACCCCTGGCCGCAGGCGCTGGGCTTCATTGCCAAGCCGGCGGCCGACGCCGATTTCGACAATGCCTTCGTCGACGTGCAGGCAGTCAGCATGGAGACCTGCTACCTGGCCGGCACCGGCATCGTCGCGCCGACCGCGAGCTTCGAGGACGCCCGCGCGCTGGTCGGCGTGAGCGCCTGCCCGCTCAGCGCCGATCCGGACGGCGCGCAGACCGTCGCCCTGGGCGGCGCGCGCGGCGCGATCATGCCGGCCTACGACGGCGGCTGGGACGGCGCGGCCAACCACACCGTGCTCGGCATCGGCGGGCGCGGCATCGTGCGTGCCGAGACCGAGAGTGGCGTGCCGGCCGGCCCGAGCTTTGGCAGCGAAGACAAGGTCGAAGGCATCACCGCGCCGCAGGTGCGCGCCACGGTGTTCGGCCCGGCGGGCCCGCAGCA
>JAIEQK010000273.1 GCA_019747795.1 Gammaproteobacteria bacterium | reverse complement strand
GGCAGCGAAGACAAGGTCGAAGGCATCACCGCGCCGCAGGTGCGCGCCACGGTGTTCGGCCCGGCGGGCCCGCAGCAACTCGCCATGGCGCTCGATTCGGCGGGCGGCAAGCGCATCATCGCGGCCAAGGAAGACGGTTCCGGCTTCGCCAGCGTGGTCGACGCCGGTGGCTATGCGCTCGCCTGGTGGCAGGGCGCGAGCGGCACCTGGCTGGTCGCGGGCCACTCCGGCGCCGAGAGCGGCCTGCTCACGGCCGTGCTCGACTGGACCGCCGCGAACGAGACCCTGAGCACGCCCAACCTACCCGCCGCCTCGCAGGCCAACCTGAGCGTCGAAGGCAAGAACTCAGACGTGCGCGCGCTGCTCGGTGTCGATGGAACCGACACGCTGTTCGTCGGCACCTTCCAGTACCCGGGCTACATGGGCGCGCTGTTCCGCGGCTCGCTCTCCAGCGGCGACTTCGACGACCGCGTGCCGATCGCGTCCAGCGACGAGGCCCATCCGCTCGCCAGCATCCAGGATCTCGCCTACTGCCCGGCCGCAGGCTCGGCATCCAGCGTGGCCGACACCTTGTTCGTCGCTACCGGTTACCTGGGCCTCGTGCAAGGCGGCCTCTATGCAGTGCGCAACGCGACGACCGGCGAGGCGCCGGTCGCCACGCCGCTCACCGCCCTGCCCTTTGCCGATCGCGCCGTGACCGACGTGGTGGTGGACTGCCAGACAGGCGCGCTCACGGTGGGCGCGGCCAGCGATCCGGGCGTGTTCCACTCGAGCGACGGTGGCGCGAGCTTCGATGAAGTGCGCTTTCCCGACGACGACGACGGCATTCCGGGCGAAGACAGCTTCCAGGCGGCAGCCATCGCCGCCAACCCCGAGAATCCCGATCACATCGTCGTGGTCGCCAACGAGAATGACGACAGCTTTGGCGCCGGCTTCCTGTTCGAGACCCTGGACGGCGGCGAGACCTGGGAAGCGCTGCTCGACCCGAGCGCGGTCGATGACCTGGGCAACCAGACCGGTGAGAACCTGCTGGTGAACGATCTCGCCCTGCCACCGCCACCGGCGCTGGAAGAGCAGGCGGCGGCGCCGGCCAAGGCGAAGCACCTGGCCGCTCGACGCTCGAGCGCCGCCCCCATCACCATCAGCGGCGTGACCCTCGCGCCCCTCGCCCTCGGTACCCAGGCGGGCGGCGCCGCGCTGACGCTGGACGTCGGCGCGCGGCGCACCACGCCCGGCGCGGCGCAGGCCACTGGCGCGAGCGGTGGCAACGCACGCATCCGCGTGCAATGGCAGGCGCCCGCGGATCCGGGTTCGCGGCCCATCACCGGCTATCGCGCGCAGTGCGCCGCGAACGGCAAACCTACCCGCACCGCCACCACCAGCAGCGCGGCGCGCCAGGCGGACGTGACCAGTCTGGCGCGTGGCACACGCTATACCTGCAACGTGCGCGCGCTGAGCGTGCTCGGCGCCGGCGCGGCGTCCGCGAATGTTCTCGCCACCACCTTCGACCTGCCCGATGCGCCGCGCAACCTGGTCGGCGCCGCGCAGAGCAAGGCCGCGCGCCTCACCTTCCGCGCGCCCGCCTCCACCGGCGGCAGCCCGATCACGAAGTACAAGGCGACCTGCAGTGCACCCGGCAAACCCTCACGTTCGCTGGAGCGGAACGGCACCACGCTGACCGTCACCGGCCTCGTCAGCAAGGCCCGCTACCGCTGCAGCGTGCAGGCCTCGAACGCGCTGGGCTACGGCCCGGCCTCGGCAGCCGTGAACGTGGTGCCGAAGTAGGACGGCGTCAGCCGCCGATGCCGAGCAGCGCGCGCGCCTCGTTCGGCGTCGCGACCTCGCGCCCCATGGCGCGCGCCAGCGACACGATGCGCGCCACCAGGTCCGCGTTGCGCGGCTGGCCGATCTCGGGATAGGGATAGTCACCGAGACCGATAGAGATGTGGCCACCGCGCTCGAGCGCGGCGGCCGCGACCGCGAACAGGTTGCCGCCGGCGCACATCACCGACCAGTGCCAGCGCTGGTGCGCGGGCAGGAAATCCAGGAAGGCCTGCAGTCCCTTCACCGTGCCGGGATGACCGGCCAGGAGCCCGTGCTCGGTCAGCACCAGTTCGCACAGCAGCGGCTCGGCGAACACCCCCATCTCGACCAGCGCCTCGGTGTATCTCACCGAGGAGATATTCCACAGCGCCTGCACCGGCTTGACCCCGACCTCGCGCATGGTCGCGGCGAAGTACTGCCAGGTGGCGGCGGTGTTGATGTACACGGTGGCGTCGGTGCGGAAGCGGCGCGCGGCGCTGTCGTAGACGTCGACGTTGCTGCTCGCCATGTCGATCGGCGCGAGTTCCGGAAACGTGGCCGGATCGCGCGCCATCTCGACCACGTGGGCGATGCGCGCCTCGGGTGAAGGCAGGGTCCAGGCGCCGAGGGTCGGCAGGATGAGCAGATCGCTCGCGGCCTTGATGCGCCTGGCGGTGTCGGCGTAGAGCGCGGCATCCGTCGCCGGCGCGCCGGTCACGGCGTCGCGCGCGTGGTAGTGGATGATGGCCGCGCCCTCCGCGCCGCAGGCGAGCGCATCGGCGGCAATCTCCTCCGGGCTGTAGGGCACGTGGGGATTGGCGCCGCGCAGCGCGTACTCGTTGATGCGCACCTGGATGATGAGCTTGTCTCGGGTCATGCCTGCTCTCCTACTGGTGAGGCGCGTGGCCGACGAACGGTCGGTCCGGGTCATTATGGGCCGCGTGGACCCGCGGCATCGCCACGCAATGTGGTTACGATGCGGGCACTCGAACGCCTCGGGAGTCCGACCATGTCCCATCCGCCCTTCCGCGCCGACCAGGTCGGCAGCCTGCTCCGCCCGGCATCCTTGGCCACGCTGCGCGCGCGTCGCCGCGCGGGTGAGGTCGACCAGGCGACCTTGCGCGCCGCCGAGGACGCGGCCATCGTCGAGGCGGTGCGGCGCCAGGAGGCGCTCGGTCTCGCGGCCGTCACCGACGGCGAGTTCCGCCGCGACTGGTGGCATCTCGATTTCCTCGCGCAATTGGACGGCGTGACCCTGCGCGACAACGCCGGGCCGAAGTTCGGCCACGCTGGCGACGAGCAGCCGCCCATCGCGACCGTGTCTGGCCGCATCGCCTGTCCGCGACCGATCATGACCGACGACATCGCGTTTCTCGCCGGCGTCACGTCACGGGTCGCGAAGATGACCATCCCCTCACCGTCGATGCTCCACCTGCGCGGCGGACGCGCAGCCATCGCGCGCGATGTCTACCCGGACCTGGACGCCTTCTGGGACGACGTCGCGCGCGCCTACCGCGACGCGATCGCCGCCCTCCATGCCGCGGGCTGCCGCTACCTGCAGCTGGACGACATCAGCTTCGCCTACCTGTGCGACCCGGCGATCCAGGCCCAGTGTCGCGCCAACGGCGACGATCCCGCCGCGCTGCCCGCGACCTATGCCACGGTGATCAACGCGGCGCTCGCCGGGCGCCCGGCGGATCTGCGCGTGACGCTCCACACCTGCCGCGGCAACTTCAAGAGCGCGTGGGTCGCAGAAGGAGGCTATGCGCCGGTGGTGGACGCGATGTTCTCGACCGACGTCGATGGCTACTTCATGGAATTCGATTCGGCGCGCGCCGGCGGCTTCGAGCCGCTGCGCGTGCTCGCCGAGCAGGGGGGTGACAAGCGCGTGGTGCTGGGGCTTGTGACGACCAAGGTCGGCGAGCTGGAAGAGGCCGACGCGCTCTTGCGTCGCATCGAGGAAGCGGCCTGCCACCTGCCGCTCGAGCGCCTGTGCCTGTCACCGCAGTGCGGCTTCTCGAGCACCCATCACGGCAACGCGCTCAGTGTCGATGCGCAGTGGCAGAAACTCGCGCGCGTGGTCGAGGTGGCGCGACGCGTGTGGGGCGACGCCGCCTGAAGCACGCGCTAATCGGGGACAGACCACGGTTTCTGCGAAACCGTGGTCTGTCCCCGATTAGCGCCGATTAGCGCCGTCCTACAGGCTCGCCAGCACGCGGTGCCGGTCGGCGAAGGCGCGGCGCGTGACCGCGATGTCGGGCGCGAACACTTCCCAGCCGTGGGGCACGCCGGGATGCACGTGCAGTTCCACGCTCACGCCGGCCGCCGACAGGCGACGCGCGTACTCGATGTCCTCGTCGCGGAAGATGTCGAGTTCGCCGACGTCGATGTAGGTCGGCGGCAGGCCGGTCGCATCGACCACGCGCGCCGCCGCCGCGTAGGGGCTCACGTCCGCGCCGCCCACTGCGTCGCCGAGCAGCGCGCCCCAGCCGGTCAGGTTGTCGTCGTAGCTCCAGGTCATGAATGGCGCGAGGCGCGCATCGAGCCGCGTGTTGCGATCGTCCAGCATGGGATAGATGAGGATCTGTCGCGCGATGGCCGGGCCGCCGCGATCGCGGGCGTAGAGCGCGAGCCCCGCCGCCACGCCACCGCCGCCGCTGTCGCCCATGATGGCGATGCGCGCCGGATCGACGCCCAACTCGCGCGCGTGTTCGACCAGCCACACGAGGCCCGCGTAGCAGTCCTCCACCGGCGTCGGATGCGGATACTCGGGCGCGTAGCGGTACTCGACCGACAGGAAGGGCACGCCGGTCGCGGACACGTAGCGCGCCACCGGCCGGTCGTAGATGCCGACGTTGCTCAAGATCATGCCGCCGCCGTGCACGTAGAGCACCGCGGAGCCGGGCGCGCTGCCGCGCTTCTCGTACCAGCGCAGCAACAGACGCGCGCCGTCGGCCGTGGTCACGGCGTAGTCGCGCGTGTCGACGTCGTTCGGCGCCGGCAGCGCCTCGTGGGCGCGGCGCTGGAAGGTCTCGAAGGCCACGCGCCTGGCGGCGACGTCGCCCGGCGGCGGCAGCGTGGCGCCGGCCAGCGCGGCGGCGAAGGGCGCGAAGCGCGCGGCGAACTCTTCGTCCAGTTGCAGTGCCATGCGGTGCTCCTCGACCGTGCTCAACGCGCGGTGCGCGTCTCGATGTCCGCCAGCGTGCGCAGCAGCACCGGCCGGAACAGGGTGTAGTTCTCGCTCATGGGAAAGTGCCCCAGCCCTTTCAACATCTCGTAGTGCACACCCGCGCCGATGCGCCGCGCGCAGGCCTCGACGTGGGCCGGCGGACAGGTGAAGTCGTACTCGCCGGCGTAGAGGTAGAGCGGCACCTTGGTGGCGTCGATGCGATCGGCGCGGGTCTCGTCGCTGTTGTCCATGCCCCACAGGTAGAGATCGTTACGCTGGGTGCGTGGATGGGCGCTCTGGATGATGCGACCGACCTGGGTGTCGGCAAGCGACAGGTTGGGCGCGGTGACGGCGTCGATCATGCCGGCCATCATCTGGTTCACGTTGACCGTGGGATCGATCCACCAGTCGTGGAAGAAGCCGTAGGTGGGCACGGCGCCGGCCAGCGCGATGAGTCCGCGAAAATGTTCCGGGTAGCGCTCGGCCAGGTGCAGTGCGATCACGCCGCCGATGCTGCAGCCGATGAAGATCGGCTTCTCCAGCCGCAGCGCCGCGCTGAAGGCGAGGATGAAGCGCGTCACCCAGTCCGAGCGCAGCGGTTGGTCCTCGCTGAAGAAGTCACGATCAGCGGGTGGGTCCGACTTGCCGTGGGCCGGCAGATCGTAGGCGATGAAGCGGTAGCGGCGCGTGAGTTCACGGTCTTCCAGCAGGTGCCGCCACTGGCGATTCTCGTTGCCCGCGGTGTGCTGACACAGCACCGGGATGCCGCTGCCGGCCTCGAAGTAGAAGACCTTGTGGCGCACGCCGTCCAGCGTGACGTTGACGTAGCGTCCCGTCGCCTGCCATTCGTCCCGCCATTCGGGTTCGGCCGCGCGCACCGGCGCGCCGCGCAGGCCGCGAGCGACCTCGATCCAGTTGGACAGCGGCACCATGTACTGGAACACCGGGCGGATGTCGCCCTCGAACTGCATGGTGCCGGTGGCGATGGCGGCGAAGATGGCGTGGCCCATGGCGGGCGGCGTGGGCGACAGCAATCCCGCCCAGGTCGCCTCGTCGGCGCTGAGCGTGAACACGCTGTGGGTGAGTGGCCCGCCGTTCTCGATCAGCGATGTGACGCGGCCGTTCCTCACCACGAAGGTGTAGCGCGTGCCGCCGACGGCCAGCGTGAAATCGCAGTCGAAACCGCGGCCGGTGTTGGCGCAGGCCGCGTTGCCGTTGATGGCTTCCACCCAACGGTCCATCCAGGCGCGATCGAGGTTCATGGGCGTCTCTCCGAGATGGGAAACAAAAGAGCATGCCGCGCGCGGGGTGGGCAGCGACTCACGGGCAGGGATAGGCGCGTTCCAGCACTTCCTTGACCGCCGCCTTGGCCGGCTCCTGCGCCGCCGCGGGTCGCGCGCGCAGGCCCTCGATGGCCTTGCCGGCGATGGTCAGGTCCGACTCTCCCGACGGTGGACACCAGCCCGGCGCCACGCTCTCCCCAGGCCCGCACACCGGGCAGGGCGCCACGTACCACTTGCAGGCCTCGGCATCGAGGCCGACGAAGTTCTGCGCCAGCGCCCGCGCGCAGGTGTCGGCGAGCTGCGCGGCGGTGGTGTCGGCATGGGCGGGCAGCGCGAAAAGCGCGAGAAGCAGCCCCTGTAGGCCGGACTTCAGTCCGACACTCACGGCCGCGCGGCGGATCGAATGCCTTTGTAGGTCGGACTTCAGTCCGACATTCAACCGCGCTCTCGCCGAGCGCTCTGGAGGCGAATGTCGGACTGAAGTCCGACCTACAGGCTCTCTCACGCCAGCCGCCACTGCAGCAGGGCAAACGGCGGCTCGGCGTCCGCGTGCTGCTCGAACACGCCCTCCACCTCCGCGCCGATCACGAGCGGCTGCTGGGGATCGCCGAGCAAGTTGCCGACGAGTCGCACGTTGTCGGCCTGCGGCAGTTCCACCAGCACGATGACGTAAGGTCCCTGGGTCTTCAGCGCCGGATGCACCGGGTGCCACACGCGCTGGTGGCTGTAGATGCGCCCGCTGGCCGGCACCTCGACGTAGTCGTAGTCGAAGGACAGGCAGCGATGGCAGATCCACTCCGGACCCCACTGGAAGCGCTGGCAGGCGCGGCAGCGCTGCAGCATGAGCTTGCCTGCGCGGAGACCGTCCCAGTAGGGCTGATCGAGTTCGGTGGCGACCGGCGTCGGCAGGCCGGGATTCAGATAGGGCTTGCTCACAGCGTCGCCTCCGCACCGAAGATGGAACTGCTGACCGGTGTGACCATGGGTCCAGAGATCACCATCGAAACCTCCGCGCGCGGCACCTGCGCGGTGGACGTGCCACGAATCTGCCGCACCGCCTCGATGTTGAGCCCGAGCCCGTGCATGTAGCACTCGGCCAGGTTGCCACCGCTGGTATTGAGCGGCAGGTCGCCATCGGGCGCGACGAGGTTGTCGAACTGGAAGAAGTCGTTGCACTCCTCCGGCGTCACGAAGCCGTGCTCGACGATGCTCATCAACACGCCGCCGGTGAAGTTCTCATAGCTCTGCAGCACGTCGACGTCGTCGGGTTTCAGTCCCGCCATCTGCCACAGGCGCGGCGCGACGGTCTTGAACGTCGAGGTCGCGTAGTCCGGCACGTTGTGCACCGGCGCGCCGGCGCGGTAGTGGCTGCCGCCCACCGAGGCCAGCACGTAGCAGGGCGGATGTGGAAAGTCCCGCGCGCGCTCGGCGCTGACCAGGATCATCGCCGCCGCGCCGTCGTTCTCCAGGCAGCAGTCATAGAGATGGAACGGCTCGGTGATCCAGCGCGAGGCGTCGTAGGTCGCCTCGTCCAGCGGCCGGCCGTACATGACCGCGCGCGGATTGGACTGCGCGTGGTGGTAGCAGGCGAGCGCGATGGCGCGGAACGCCTCCTGCTTCACGCCGTGATCGTGCATGAAGCGATTGACCTTCATCGCGAACATCTGCGCCGGCGACATGAGCCCATAGGGCACGGTATGGGCGAAGTTGCCGCTGATGGTGCTGCTGGTCGCGCCCTGGCCGAAGCGGCCGAACTGGCCCTGCGCCAGCGCGCGGAACACCACCACGCAGTCGGCGATGCCGGTCGCGACCGCGGCCGCCGCGTTGCCGATGGCGGCCGAGCCGCCGCCGCCGCCGCCGCCCCACTGCATGTTGGAGAACTTGAGCTCCTTGCAGCCGAGCGCGGCGGCAAGCTGCGAGGGATCGTTGCGATCGTTGCTGAAGGAGGCGAAGCCGTCGATCTCGCGCGGCGAGATGCCGGCGTCCTCGCAGGCGCGCACGATGGCCTGGAGCGCGAGCTTCATCTCCGCGTCCGGTGACTGGCCGCGCTTGTAATAGGTGGTCTCGCCGAGACCGACGACCGCGGTGCGACCGCGCAGACTGCGTGTGCTCATGGTTCAGGCCACCGCCGCGACGTCGGCGAAGCCGCGATAGCGCGCCGGGATGTCGAACTTGAAGATGCGCGCGGCGTTCAGCCCCAGCACGCGCGCGCGCTCCTGGTCGCTGAGCTTCGCCATGGTGCGCTCGATGGCCGCCGCCGAATGCGGCCAGGTGCCCTCGTGATGCGGAAAATCATTCGCCCACAGGAAGTTCTCGGTCAGGTGATAGTCGCGCATGAGATCGAGCCCCGGCGCGTCCTCGCCGAAGCTCGCGAAGCCGTTGCTGCGGAAGTACTCGCTCGGCAGCTGCTTCAGCTTCGGCCGCACCCACATGTGATGCTTGTGATAGGCCTCGTCCATCGCGGTCATCATCCACGGCACCCAGCCGATGCCGGCCTCGATGCTGCCGAAGCGCAGCCGCGGGAAACGCTCGATCACGCCCGAGGCGCACAGGTTGACCAGCGGCTCCATGGTCGGCGACAGCGAATGCACGGCGTAGTTGATCACCGCCCCGCCATTGCCGCGCGCGGTGCGCGGATCGCGGCCGGTGGAGACGTGGAAGGTCATCGGCAGGTCGCAGTCCTGGATCGCGGCCCATAGCGGGTCGAACAGCGGCAGGTTGTAGTTCACCGCCTCGTGATCGGGCGGTCCCCACACCGGCTTGCAGGGCAGCGCGAGGCCGCGGAAGCCGCGTTTCGCGGCGCGCTGCACTTCAGCGAGCGCGCCCTCGATGTCACCCGCCGCGATGCAGGCCATCGGCGCCATGCGGTCGTTGTAGGGTCCGAAGGTCTCCCACGCCCAGTCGTTCCACGCGCGGCACATCGCCTGGCTGAACTCGGCATCGGGCGTGGCCCACACGGTGAGCCCCTTGTTGGGGAACAGGATCTCGCAGTCGACGCCGTCACGCTCGAGCGCCGCGAGGCGCTCTTCGGGCGTGAGGCCCGATTCGCTGCGTTCGAGGTCTTCGCCCTCGAGCTTGAAGCTGCCGATGCGTATCGGGCGAAAGCCCTCGGTCTTCTGCAGCTTGGCGCCATCGCCGCCGAGCACGATGCCGGGCAGGCGGTCCTGGTACTTCGCGTCCATGCGCGCGGAGAGAAAGTCGTTCGGCTCCTGCACGTGGCAGTCGGCCGAGACCATGAAGTACTTGTTGGCGGCCTGCGGGCGCGGCGAGCGCGGCCAGCCATCGCTGCCCGGCGTGGCCGCGCGCCACTGGTTGTTCGGATCGACAGCAGCCATGGCTCTCCCCTCCAGTAAGATGCCGCGTATCGCGCCATGGTACGACGAACGCCGGGCGCGACGCAGCCCGCCGGCCGCGATGGTGTTTCGTTCATTGCACAGCGCTCCTCGTGACCGACATCCACACGCGCATCCTCGCCCTGCTCGACCGCGCCCACTCACCCTATCGAGTGCATGAGCACCCACCGGTGCGCACGATCGACGAGGCGCGCGTGCTGGCGCCCCACCTGCTCGACGGGCTGGTGAAGACCATCGCCTTCGAACTCGACGGCACGTCGAGAGTGGTGCTCGCGGCGGTGACGCTGGACGCGCAGGTGGACTACGCCGCGCTTGCGCGCTGCCTCGGCGTGAACCGCCGCGCGCTGCGCCTCTTGCCCGCCGCGCGGGTCGAAGCGGAACTCGGCTTCGAAGTCGGGGGGCTGGGGCCGTTCGCGCTCGATGAACGTTGCGAAGTGGTGCTGGACGACGCGGTGATCGCGCAGCCCTGGCTGCGCTGCGGCGCGGGCCTGCGCACCCGCACGCTGGAACTCGCGCCGGAGGACGCGCGGCGCGCGAGCGACGCGCGGGTCGCGCCGATCCCGAAACGCGCGACGGTCTAGGCGTCTTTCACCGGCGGCGGCGCGCCATCCTCGCGCGGGCGCAGGTTGAACATGCCGAACTCGGCGTTTGGCACCTTGGGCGTCGGTTGCGCGTCCGGGGCGCTGCGCGGCGCGGGCGGCGCGGCACGCGGCGGCATCGGTACCGCCCAGGCGACCAGCAGGAACACGCCGCCCGCGGCGAGCAGCGCGAGGATGTTGCCCAGTTCGCCGAGTGCGCCGAAATCGAACAGCACGAGCTTGGCGGCGGCCACCGCCATCAGTCCCGAGCCGGCGCTCCAGGTGCCGCGCTGCGCGCGGCGTCCGCCCCAGGCCGCGAGCGCGGCGCCGAGTATGGCCCAGGTCAGCGACACCACCGCGGGCAAACGCATGTGCGGCAGATCGAGCACGGTCATGACCGCGCCCTCGACCGGCGCGAACGCGCGCAGCAGCATGGCCTGCGCCACCAGCGCGAGCGCGATCATCACCGCCAGCAGCCGCCCGTCCGCGCCGCGCTGCTCGCGCAGCAGGCGCGCGAGACTCGCGAGCAGCAGTGCCGCGCTGAGTTCGTAGGCCACCGGCCAGCCGCCGTGCGCGATGTAGCAGGTGGTGACCGCCGCGAGGCCGTAGGCCGAGATCCAGAACAGCGCCGGCAACACGAGTTGCATCCAGCGCATCTCCATCCAGGCGAGCATCGCGCCGTAGACCGCCACCACCAGCAGCGCGAGCGTCACCACCGTCAGCAGCAGGAAGACCGCGCGGTCGTCCACCAGCGGCGCGAGGCCGATGCACCAGTGCCCCGTCACCAGCGGCAGTGCGAGCAGCGCCAGCATCGCGGTGCTGTCGTCGCGCCGCGAGTGGCCGGCGAAGCGCTGCGCCGCGAAGGCCAGCGCGGCGACGTCGAGCGCCGCGAG
>JAIEQK010000160.1 GCA_019747795.1 Gammaproteobacteria bacterium | reverse complement strand
GCGCCGTCGCAGTGGCATGCCGTCGCTGATCAGCGCCGCGCGCAGCGGCGCGGGCGCCAGCGCGGTGGCCAGCATGGCGCGCGCGGCATCCTCGATGTGCAAGAGATTCAGCCAGGCGTCGCCGTCACCGGGCAGTATTTCGCCACGGCGCACGCTGTCCAGTCCGATCACCCGCCCTGGCCCGTACAGCCCCGCGAGGCGAACCACGCGCGCATCGAAGTCCGCCGCCAGCCAGGCGCGTTCGATGGCGATGAGCTTGCGACTGCGCGGCGCCGTCTCGTCCAGCGGCGCGTCGGCGCCGACCACCGCGCCGTCGGCATCGCCGTACACCGCCGTGCTGGACGCCAGCACGCCGCGCCGCACGCGCAGGCCCGCCAGCAGCGCCCGCAGACGGGCGAACGCGGGCGCAACCTCTTCCTCCGGCCAGGCAGAGGGCGGCGCCAGCACGAACACCAGCCCGTCGAAGCCTGCGAGGTGAGGTGCGAGCCGCGCTTCCAGATCGGGCGCGGCGAGATCGGCCGCGACACAGCGCGCGCCGGTCGCGACCAGCCCCGCGTGGCGCGCGGCGCCGCGCGTCACCGCGTGCACCACGCCGCGGAGGCCGGGCAGCATCGCGGCGCCCAGGTAACCGCAGCCGAGCAGCAGGCAATCGCCGATGATGTGCGGAAACGGTGCCATTGCTCGCGCTTCAGACATGGAATCGACCCGTTTGCGTGCATGCCGGCAGCGGCGCGAAAACCCCATGATTCCGCCGGTGAAAGTCCGCGTTGCGCAGTTGCGCGATTTCTTCGAATTCACATAACATCGCCGTGGCATTCCATCCGTTTCTCCTTGATGCGCGTACGAAAGTCGGAGGCAGTCTGGTGACCGCGAAAATTACAGTTCCCGCCAATGGCGCGAAGATCTCCATCGTCAATGGCAAGTTGCAGGTGCCGGTCAATCCCATCGTGCCCTTCATCGAAGGTGACGGCATCGGCGCCGACACCTGGCGCGCCAGCGTGCGCGTGCTCGACGCCGCGGTGAAGAAGGCCTACGGCGGCGCGCGCGAAATCCAGTGGATGGAAGTGTACGCCGGCGAGAAGGCCAACAATCTCACCGGCTCGTGGCTGCCGGAGGAAACCCTCGACGCGTGCCGCGAGTTCCTGGTCGCGATCAAGGGTCCGCTGACCACCCCCGTGGGCGGCGGCATCCGCTCGCTGAACGTGGCGCTGCGCCAGATCCTCGACCTTTACGTGTGTCTGCGCCCGGTGCGCTGGTTCGACGGCGTGCCTTCGCCGGTCAAGCGCCCGCAGGACGTCGACATGGTGATCTTCCGCGAGAACACCGAGGACATCTACGCCGGTATCGAGTTCGAGGCGGGCAGCACCGAGAACGACAAGTTCATGCAGCTCTTCCAGCAGAACTTCCCGGACGCGTACAAGAAGATTCGTTTCCCGGGCAGCTCGGGCATCGGCATCAAGGCCGTGTCGCGCGACGGAACGGAGCGCCTGGTGCGCGCGGCGATCAAGTACGCCATCGACAACAAGCGCAAGAGCCTGACCTTCGTGCACAAGGGCAACATCATGAAGTTCACGGAAGGCGCCTTCCGGAACTGGGGCTACGCGCTGGCCGAGAAGGAATTCCCCGGCCAGACCTACACCTGGGAGCAGTGGGAGCGCACCGTCGCCGCCCAGGGCGCCAAGGCCGCCAACGAGGAGCAGGAGAAGGCGCTGGCCGCCGGTCGCATCCTGGTCAAGGACGCCATCGCCGACATCACGCTGCAGCAGGTCATGACCCGTCCGACCGACTTCGACGTCATCGCGACCATGAACCTCAACGGCGACTACCTGTCCGACGCGCTGGCCGCCCAGGTCGGCGGCATCGGCATCGCACCCGGCGGCAACATCAACTACGACACCGGGCATGCGATCTTCGAGGCGACCCACGGCACCGCGCCCAAGTACGCCAACCTGGACAAGGTCAACCCGGGCTCGGTGCTGCTGTCCGGCGAGATGATGCTGCGCTACATGGGCTGGACCGAGGCGGCGGACCTGATCATCGCCGCGATGGACAAGACCATCGGTCAGAAGACCGTGACCTATGACTTCGCTCGGCTGATGGAGGGCGCCAAGGAAGTCAAGTGCAGCGAGTTCGGCGACGCCCTGATCTCCAACCTCTAAGCGTCGCGTTCACTTGAACGCGCCCGAGACCCACCCGTGGATCCGGCAGGCCGCTGCCGCGATCCACGAAGGCTTCGTCAACTACAACAACAATTTCCGGCGCATCACCCAGCGCGCGCGAACACGCTTCGAGCAGCGCGACTGGGCGGGCGCGCGCAACGATCTCGCGGAGCGCATCGAGCTCTACGAGAAATCGGTGTCGCGCACGCTCGCGACGCTGCGCAAGCTGTTCCCGGCGCAGGGTGACCTGCTGCCGGAATGGCCGGCCATCCGCGCCATGTACTGGAGTCGCCTGGACGACATCCCGGACGGCGAGTTCGCCAAGACCTTCTTCAACTCGGTGCATCGCGACATCCTGCGCGATCTGAATCTCGACCCGACCCAGGTCTCCGACACCGCCGACGTGGTCGCCGCCGAGGCGCCGCTGCGCTACCCGGCGCGCCAGCACAACTACCTGAACTGGAGCAGCGTGCGCGGCATCGTGCGCCGGCTGCTGGACGACTTCGCGTTCCGCACGCCCTATCTCGACATCGAGGCGGACGTCGACTTCATCTGCGCGGAGATCGAGCGGGTGGTCGGCGGTGACGGCCCGCCGGACGAGGTCCTGCGCCGCGTCGAGGTCATGCACGACGTGTTCTACCAGTCGAGCCGCGCCTTCGTGGTCGGCAAGATGTTCTGGGCGAAGCGCAACGCGCCCTTCGTACTGGCCTTCGAGAACACGCCCGCCGGCATTCGCGTCGAGGCCGTGCTGACCTCGAGCGACGACGTCTCCGTGCTGTTCGGCTTCACGCGTTCCTATTTCATGGTCGACGTCGAGCCGGTGGAAGGCGCGGTGTACTTCATCAAGGCGATGATGCCGCGCAAGCCGCTGGACGAGCTCTACACCATCCTCGGCCGCGCGCGGCAGGGCAAGACCGAGCGCTACCGCAGCTTCTTCCATCACCTCAAGGCCTGCGACGACCAGTTCATCCACGCGGCCGGCGATCGCGGTCTGGTGATGCTGGTCTTCACCCTGCCCTCCTACGACCTGGTGTTCAAGGTGATTCGCGACAGCTTCGGCTTTCCGAAGAACATCAGTCACGAGGAGGTGAAGAAGAAATACAAGTTCGTGTTCAACCACGACCGCGCCGGGCGCCTGATCGACACCCAGGAGTTCCGCAACATCGAGTTCCCGCTGGCGAAGTTCGCCCCGGAACTGCTCGAGGAACTGCTGACCAGCACCTCGCAGGCGGTGCGCATCGAGGGCGACCTGCTGGTCATCGATCACCTCTATTCGGAACGGCGCGTGACGCCGCTCAACATCTACCTGCAGCAGTATCCCTACGAGGAAGCGCGCGCGGCGATCCTGGACTATGGCCAGGCGATCAAGGACCTCGCCATGACCAACATCTTCGCTGGCGACCTGCTGCTGAAGAACTTCGGCGTGTCGCGCCACGGGCGCGTGATCTTCTACGACTACGACGAACTGTGCCTGGTCACGGAATGCCAGTTCCGAGACGTGCCGGAGGCGGACAGCCTGGAAGACGAGATGAGCGCGGAGAACTGGTTCTACGTCGGACCGCGGGACATCTTTCCCGAGGAGTTCATCCGCTTCCTGCCGATGGAGGACAGGCTCAAGAAGGCCTTCCTCGAGCAGCACGGTGACATGCTCACCGCGGCCTGGTGGCGGGACATCAAGGAACTGCACGCGGAGAACCGGGCCCCCGAGGTCGCGCCGTACTACCGGCTCGGCACGCGGCGCGGCGGACATTGATCCTGCTCAAGACGCGCGCCGCGCGGCGCGCTATGTTGCTAAGGTAACTGCGAATAATTACTATTCACGTGCCGGGAGCAAATCCGCTCGCGGCACCAGGATCGAGGCAACGTGGTGACCCTATCCAAGCTCCAGCATGGCGACCGCGCCACCATCGTCGCCATCGACGCCGACGATCCCCAGACCACCGCCCGCCTCGCCGCGCGAGGCATCGTGCCTGGCACCCTGCTCGGCGTGCTGCGCGCCGGCGACCCGGTACTGATCGGTATCGACAACGAACGCTGGGCGATCAACGGCGCCGAGGCGGCCCGCATCCACGTCGCGCCGGAACCGCGCCCGCGCCGTTCGCTGCTGTCCCTGCTGCGTCGCTCATGAGCGTCACGCTCGCGAGCTTGCGACCCGGCGAGTCCGGGGTGGTGGAAGGCTTCGTGCAGGAAGACGAACTTGCCCAGCGCCTGATGCAGATGGGCGTGGTGGAAGGCGCGGAGGTCGAGGTGCTGCGCTACGCGCCGGCGGGCGATCCGCTGGAAGTGCGCGTGCTGGGGTATGCCCTGTCGCTGCGCGGCTCGGAAGCCGCCAACGTGCTGATCGCCCGCCGCGACTGACGTCTGCTCCATGAGCGCGCAACCCGCCGTCGACGAGATTCCCGTCGTCGTCACCCTCGGCAATCCCAATACCGGCAAGAGCACGCTGTTCAACTGCCTGACCGGGCTCAAGCAGAAGGTCGGCAACTATCCTGGCGTGACGGTCGAACAGGTGTCCGGCAGCACCGAGGTCGGCGGCCGAACCGTGCGCCTGGTGGACGTGCCTGGCACCTATTCCCTGGCCGCCGCCTCGCCGGACGAGATGATCGCGGTCGACGTGCTGCGCGGTGGCATCGAAGGCATGCCCCATCCCTCCGCGGTGGTGATCGTGGTCGATGCCACCAACCTGCGCCGCAACCTGTTCCTGGCGAGCCAGGTGCTGGAGGCCGGCGTGCCGGCGGTGGTGGCGCTCAACATGGTCGATCGCCTGGATCAGGAAGGCGTACGCATCGACGTCGAGGCGCTGGCCGAACGCCTGGGCGTGCCGGTGGTGCCCATCGCCGCCGCGAAGGGCGAAGGCATCGACGCCTTGAAGCGCGCGCTGGACGAGATCCTGCGCAAGCCGCGCGCGCCGCACCTGGTGCTGACGCCAGCGCTGGAAGACGCCGTCACCGAACTCACGCGCCGCCTCGGCGAACTCGGCGTGCAGGCGAGCGGCATCGAACTGCGGCGCGCGCTCATCGATGCCGGCGGTTACGCCGAGCAGCGACTCACGCAGCGCGTCGGCGCGGCGCTGGAGCCGATGCTGGCCGAGCTTCGCCAGCAGGTCGGCGGCGGTCGCAGTCTCGCGACGCTCGAGGCGCGCGATCGCTACAGCTGGATCCAGGCGCAGCTGAAGGGCATCGAAGAGCGCGGACCGGCACCGCGCCGCGCCGCGCTCGACGCCGCCGACCGCGTGCTCAACCACCCGGTGCTCGGCACCGCGCTCTTCGCCCTGGTGATGGCCGCGGTATTCCAGGCGGTATTCGCCTGGGCCACGCCGCTGGTCGACGCCATCGACTACCTGACCGGCGCGCTGGGCGAAGCGGTCAGCAGCCGCATGGCGCCGGGGCTCCTGTCGAGCTTCATCGCCGAGGGCGTGATCGCCGGGGTCGGCAGCGTCGTGGTGTTCCTGCCGCAGATCCTCATCCTCTTCACCTTCATCATCATCCTCGAGGACACCGGCTACATGGCGCGCGCGGCCTTCCTCATGGATCGCGCGATGCGCGGGCTCGGGCTCTCCGGCCAGTCCTTCATCCCAATGCTGTCGAGCTTCGCCTGCGCCGTGCCGGGCATCATGGGCACGCGGGTGATCGCCAACCGCCACGACCGGCTCGCCACCATCATGGCCGCGCCCTTCATGACCTGCTCGGCGCGCCTGCCGGTGTATTCGCTCCTGATCGCGGCCTTCGTACCCGATACGCGTTTTCTCGGCGGCTTCATCAATCTGCAGGGCCTCGTGCTGTTCGGGCTCTACATGCTCGGCATCGTCGGCGGCGCCTTCACCGCGTGGGTCATCAGCCGGCTGTTCTGGTCGCGGGCCAAGGCGCGCTTCCTGCTCGAGATGCCGCCCTACCGCATGCCCAACCTGCGCGCGGTGCTGACCAAGCTGCTGTCCCGCGCGGTGGTGTTCCTGCAGCGCGCCGGCACCATCATCTTCTGCGTGGCGCTGGTGGTGTGGGCGCTCGCGTCCTTTCCGCGGGACGCCGCGCCGGACGGTGCGCCCGTCGACGCCGAGCACGCCGCGCAGCGACTGTCCGACAGCTACCTCGGGCGCATGTCGCGCAGCGTGACGCCCTTGTTCGAGCCGCTCGGCTGGGACTGGAAGGTGACGGCCGCGGTGATCGCGTCCTTTCCCGCCCGCGAGGTGGTGATCGCGGCGCTCGGCACCATCTACGCGGTGGACAGCGCCGCCGACGACGTCGAGGGCACGCTCACCGCGCGCATCCGCGCGGCGCGCCACGCGGACGGCACCCCGGTGTACACGCTGCCGATGGTGATTGGCCTGCTGATCTTCTACGCGCTGTGCCTGCAATGCGTGTCGACCATCGCGGTCATGCGCCGCGAGACCGGCACCTGGCGCTGGCCGGCACTCGCCTGGTTCTACATGACCTCGCTCGGCTATCTCGGCGCCTACGGCGCCTATCACTTCGGCACGCGCCTGCTCGCTTCCTGAGCCCGCCTTCAACTGGCATCGCCCCCGGTGCCGCTTTATCATGCACGGCTCGCCGACGCCGCCCCTGGAGCCCCTCTGCCATGTTTCATACTACCGACGACGAACGCATCGCCGGTTACCGTCCTTTGATTCCGCCGGCCATCCTGATGGAGGAACTGCCGGTCTCCGAGCAGGCGTCCACCACCGTCAACGAAGCGCGCCGCGAGGCCGAGGCCATCGTGCGCGGCCAGGACGACCGCCTGCTGGTGGTGACCGGCCCCTGCTCCATCCACGATCCCAAGGCGGCGCTGGAGTACGCCGACAAGCTGCAGGCCGCCAAGCGCGCGCTGGCCGCGGACCTGTGCATCGTGATGCGCGTGTACTTCGAGAAGCCGCGCACCACCATCGGCTGGAAGGGTCTGATCAACGATCCCCATCTCGACGGCACGTTCGACATCAACAACGGGCTGCGCGCCGCGCGCCGCCTGCTGCTCGACCTCGCCCATCGCGGCATGCCCGCCGGCTCCGAATTCCTCGACGTGATCACGCCGCAGTTCGTCGCGGACCTCATGGCCTGGGGCGCCATCGGCGCGCGCACCACCGAGAGCCAGATCCACCGCGAACTGGCCTCGGGCTCGTCCATGCCCATCGGCTTCAAGAACGGCACCGACGGCAGCGTGCAGGTCGCGGTCGACGCCATCGGCGCCGCGCGCCATCCCCATCACTTCCTGTCGGTGACCAAGCAGAGCATCGCGGCCATCGTCAGCACCCGCGGCAACGACACCTGTCACCTGATCCTGCGCGGTTCCAACGCGGGTCCCAACCACGACGCGGCCTCGGTCGCAGCGGCCGCGGCGGCGCTGCGCGCGGCGGGCCTCGACGATCGCCTGATGGTCGACTGCAGCCACGGCAACAGCCGCAAGGACCACCGCAAGCAGCCCGACGTGACGCGCGAGGTCGCCGCGCAGGTCGCCGGCGGCGCGGGCACCATCATGGGCGTGATGCTCGAAAGCCATCTCAAGGAAGGCAAGCAGAACCACACCGACGCCACGCCGCTGGTCTACGGCCAGAGCATCACCGACGCCTGCATGTCATGGGACACGACCGAGCCGCTGCTGCACGAGCTGGCCGACGCCGTGCGGCGTCGGCGCGCCGCGCGCTAGTCCTTCTGGGCGCGCTCGCGCTGCCGGTGGGCGGCGTGGGCGCCGCGCCGACGCGCGTCGCGTCGCTGAATCTCTGCACCGACAGCCTGCTGTTCGAACTCCTCGATGACGCGCGCATCGTCTCGGTCACCTCGCTCTCGCGCGATCCCAACCTGAGCCCGTTCGCGGCCCGCGCCGCGCGCCTGGCGGTGAACCACGGCGCGGTGGAGGAAGTGCTGGCGACTGCGCCCGACCTGGTGCTCACCGACCAGGGCAGCGCCGCCTACGCCAGCCACCTGCTCGAACGGGTCGGCGTGGAGGTGCTGGCCGTGCCGATCGCCACCCGCTTCGCCGACTATCGCGAGACGCTCACGCGCGTCGCCGCGCGGCTCGACGTCGCGTCGCGCGCCGCCACCCTGCTGGCGCGACTCGATGCGATGCTCGCCGATCCTCCGCCCGGTCCGTCTCGCAGTGCGCTGGTCTACCAGCCGAACGGCTTCGTGCAGGGCACCGACTCGCTGATGAACGAGGTGCTGCGCCACGCCGGGCTCGAGAACATCGCCGCCAAGATCGGCCTCACGCATGGCGGCTACCTGGACCTGGAACGGCTGGTGCTGCAGGCGCCGGACGTCCTGGTATTCAGTCGCCGCAGCGCGCCCGCGCCGTCCCTCGCGGAAGCGCAGCTCGAGGCGCCGGCGCTGCGCGCGCTGTTCGCGCGCCGCGCGCGCCCGGTGCGGCGCGCTGCGCTGGACGAAGCCCTTTGGACCTGCCCCGGCAGCTTCAACGCCGAGGCTGTCGCGCAGCTGCGTGACGCACGACCGTGAACAGCCGGGCGCTGTTGCCGACGCTGATCGCGCTCACCGCGCTGCTGTTCCTGGCGGCGCTGTCGATAGGCCCGAGCTTCGTGCCGCCGAGCGCACTGGTCGCGCTGCTGTCGCCTGACGACGATTCGCCCACTGCGCTCATCCTGCGCGAGATCCGCCTGCCGCGCGCGCTGCTCGGCGTGATGGTCGGCATGAGCCTCGGCGCGGCCGGCGCCGCGCTGCAGGGACTGCTGCGCAATCCGCTGTCCGAGCCCGGCATCATCGGCGTCTCCGGCGGTGCGGCCCTGGGCGCCGTGATCGCCTTCTACAGCGGTCTCGCGAGCGGCGCCTACTGGCTACTGCCGGCGAGCGGCATGCTCGGCGCGCTGCTGGCGGTGGCGGCACTGCAGGGACTGGCGGGCCGCGGCGCCGACATGGTCACGGTGATCCTGGCCGGCGTCGCCATCAACAGCCTGTGCGGCGCGCTGACCACGCTGGTGCTGAACCTATCGCCCAATCCCTTCGCCGCCTTCGAGATCTATTTCTGGCTGCTGGGCTCGCTCGCCAATCGCAGTTTCGATCATGTGCTGCTCGCGCTGCCCTTCATGGCGCTCGGCTGGGCGTTGCTGCTCAGCGGCCGGCGCGCGCTGGACGCGCTGTCGCTCGGCGAGGACACCGCGGCGAGCCTCGGCATCCGGCTCGGCGCGGTGCGCGCGCGGATCATTGCCGGCAGCGCGCTGGCGGTGGGCGCGGCGGTGTCGGTGAGCGGCGTGATCGGCTTCGTCGGGCTGGTGGTGCCTCACCTGCTGCGCCCGTGGGTCGATCACCGACCGGGCGCGCTGGTGCTGCCGAGCGCCTTCGGCGGCGCGGCGCTGACACTCGCGGCCGACCTCGGCACGCGCGTGCCGCTCGCCGGCGGCGAACTCAAGCTCGGCGTGGTCACCGCCCTGCTCGGCGCGCCCTTCTTCCTGCGCCTCGTGCTGCGGGCGCGGAGCGGCGGCGCATGAGCGTGCTGGAACTGCGTGGCGTGGAGATCGCGCGCGGCGGTCGGACGCTGCTCGCGGGTCTCGATCTGAGCGTGGAGGAAGGCGAGACCCTCGGCGTGATCGGACCGAACGGCGCGGGCAAATCGAGCCTGCTGCGCGTGCTCGCCGGTCTCGAGGCGCCGGCTCGCGGCGAACTCCGCCTGGACGGCGCGCCCTTGCTCGCGCTGTCGCCTGCGGCGCGCGCCCGGCAGGTCGGCTACCACCCTCAACAGGCGGTGCTGCACTGGCCGCTCACGGTGCGGACCGTGGTCGCGCTCGGACGGCTCGCGCACGGCGCGTCGCTCGAGCGGCTTCGCCCCGCGGACCAGGATGCCGTGACGCGCGCGATGCAGACCTGCGGTCTGGAGGCACTGGCCGCGCGGCGCGCGGATCGCCTGTCCGGCGGCGAACTCGCGCGGGTCCACATCGCCCGCCTGCTGGCCGGCGAGCATCGCCTGCTGCTGGCGGACGAACCCATCGCGAATCTCGATCCGCGCTATCAACTCGACATCCTCGCCGCGCTGCGCGGCCACGCGCGCAGCCGAGGCGCGGCGCTCGTCGTTCTACATGACCTCAACATCGCCGCGCGCCACTGCGATCGCCTGCTGCTGCTGGCCGCGGACCACCCCCCGCTGTGCGACACGCCGGCGCGCGTGCTGAGCGCGGAGCGCATCGCCGAGGTGTTCAAGGTGCCGCTCGGCTACTTTCACGAGGCCGGTATTGCCGCGGCGCTCGCACGCTGAGACTTGGCCGCCCGCGCGCGCCTTCCTAGAATCGGCGCCATTCTTCTGGGGAGAGTCATGATGTCTGCACGCTCGGGTCTGCGTTTCGGTCTGTGGTATTCGCTGCGCAATCCACAGGCTTGGCAGGTCGACTACGCGGATCTATACGCCGCCCACCTGCGCCAGATCGCCTGGGCGGAGACCATCGGTTACGACGACGTGTGGCTGACCGAGCATCATTTCTGCGACGACGGCCATTCACCCTCGATCCTGCCCATGGCCGCGGCGGTCGCCGCCACCACGCAGCGCATCCGCATCGGCACCGGCGTGCTGCTCCTGCCCCTGCACCACGCGGTGCGGGTGGCCGAGGACGGCGCCGCCATCGACCTCCTGTCCCGCGGTCGCTTCGAGCTCGGCGTGGGCGTCGGCTACCGGCCGCAGGAATTCGCGGCGCTGGGGGTCGGCACCTCGGAGCGCGCCTCGCGCACCGACGAGGGCCTGGAGATCATCCGTCGCCTGTGGGAGGGGGAGTTGGTGACCTTCCACGGCCGCCACTACCACCTGGACGAAGTGCGCCTGACCCCCCTGCCCCATCAGCGACCGCGGCCGCCGCTGTGGGTCGGCGGCTTCGCTCCCGCCGCCGCGCGGCGCGCGGCGCGCCTGGGCGACGGCTAC
>JAIEQK010000238.1 GCA_019747795.1 Gammaproteobacteria bacterium | reverse complement strand
GAAGTGCTGAACGCGTGGAAGTCCGTGGTGCACACCTTCGCCACCTGCCTGCGCGTCGCGCGGGCGGGCAACAACCACCAGGACGTGCTGCTGAGCTGGCTCGCGCCGGTCGGCCACCTGATCCTGGCCGACATCGCAGACAAGCTGCGCCGAGGACCGACGCCATGATGCCGAGCATCGAACTCCGGCTACAGACCATGCGCCGCGCGCTGACCGAGGTCATCCTGCCGGCCATCGCCGCGGACAACGCCCTCGCGCGCGAGCAGGCGCAGCTCGTGATGGCGCATCTCGAATCGCTCGCGCAGCAGCTGCCCACCGCGGCGCGGCTGGACGAGCGCGTGCTGCGCGGCACGGAAGCGCTGGCACAGGCGCTGGTCGCGAGCGCCGCGGGCGGTGCGCGCACGCAGGCGGCGACGGCGACGCTCGGCGCCGCGCTGGCGAGTCATGAGAACGAGCCCCACGCTGCGCGCCGCGCGCGGCTCGCCGCCGCCATCGACACGCTGGTTGGCGCCGCGGAGGAGGATGGCGACGCCGCATTTCGCGCGCAGGCTTTTGACGCAATCGTCGCGCACGCCGGCGAGTGCGGGGTCTACGAGCGCGCGTGGTTCGCCCCCAACGGCCTCGATCCCGAACGCGCCAGCCTGCCGCCGCTCGCGACGCTGTTCGTCGCGGAGTGAGCGCCCCTCAGGCGTGGGGTGGATGGTGTCCCCAGTCGGACAGCCGCGTGTAGCTCCGCACCTGCCAGTCGGCGTCGTCGACCACCACGCCGCCCCAGCCGATCTCGAGACCGAAGCCGCTCGGCGTCACCGCGTAGAACGAGAACATGCCGTCATTGGGATGCTGACCCAGGCCCATCATCAGCGGCACGCCCGCCGCCAGGCAGCGCTCGTGGGCGAGCCCGACGTCGCGCATCTCGGTGTACTCCACCATCAGGTGATGCACGCGCTTGTGGGTCGGGCCGACGGCATAGGCCACGGAATGATGCCTGCCGGTCGCGGCATGCAGGAAGGTCGCTTCCAGCACCGGACCGCCGGGCGCCACCTCGCCGCGGATGTAGTCGCTGACGCGCAGACCCAGCGTCTCGCGATAGAAGCGCGCGGTGGCGTCATGGTCGGCGGTGACCGCGACGTAGTGCCCGGCGCCGAGCGCGCCGGCGACGAAGCCGCCGCGCAGGCAGCGCGAGCGGAACGGCGCGTCGTGCGGC
Organism: Gammaproteobacteria bacterium; assembly: GCA_019747795.1. Taxonomy (GTDB): domain Bacteria; phylum Pseudomonadota; class Gammaproteobacteria; genus JADJYF01. Next base: position 9,753 of record JAIEQK010000238.1, on the reverse strand, counting down.
GCATAGCGCGGACCGAAGTGCAGTTCATGGGCAATGCCGTTCGGATCGACCAGCCGTGCAAGGCGTTCCACGCCGCGCGCGCGGCACAGCGCCGCCGAGCCGGCCTCGGGCGTCGCCCCGTGTTCGCGGGCCTGTGCGATGGCCGCCTCGAGCGCCGCCTCGGTGTCGTACAGCCAGCCGACCGCGCGCAGGTCGTCTTCCTCGCCAGGTTCGACGATGAAGCGCTGCGCCTGCTGATCGAGACGCAGGGCAAGGCCGTCGCCGAGAGGCTCGGCCTGCATGCCGACCAGATCTTCGGCGAAGGCGCGCCAGGCGGCGAGATCGCGCGCCCCGATGACGAAGTAGCCGAGGCTGGCGGGTATCGAGTGTGTAGTGGTCATGTTCGAGTTCCTGTGAGTCGCCGCGAGCGCCATTCTCAGATCAAGCCGTCGGCGAGGAAACGCTCGACCACGCCGTTGAATTCCTCGGGCGCCTCGTACTGCGGCCAGTGGGCCGACGGCGCGCGCATCACGTAGAGCTGGCTGCCGGCCACCTGGGGGGCGCTCCGGCGCGCGGTCTCCACGTCGTGCACCGGGTTGTCCTCGGTCCACAGGAACAGCGTCTGCGCGCGGATCTGCGCGAGCGGGATCAGGAAGTCGTCGTGCATGGGAATCATTGCGAGTACCCGCGGCGCGACGTCCCGCATCATCGGCTGGGAATAGAAGCGCAGGCGGGTCTCGACCAGTTCGTCGCTGATCATGTGGTGGTTGTCGGGATGGAACAGCCACTGCATGCGCGCGAGGATGCTGGCGCGGGTCGGCGGCCCCTGGGTCGCGGCCTTGCGGCTGAGATCGATCAGCGCCTCCAGGTCGGCGCGGCCCTTGTCGCCGAGGATCGGCAGGCCGGCGGCGGTGTTCAGGATGAGCCGCTGCACGCGGTCCGGATGGCGGGCGGCGAACAGGCCGCTGACCCAGCCGCCGAGCGACTCACCGCACAGGTGGGCGCGTCGCTTGCCGAGGGCGTCCAGCACTTCGTTCAGATGCTCCACCAGCAGCGGCGGGGAATAGTCGAGCACCGGCTTGGCCGAGAGGCCGTGGCCGAGAAAATCGTAGGCCACGGTGTGGAAGCGCTCGCTGAGCGCGACCACGTTCTTCGCGTAGGCCTCGAGATGACCGCCGATGCCGTGCAGGAAGATCACGGTCTCGGGTTTGCCGACGCCGGCTTCGGCGATGCGCACCGGGCCGAAGTTGCGTGTCTCCAGGGTGCGCACGGTGGCGCCCAGCATGTCCAGCCACAAGCTCATGGTATTGGCCTCGGTAAGCTCGTCAGGTTCGAAGGAAGCCGGGCGGCGGCACGCTGCCGGGCGCGTCGATGTGTTCGGGACGCTGCAGACCACGGGCGTGGGCCGCGGCCAGCTTGCGCCATTCGATGATGTTGGCGTCGGGCTCGAACAATTGTTCCTTCAGCCAGCCGGTGTCGTCCGCGTAGAAGGGCTCGGTCGCTTCCCGCGCCCACACGTCGTCGTCGTTGAAGCCGTCCAGCGCCTTGTCGCGCCAGCGCGTGGCGAAGTCCGTGGCCCACTGCGCGCGCTCGGCCTCGTTCGCGCAGCGTCGGCCGAGGGTCTGCAGGTAGAGATGATGGCTGCCGTCTATCGGCACGTACCATTCGTACTGCGTCAGCTCGGGTATCGGCCAGGGCTGCACGCGCAGCACGCCCGGCAGCCAGATGGAGATGTTGTGCGGCACGATGTTGGTGCCGTGCACCGCGCCCGTCAGCACTTCCTGGCCCTCGATGCTGGCGGTGAACACCGGCGCGACCTCGCCCGGCCCGAAGTTGTCGTACACGCCCTTGGGCGCGCCGTCGGCGGTCTCGGTCCTGAACGCGTGGCGACCGAGGGGCTGCAGGCCGAGCGGCAGCGCGAGCGAGGCCTCCTCGATCAGCACCGAGTCCTTGTGGATGAAGATGTGCGTGGAGTCGAAGCCGTTCTCCACGCCCACGCGCCAGTTGGACGCCACCACGCGATGCTTGCCGTGTACGACCAGGTCTTCGTCGAGAAAGCCCGGCGGCACGTCCCAGGCGAGCGGCGGCGGCGCCTGGTCTTCGTCGCCGATGAAGACGAACACCAGGCCCTGCGCCTCGGTCACGTGGTAGGTTCGCAGGCGACGCTTGCCGACCACCGCGCTGCCGCGCGTGCCGGCGATGTCGCACAGCACCCCGTCCTCGAAGCGATAGGTGAAGCCGTGGTACCAGCAGGTGACCGTGCCCTTGGTGTAGCACTCGAGCTTGCGCGACAGCGCCACGCCGCGATGCACGCAGCGATCGCGCACCGCGCGCACCACGCCGTCGATGCGCTTCAGCAGCAGGTTCTCGCCAAGCATAGTCACGGGCCGGACCTCTTCTTCGCCGAGCTCCGCGCTGAACAGCGCCGGGTACCAGTGATTGCGAAAGCCGTACTTGGCCGCGACGTACTCGCGGCCGATGCGCACCTGGGCGAGGAGGGCGGGATCGACGAAATCGGCGGTGGTGGTCATTGCAGCACTCCTCGCGGCCTTGCGCCGCTCGCTCGATCCACTAGACTGACGAAAATGTCGGACATTAATGCCGGCCTGTCAACGCGGAGCCTAGAATGATGAGCGACGAGACAGCGCTACAGCGCGGCACCAAGGCGGCCGATGTCGCCGCCGAGGCCATTCGCCGGCTGATCGAGGATGGCGCGCTCGCGCCCGGCCAGCGCCTGATCGAGGCGGAACTCCTAGAACGGGTGCCGGTGGCGCGCGGCACGCTGCGCGAAGCCTTCGTCAAGCTGGCGGCCGCCGGCCTCGTCGAACAGCGTCACCAGCGTGGCACCTGCGTGCGACGTTTGAGCCGCGCGGCGCTCGCCGAGATGTTCGAACTGCGTGAGGGCCTGGAGGGCTATGCCGCGGGACTCGCGGCGCGGCGCATCGCGGCCGGTGAGTCCGCGGCCTTCCTCCGCGAGGCGCGCGCGGTGTGGCTCGGCGCCGCGGCGCGCGCCAACGCGCTTGCGCACATGGAGAACAACGTGCCCTTCCATGCCGGCATCGTCACGCTGGCCGGCAATCGGCGCCTCGCCCAGGCGCTCGCGCCGCTGGAGCTGCCCGCCTATCGCCTGCAGTTCCTGCGCCTGTTGGATCGCCAACAGCTCGAGGCCTCGGCCGCCGAACACCTCGCCTTGATCGATGCCCTGCTCGCGGGCAAGGCGGACCGCGCGGAAAAGCTCATGCGCGCCCACGTGCGGCGCGCGGGGCAGCTCGCCCAGCGCATCGTCGGCCTCGACTGAGGCTGGCGCATGGCGACGGTACAGGTCACGGTGCGGATGTTCGGCGTGGAGACCGCCTTCGATATGGCGGACGACGGCGCCACGGTGCTGGCGGCGGCGCAGGCCGCGGGCGTCGATTTGCCGTCCAGCTGCGAGGCGGGGGTCTGTGCGACCTGTCGCGCGCGGCTGCTGGCCGGCGAGGTGGAACTCCAGAACGACCTCGCGCTGGACCCCGACGAACGCGCGGCCGGCTACGTGCTCGCCTGCCAGGCGCTGCCGCGCTCGCCCTCCCTGCTGCTCGACTTCGACGCCTGAGACGCACGCGGCTGGCCGTCGCGCGCGGCGCGCCGGTACCATGGGCCGTGCGCGCAACGGTGGGAGGACCGTGTCCATGGCCTACGAGATCAAGCGTTTTCCCCATCCCGGCACCATCGATGCCGACGGTCACGTGCTTGAGCCGCCGAACCTGTGGGAGGACTACCTCGAGGCGCGCTACCGCGAACGCGCGCTGCGCATCCGCGTCGATGACGAGGGCTACGAGTACCTGGAGATCGACGGTCGCCCGTCGGCGCGCTCCAACAAGGGCTCGCTCGGCCTGCTGGGCGCAATGGGCGAGGACGACAAGCGTCCGAGTCCGCAGCGGCGCTACGCGGACAACCTGCCCTACGGCTCGAGCAATGCCGCCGAGCGCGTGGCGCTCTTGGACGCGGAGAATCTCGACGCGACCCTGCTCTACCCGACGCTCGGCCTGCTGTGGGAATGGGAGCTCGATGACGCCGAGCTGTCGCTCGCCTACGTGCGCGCCTACAACCGCTGGATCGCGGACTTCTGTCGCGGTACGGACGAGCGACTCGTCCCCATCGCCCAGCTCACCCTGCTCGACCCGGAAGGGTCGGCCGCAGAGCTCGAGCGCGCGGTGAAGGACGGCTGTCGCGGCGCCTGGGTCAATCCCTTCAATCATCGCCGCGTGATCCACGGCGACGAGCGCCACGACGTGCTGTTCGCGAAATGCGTGGAACTCGACGTGCCGCTCGCGATCCACCCGACCTTCACGCCGCACGCCGCCGCCGCCGGCATCTTCGACTGGCCGCGGCGCGGCCAGCCCTGGGGCGAGGCCATCTGGCTGCGCGCGCTTACCCAGCAGGCGCTGATCTCGTTCTTCTCGCTCGGCACACTCGAGCGCTTTCCGACGCTGCGCCTCGGCGTGCTGGAGGTGGGCGCCGGCTGGATAGGCGCGCTGCTCGACCGGCTCGACGCCGATACCGCTTCGATGGGCGCGCGGCGCGCGTCGGCGAGCGAACTGTTCCGTCGCCAGTGCTTCATCTCGAGCGATCCGGACGAGACCGCGGCGCCGCTCATCGTCGATCACGTCGGCGCGGAGTGCTTCGTGTGGGCGACGGATTATCCCCATCCCGATCATCCGCACACCTGGGTGGACGACCTGTCGCGCTACGTCGCGTCGCTCGCACCGGCGACGCGGGCCAAGGTGCTCGGCGACAACGTTCGGCGCCTGTACCGCCTGTCGCCAGGCGCGGCGCGGGCGCGCCGCGCCTGAACGCGTCTCAGGCGAGGTCGAAGCGGTCGAGGTTCATGACCTTGGTCCAGGCCGCGACGAAGTCTGCCACGAACTTGGGCTCGGCGCCCGCGCAGGCATAGACCTCGGCGATGGCGCGCAGCTGCGAGTGCGCGCCGAACAGCAGGTCGACGCGGGTCGCCGTCCATTTCACCGCGCCTTTGCCGCGCACGCGGCCTTCGAAGCGTGCCCGTGTGTCATCCGTCGCGCGCCACGCGACGTTCATGTCGAGCAGGTTGACGAAGAAGTCGTTGCTGAGCACGCCGGGTCGCGTGGTGAACGCGCCCTCGGCGGCGCGACCGACGTTCGCGCCGAGCACGCGCAGGCCGCCGAGCAGCACGGTCATCTCCGGCGCGGTGAGCGTGAGCAGCTGCGCGCGATCGATCAGCGCCGCTTCCTCCGACCGGTTCGCCCCCGCCTGCTGGTAGTTGCGGAAGCCGTCGATGCGCGGCTCGAGCACGGCGAAGGATTCGACGTCGGTGTCGGCCTGTGCGGCATCCATGCGTCCGGGCGAGAACGGCACCACCACGTCGTGGCCCGCCGCCCGCGCCGCGCGTTCGATGGCGGCACCGCCGGCCAGCACGATCAGATCGGCCAGTGACACGCGCTTGCCGTCGTGACGCCCGTCGTTGAATTTCTGCTGGATGCGTTCGAGCACGCCGAGCACCGCTGTCAGCTGCGCCGGCTCGTTCACCTCCCAGTCCTTCTGTGGCGCGAGCCTCAAGCGCGCGCCGTTCGCGCCGCCGCGCTTGTCCGAGCCGCGGAAAGTGGAGGCCGAGGCCCAGGCGGTCGCCACCAGGGTCGAGACCGGCAGCCCCGAGTCCAGCACCTGCGCCTTCAGCGCGGCGATGTCGGCGTCGTCGATCAGCGCGTGGTCGCGCGGTGGAATGGGGTCCTGCCAGAGGAGTACCTCGCTCGGGACCTCCGGGCCGCGATAGCGCGCGCGTGGTCCCATGTCACGATGGGTGAGCTTGAACCAGGCGCGCGCGAACGCCTCGGCGAAGGCCGCCGGGTCCTGGTGGAAGCGGCGTGCGATGGGTTCGTAGACGGGATCCATGCGCAGCGCGAGATCGGCCGTGGTCATGATCGGCGCGTGACGTCGTGCCGGGTCGTGGGCGTCGGGCACCCGTTCGGCGGCGGCGGGATCGGTCGGGATCCACTGCCAGGCACCGGCCGGGCTTTTCACGAGCTGCCACTCGTAGCCGAACAGCATGTCGAAATAGGCGTTGTCCCAGCGCGTCGGCGTGGGCGTCCACGCGCCCTCGATACCGCTGGTGGTGGTGTGCGCCCCGATGCCGCTCTCGAAACCGTTGCGCCAGCCCAGGCCCTGTTCCTCGATGTCGGCGCCTTCTGGTTCCCGTCCGACCAGGGCGGCGTCACCGGCCCCATGGCACTTGCCGAAGGTGTGGCCGCCGGCGACCAGCGCCACGGTCTCCTCGTCGTTCATCGCCATACGCGCGAAGGTCTCGCGGATGTCGCGGCCTGAAGCCACCGGATCGGGCTCGCCGTTCGGGCCTTCGGGGTTCACGTAGATGAGGCCCATCTGCACCGCGGCGAGAGGATGGTCGAGTTCGCGGTCGCCGCGATAGCGACTGTCGCCGAGCCAGCTGTCCTCGCTGCCCCAGTCGATGTCTGCCTCGGGTGCCCACACGTCCTCGCGGCCGCCCGCGAAGCCGAAGGTCTTGAAGCCCATGGTCTCGAGCGCGACGTTGCCGGCAAGGATCATGAGGTCCGCCCAGGAGATCGCTTCGCCGTATTTCTGCTTGATCGGCCACAGCAGGCGCCGCGCCTTGTCGAGATTGGCGTTGTCCGGCCAGCTGTTCAGCGGCGCGAAGCGCTGCGTGCCGCTGCCCGCGCCGCCGCGTCCGTCGGCGATGCGATAGGTGCCGGCGCTGTGCCAGGCCATGCGGATGAAGAGCGGACCGTAGTGCCCGTAGTCCGCGGGCCACCAGGGCTGCGAGGCGGTCATGAGCGCGGCGAGATCGCGCTTCAGGGCCGCGTAATCGAGACTCGCGAAGGCGGCGGCATAGTCGAAGCCGGCGCCCATCGGGTTGGACGCGACGCCATGCTGGTGCAGCACATCGATCTGCTGCTGTTCGGGCCACCAGTCGCGGTTGGCGCGCGCCGCGCGCCGCGGCGCGCCGCCGTGCATCACCGGGCACTGACCGGCGTTGTTCGCGTGTTCTCCGTTCATCTCGTTCACCTGTGTTGCTGGCGCCCGTACCGTGGGCATGCCGTGACAGTAGCGACGGGATGGGACGCCAGGAAGTTGAAAGTTTGTTCGGAAGCCTTAGCCAGGGGCTATGGCCAAGGACGGAAGCACGGGGCGAGGTGCTGCACGAAGCGCTTACGCTGACGAGCGACGCGGGGATCAGGGCGCCGTGGCCAGACCCGCGCGCGGCGGGTCCTGGCGTGAGCGCGGAGACGCACGGGGCGTCGCCGCGGTGTGGCTCAGCGCAGGGCGAAGAAGGCGATGATGGCCAGCACCACCAGCGCGCCGATCACGAGTCCCAGGTTGCTCTTGGGTGCCGGCGCGGGTGCCGGCGGCGGCGGAGGCGCGGCGGTCTTCGCACTGCGCGGGGCGGGCGGGGGCGCGGGGCTCGCCTCGCCGGCGCCGGTGATGTCGAAGTCGAGCGCGGCGCTGTTCTGCGGCGCCGGTGGGGCGGCGCCGGTGATGTCGAAATCCACGCTCGGCGCCTCGGCCGGTGTGGCGTCCTTCTGCGGTTTGAGCAGCACCTCGTGCAGCGGCTTGGAGGCCTGCGATCGTCCCGCCCCGCCCTTGCCCGGCGGCAGGTAGATCTGGGTCTTCTCGAAATCCTGATCGTCGTCTGACATCGTCGCTACACCCGGTTGAGACACCTGGCCGCGCATGGTACGACGGATCGGGCCGCGCGCGCAGACCAGGTGGCCGCTCATCGTCGCTGTTCGCGCAGGGCGCCACGGGCCGCGCGACGATGCTAGAGTCTGGCGCGCCGACAGGGGAGGGCATGCAGCATGGGGAGCGAGGAACACGGGGCGCGCCGCTCGCGTCGCGCATGGGCGTGGCTGCTGGCGGCGGTGGCGCCGCTGGCCGGCGCCGACGGCGTCGTCACGGGGACGGTGCGGGACGCGGCGGGAAAGGCGCTGGGCGGCGTCTTCGTCACCGCGCGGCACGCGGCGAGCGGCATCGAGACCACGGTGTATTCGAACGCGACGGGCGAGTACGCGCTGCCATCCCTGCCGACCGGCGCCTACACGCTTCGCGCGCATCACGCGCGGCTTGCCGAGGCCACGCGCCAGGTCGAGGTGGCGAACGCCGCCGCGCAGGCGGATTTCGCCCTCGCGCCCACCGACGATCCGCTGCGTCACGCCTCCACCGCGACCTGGTTCGCGCAGGTGGCGGACGGCGCGGAGAAGCGCGAGTTCATCCTGAACTGCGCGAGCTGCCATGAGATCGCCTCGTCGCGCGTCATCAAGAACGGTGCGCCGCGCACGCGCGAGCAGTGGCTCGAAGCCTTCGCGCTGATGAAGTCCTTCGACAAGTACGCGGTGATTCCGCCGGACTTCGACGCCGGCCACTACGCCGACTGGCTGACCACACAGTTCAACGCCGCGAGCATCGCGAAGCTCGCCCCGCCGGCCTTTGCCGCGCCCGCGGCGAAGGCCGAGATCACCGAGTACCCGGTACCCATCGCCAGCGAACTGCCCCACGACCTGGTGGTGGGGCCCGACGCGCGCATCTGGGTCACGGCGTTCTGGAACAGCCGGATGTGGGCGCTCGATCCTGCCACCGGCCAGTACGACACCTACGAGGTCAGCGACAAGCCGGACGTCGCCGCGCAGGTGCGCGCGCTCGAATTCGCCGCCGACGGCACGTTGTGGCTGGTCAACGGCGGCACGGAAGCGGTGGTACGGCTCGATCCGCGCACGCGTCGCTACACGACCTATCCGGTCGGCATCTACCCACACGACATCGCGCAGGACAGCCACGGCGACGTGTGGCTGAACGACTACTTCGGCAAGACCGAGGGCATCGCGCGGCTCGGCGCGGCGGACGGCAAGCTGACGCGCTTTCCCTTGCCCTCGGCCAAGCTGCCGCCGAGCGCCGGCATACCGCTGCCCTACGGCATGCAGATAGACGCCAAGGACCGCCTCTGGAGCGCGCAGCTCGCGGCCAACACGCTGGCGCGCTACGACATCGCGAGCGGCGCGAGCAAGCTCTACGCGATGCCCGGTGACAACGTCGGCCCGCGACGCATGGCCGTCGCACCCGACGGCAGGATCTGGATCGCCGAGTTCAATACCGGCCGCGTGACGAGCTTCGATCCCGCGAGCGAGAAGTTCGAGTCCTTCGACACCGGGCTCGGCGCGGCTGGCATCTACGACGTCGAAGTCGACCCGCGCAACGGCGACGTGTGGCTCGCCGCGGCGCTCGCCTCGGAACTGATCCACCTCGACGCGAAGACGAAGAAATTCACCCGCTACCCGCTGCCGACCGAGCCCGCCTACATGCGTCATCTCGCCATCGATGCCAAGAACGGTGACGTGTGGAGCGCCTACTCGTCGCTGCCGACGGCGGTGCCGAAGGTCGTGAGGTTGCGGCGCCTGCCGTAAGTGCGACCCGTCGCGTTGACGAGGTCATGCACATTGACGCAAGTGCCTGAAGGCCGTCGCGCCCGCGCGAGCGGGAGTCGCTGGGCTTCGCCGACCGGCCATGGACCCTCGAGTTCGTGAGGGTGACAGCGTGGTGGTGAAAGCGCAGTTCGTTCCGTCCTCCTCGATCCGCTCAGATCCGTCATGCCTGCGCAAGCAGGCATCCATGGGCTTCGCTGAGCGCAGATGGACCCCTGCTTTCGCAGGGGTGACGGAGGATGTTGGGCGTATTCGCAGACCTTTACGCACCCAGTCTCGTCATGCCTGCGCAAGCAGGCATCCATGGGCTTCG
>JAIEQK010000177.1 GCA_019747795.1 Gammaproteobacteria bacterium | reverse complement strand
GCCACCATCACGACGGCCACCACGCCGGCGCGCGCGGTGAAGGCGGCGTCGCCGCGGCGGCCGGGCGCGGGGCCATCGAGTGCGATGACCTCGTCGCCGTGTACCTGTTCGAGCCACCAGGGCTCGCTCGGCAGCTCGAGCGCGCGCGCGAGCGCGGCGCGGTTGGCGGCGACCGCCGCGGGTGCGTCGCCGACGTGGGTGCCGAGGTTCAGGCTCGCATAGGGGCTCGCGCTTACGCCGCCCTGACGGGTGGTGAATGCCGCGCGCACCCGCGATGGCGCCGGCCAGTCGGGGGTCAGAACGATGGGTGTCGCGCTCAAGTCGGCGGGGCGCCGTGGGCGTCGCGATCGGCCGCGAGCGCCGCGACGAGCGCCGTGAAGTCGGCCGGTGGCGGCGCCTCGAAAGCCAGTGGCTCGCCGTCCAGGGGGTGATCGAGTTCGAGCTGCCAGGCGTGCAGCGCCTGGCGACCGAAGTCCCGCAGGGCCGTCCGCAGCGCCTCGTCGGCCTGCGGCGGCAGGTGAGGGCGGGCGCCGTAGCGGCTGTCGCCCACCAGCGGATGGCCGCGCCAGGCGAGGTGCACGCGGATCTGGTGGGTGCGTCCTGTCTCGAGTTCGACTTCGAGCAGACAATGCGCGCGAAAGCGCTCCGCCACGCGGAAATGGGTGACGGCCTCGCGGCCGCTCTCCATCACCCGCATGCGCGTGCGCTGCACCGGGTCGCGGCCGATGGGCATGTCCACCGTGCCGCCGGCGACCAGCAGGCCGTTCACCACCGCCAGGTAGTGGCGGTGGATGCGGCGGCGGGCGAGCGCCCGTACCAGGCGCTGGAAGGCGGCCGGCGTGCGCGCGGCGATGAGCAGCCCCGAGGTGTCCTTGTCGATGCGATGCACGAGGCCCGCCCGGGGCAGGGCGGCGAGTTCCGGAAAGCGCGCCAATAGGCCGTTGACCAGGGTCCGGTCGGGATTGCCGGCGCCCGGATGCACCACGAGACCGGCCGGCTTGTCGATCACGATCAGCGCCGGGTCGGCGTGTACCACGGTGAAGGCTATGGCCTGCGGTGTGAGTTCGCCGGCCGCGGCCAGCGTGGCGGTGACTTCCACCCGGTCGCCCGCCGCGACCCGGGCGCGTGGGCGCGTCGGCGCGCCGTTCAGGCGCACCTGGCCCGCGTCTATCCAGTCCTTCAGCATGCTGCGCGAGTACTGCTCGAGCACCTGCGCCAGGGCCTGGTCGAGCCTGAGTCCGTCGACCTCGGGCGGCAGCACCAGGGCGTGCTGTTCTGTGCGCAGCGCGCTCACGAGCCCGCGCCGCGCGTTGCCAGGCTGAAAATGACCCCACTACAATAGCCGTTCACTGCCGCCGCCCATCGCCACCCACCCGCGGATTCTACGTTAGATGATGTTCAAGCTCAGCCGGCCGCTCACGCGTGCGCTTTTCGTGTGCCTGGTCGCTCTCGTTGCAGGCTGCGGCCTGTTGCCGAGCGAAACCGACAAGGATCGCGAAATGGCGCGCTGGCCGGAGGACCGCCTCTACCAGGCGGCCAAGGATCGCCTCGAACAGGGCTCCTGCAGCGGCGCCATCGAGTACTACGAGAAACTGCAGAATCGCTATCCCTTCGGCATGTATACCCAGCAGGCCCAGCTCGAACTCGCCTACTGCTACTACAAGACCGACGAGCCGGGCTCGGCGATTTCGACCATCGATCGCTTCATCAAGCTCTACCCGTCGCATCCGCACATGCCCTATGCCTACTACCTGCGCGGGCTGGTGAACTTCGGCGCGGGCCAGGGCCTGGCCGAGCGCTACGTGAAGAAGGATCCCTCGCAGCGCGATCCGGGCGCGGCGCTCAAGTCGTTCAATGATTTCTCCGAGGTCATCAAGCGCTTCCCCGACAGCAAGTACGTCGAGGACGCGCAGCTGCGTATGCGCCACCTGCGCAACCTGCTCGCGCAGCACGAAGTGAACGTGGCGAACTACTACATGCGCCGCGGCGCCTTCGTGGCCGCCGCCAATCGCGCGCGCTACGTGGTGGAGAACTACCAGCAGACCCCCGCCATGCCGGAAGCCCTGGTGCTGATGGCGAAGTCCTACAAGGTGCTGGAACTCGACGAACTGTCGAACGACGCGCTGCGCGTGCTGGAACTGAATTTCCCCAACTACCCCGGCATCGAAGAGGTCAAGGAGACCCGGGTGCATTGAGGCGCCCGCTAAACGGGGACAGACCACGGTTTCCCGGGAACCGGGAAACCGTGGTCTGTCCCCGTTTAATCCGACGGCTCGTCCTGCTCGCTGTATCTCGAGGTGATCGGAAAGCGCCGGTCGCGGCCGAAGGCGCGCGCGCCGATGCGCACGCCGGGCGCGGCCTGACGGCGCTTGTACTCGTTCCTGTCGACCATCTGCGCCACGCGCTTGACGGTGGCGAGGTCGTAGCCCTGGGCGGCCACCTGGTGCGGGGTGAGGTCCTGCTCGACATAGCCTTCGAGTATCGGGTCCAGCACCTCGTAGGGCGGCAGTGAATCCGAGTCCTTCTGGTCCGGGCGCAGTTCGGCGCTCGGTTCGCGGACGATCACCCGCTCGGGAATGACCGGTGACTGGGCATTGCGCCAGCGCGCCAGGCGATAGACCAGCAGTTTCGGAATGTCCTTCAGCGGCGCGAAGCCGCCGGCCATGTCGCCGTACAGCGTGGCGTAGCCGACCGCCATCTCGCTCTTGTTGCCGGTGGTCAGCACCATGCGGCCGGTGGCGTTCGAGATCGCCATCAGGATCACGCCGCGACTCCGCGCCTGCACGTTCTCGGCGGTGACGCCTGCCTCCTTGCCCTGGAGCACCGGCGCGAGCGCCGCGCCAAAGGCACTGACCGGCCCTTCTATCGGCACCACGTGGCACTCGCAGCCCTGGTTCCGCGCCTGTTCGAGCGCGTCGTCGATGCTCATCTGCGCGGTGTAACGTGACGGCATCGAGACCGCCATGATTTGGTCGGCGCCGAGCGCGTCGATCGCGAGCGCGAGCGTCAGCGCCGAATCGATGCCGCCCGAGAGGCCGAGCACCGCGCCCGGAAAGCGGTTCTTGCGGATGTAGTCGCGGATGCCGAGGACGAGCGCGGCATAGACCTCGGCCTCGTCGCCGTCCGGCAGCGCGTGTCGCGGGCCGTCGAGCACGATGCCGCCGTTCTCGCGCCGCACGTCGAGCAACAGCATCTCGGAAGCGAAGGCCGACGCCTGCGCGGCCAGCGCGCCGTCGGCGTTCAGCGCGAAGGAACCGCCGTCGAACACCAGTTCGTCCTGGCCGCCAACGGTGTTGACGTAGGCCACCGGCACCCCGCCGGCCGCGACCGCGGCGCGCACCGCCGCCAGCCGCTCCGGGGCCTTGCGCAGGTGGTAGGGCGAGGCATTGATGTTCAGGATGAGCTCAGCGCCGGCCGCGCGCGCCTGGGCGGCGGTCGCCGGCGTCCAGATGTCTTCGCAGATCGACAGCCCGACCCGCACGCCGCTGATGTCCAGCACGCTCGCCGCGTCGCCTGCCGTGAACCAGCGCTTCTCGTCAAACACTGCGTAGTTCGGTAGCGCCTGCTTGCGGTAGTTGGCAACGCGCACGCCGTCGCGCAGCACGAGACAACTGTTGTAGAGCCGCGCGCCGTCCGCTTCGGGATAGCCGAACACGACATGGATGCCCTGCGCCTCGCGGGTGATGCGCGCGATGGCCGCGGCGACGCGCGCGTGCAGGCCGGGGCGGAACAGGAGATCTTCGGGCGGGTAACCGGTGATGGCGAGTTCCGGCATCACCACCACGTCGGCGCCGGCGCCGCGCGCGCGCGCGGCGAGGTCGATGATGGCTTCAGCGTTGCCGGTGATGTCGCCGACGCAGAAGTCGGCCTGGGCGAGAGCGAGTCTGAGGGCGGAGGTCATGGGGCGTCCGCCCGCCGGGTGAGTTCCACCCGGCGGGCGCTGGCACTCAGGCGCCGAGCGCCTTGGCCATGGCCGGGCCCATCTCGGCCGGCGAACGCACGATGTGCACGCCGGCGGCCTCGAGCGCGCGGAACTTGTCGTCCGCCGTGCCCTTGCCGCCCGAGATGATGGCGCCCGCGTGGCCCATGCGCTTGCCGGGCGGCGCGGTCACGCCGGCGATGTAGCCGACCACCGGCTTGGTGACGTGCTGACCGATGAAGGCCGCCGCGTCTTCTTCCGCCGAGCCGCCGATCTCGCCGACCATGATGATGCCCTCGGTCTTGGGATCGTCCTGGAACAGGCGCAGGCAGTCGATGAAGTTCATGCCGTGAATCGGATCGCCGCCGATGCCGACGCAGGTCGTCTGGCCGAGCCCGGCGCGGGTGGTCTGGTGCACGGCTTCGTAGGTCAGCGTGCCGGAGCGCGACACGATGCCGATGCGGCCCGGCTTGTGGATCGAGCCAGGCATGATGCCGATCTTGCACTCGCCCGGGGTGATGATGCCCGGGCAGTTGGGGCCGATGAGGCGCACGTCGGGACGGCCGGCGAGGCTCGCCTTGACGCGCAGCATGTCGAGCACCGGGATGCCCTCGGTGATGCAGGCGATGACCTTGATGCCGGCGTCCGCCGCCTCGACGATGGCGTCGGCGGCGAAGGGCGGCGGCACGAAGATCATGCTGGCGTCCGCGCCGGTCGCGGCCACTGCGTCGGCCACGGTGTCGAAGATCGGGCGGTCGAGATGCTTGGCGCCGCCGCGGCCGGGGCTGGTACCGCCGACTATCTGCGTGCCGTAGGCGATCGCCTGCTCGGCGTGGAAGGTGCCCTGCTTGCCGGTGAAACCCTGCACCAGCACGCGGGTCGCGCGATTGACCAGAATCGACATCAGTGCTTACCTCCGACCGCCGCCACCGCCTTCTTCGCGGCATCGGCGAGATCCTCCGCGCTCGTGATCGCGAGCCCGCTCTTGGCGAGCATCTCCTTACCTTCGTTGACGTTGGTGCCTTCCAGGCGCACCACCACCGGCACGTTCACGCCGACTTCCTTCACCGCGGTGATGATGCCTTCGGCGATCAGATCGCAGCGCACGATGCCGCCGAAGATGTTCACCAGGATGGCCTTCACGTTCGGGTCGGAGACGATGATCTTGAACGCCTCGGCGACGCGCGCCGCGGTGGTGCCACCGCCGACGTCGAGGAAGTTGGCCGGCGCGCCGCCGGACAGCTTGATGATGTCCATGGTCGCCATGGCGAGGCCGGCGCCGTTCACCATGCAGGCGATGTTGCCGTCCAGGGTCACGTAGTTGAGATCGAACTCCTTCGCGCGGCGTTCCTTCTCGTCCTCCTGGTCGGGATCGCGCCACGCGGCGATCTCCTGGCGATAGAGCGCGTTGTCGTCGACGTTGACCTTGCCGTCCAGCGCGCACAGCGAGCCGTCGGTGAGGATCGCGAGCGGGTTGATCTCGACCAGGCTCAGATCGCGCTCGGTGAAGAGACGATAGAGACCGTGCAGGATGATCTGCAGCTGGCCGCGCTGCTTGGCGTCGAGTTCCAGCGCGAAACCCATCTGGCGGCACTGGTAGTCCATCAGGCCCAGTACCGGGTCGACGGTGAAGGTGATGATCTTCTCCGGCGTGGTCGCGGCCACTTCCTCGATGTCCATGCCACCGGCACGCGAGGCCATGAAGGCGATGCGGCGGCTGGCGCGGTCGACCAGCGCGGAGAGGTAGAGTTCGTGGGCGATGTCGGCGGCCTGCGCGATCAGCACGCAGCCCACCGGCTGACCATCGGGGCCGGACTGCTTGGTCACCAGGCGGGAGCCGATCAGGCGCGCGGCGGTCGCTTCCAGTTCCGCGAGGTCGCGGGTGAACTTCACGCCGCCGGCCTTGCCGCGGCCGCCCGCGTGGACCTGGGCCTTCACCAGCCAGGCGTCGCCGCCCAAGGCGCGCGCCTGGGCCACCGCCTCCTGCGCGCTGGTCGCCACTTCGCCGCCCTGCACCGGAATGCCGTAGTCGGCAAACAGGCGTTTGGCCTGATACTCATGCAGATTCATCGATCCCCCTGGAATGTCGGCTTGCATCGCCGTCGGAACGCGCAAGCTTAACACCAACCCGCCTTGAGTCGGGCGGATCAAAAGGTGAACATACGGGCGCGATTATGCGGCGAAAGCGAGGTTCGAGTATGGCGCGTGGCGCGCCCCTTGTCATGACGGCGAAACGGCCATCACGGCCCGCCGTGGAAGGCTGAGGCCGATGCTCGCGCGACTCGTCCTGCTGATCCTCGTGATCATCGCCGTCAGCCTGGTGTGGCGGCGGCTGCGCGGCATGCGCCGCCGCGCGTCGCCACCGCGCACCGTCGATGCGCGCGCGGTGCGCTGCGCCCACTGCCAGGTCTACCTGCCGAGCCAGGACGCGGTGCTGCGGGAGGGCGAGGTGTTCTGCTCGGCCGAGCATGCCGCGCGCGGGCGGCGCACCTCGTGAGTGCGGTGATGAACCGCGCGCTGGAGGTGCGTGAGCGCGTCCAGCACAACAACTGGACGGCGCTGCGCTACTTCAACTGGTACCGCGTGGTGATCGCGGGCCTGTTCTCGACCTTGGGCCTGTCCGGCAAGCTGCCGCCCGATCTCTCCGACGTCGACGCGCGCCTGTTCGTCGGCACCTCTCTCGGTCACCTGGTGTTCGCGGTCGGCGCGCTGATCACCGCCGAGCAGCGCGCGCTCACCTATCGCGTGCAGGTCTACGCCGGCGTGCTCGGCGACGTGCTCGCGACCACGCTCTTGATGCACGCCGCGGGCGGCGTGGCCAGCGGCATCGGCATGCTGCTGGTGGTGTCGGTGACCGGCGCCTGCCTCCTGGCTTCGGGCCGCGCGGCGGTGTTCTTCGCCGCGCTCGCCAGCATCGCCATGCTCTGCGAGACCTTCTACGGCACGCTCTACCAGGATTACGCCCACGCCAACTACACGCAGGCCGGCCTGCTCGGCGCGGCCTGTTTCGGCACCGCCGTGCTGGCCTCCGCGCTCGCCGAGCGCGCGCGGCGCGGCGAGGCGCTGGCGGCCGCGCGCGCGGTGGACATCGAGCATCTCTCGCGCCTGAACGAACACATCGTCAGGCGCATGCGCGCCGGCATCATGGTGCTGAACCACGACGGCGGCGTGGTGCTTGCCAACGACGCCGCGGCCGAACTGCTCGGCCGTCCGAGCGGCAGCCTGCGCGGCGCGCTGGGTAGCCTGTCCGCGCCGCTGGAGGACGCCCATCGCCAGTGGCTGCGCACCGGCGAGAACCCGGCGGCCAGCATCATCGGCCACGGCAGCATCAACGCGCTGGTGTCGTTCACCGAACTCGGCTCGCCGGAAAGCGAGCAGCCCGGCACGCTGGTGTTCCTCGAGGACGCGGCCGAGACCCGCCAGCGCGCGCAGCAGCTGAAGCTCGCCTCGCTCGGCCGCCTGACCGCGAGCATCGCGCACGAGATCCGCAATCCGCTGGGCGCGATCAGCCACGCCGCCCAGCTCCTGAGCGAGTCGCCCGACCTGGTGGCCGAGGATCGGCGCCTGACCGACATCGTCCTGCAGCAGTCCGGGCGGGTGAACGCCATCGTCGAGAACGTCATGACCATTGGCCGCCGGCGCGACGTGGTCTCGGAAAGCTTCGCGCTGGGACCGTGGCTCGCGGCCTTTGCCCAGGAGCTCGCCGAGCGCTTCGCGCTCGACGCGCGCGACCTGGTGCTCGAGGGACTGGACCCCGACATCACGGTGCGCATGGACAAGAGCCAGCTCCACCAGGTGCTGTGGAACCTCTCGGAGAACGGCCTGCGTTACGCGAAGGCCCAGCCGCGCCTGCGTTTCAGCGCGGGAGTGAACGACGCCAACGGCCGCCCCTATCTCGAGGTGCGCGATTCCGGGCCGGGGCTGGACGACGCCATCGCCGATCGCCTGTTCGAACCCTTCTCCACCACCGAGAGCAGCGGTACCGGGCTTGGCCTCTACATCGCGCGCGAGCTGTGCGAGTCGAACCAGGCCGCGCTGCAGCTCGTCGAGCGGCGCGCCGGCTGCTGCTTCCGCATCGTGTTCGCCCATCCCGGGCGCCAGCAGCGGGTGGCCGGCGTATGAGCGAGCGCCGCGCGCTGATCGTCGACGACGAACCGGACATCCGTGAGCTGCTCGGCATCACGCTGGCACGCATGGGCGTGCAGGCGAGCCCCGCGGCGACCATCGGCGAAGCGCTGGCGCTGCTCCGGCAGGAGAGCTTCGACCTGTGCCTCACCGACATGCGTCTGCCAGACGGCAACGGTCTCGACCTGGTCGCGGAGATCGCGCGCCGTCACGCGCGCATGCCGGTGGCGGTGATCACTGCCCACGGCAACATGGAATCGGCCATCACCGCGCTGAAGTCCGGGGCCTTCGACTTCGTCACCAAGCCGGTGGATCTCAAGGACCTGCGCAATCTCATCACCCAGGCGCTGCGGCTGCGCGGCTCGCCGCCGCCGGTGTCGCGCGCGCTGATCGGCCGCTCCGAGGCCATCGAGCGGCTGCGCGGCACGGTCGCCAAGCTCGCGCGCAGCCAGGCGCCGGTCTACATCAGCGGCGAGTCGGGCGTCGGCAAGGAACTGGTGGCGCGCCTCATTCATGAACAGGGCGCGCGCGCGCAGGCGGCCTTCGTGCCGGTCAACTGCGGTGCGATACCGGGCGAGCTGATGGAGTCCGAGCTGTTCGGCCATCGCAAGGGCAGTTTCACCGGCGCGGTGGCGGACAAGCCCGGCCTGTTCCAGGCGGCCGACGGCGGCACGCTGTTCCTGGACGAGGTGGCCGAGCTGCCGCTGCACATGCAGGTCAAGCTGCTGCGTGCCATCCAGGAGAAACGCGTGCGGCCGATAGGCGCCGAGAGCGAGGTGGCGGTCGACTGCCGCATCCTGACCGCGACCCACAAGAAGCTCGCGGCGCAGGTTGAGGCCGGCAGCTTTCGCCAGGACCTCTACTACCGCATCAACGTCATCGAACTCGCGGTGCCGCCGCTGCGCGAGCGTCAGGACGACATCCCGCTCCTGGTCGCGCATTTCCTCGCGCAGAAGAGCGCGGAGTTCGGCATGCCGAGCCCGCGCCTGACCGACGAGGCGCTGGCCGCGCTCGCCGACTACGAGTTTCCCGGCAACGTGCGCGAGCTGGAGAACATCCTCGAACGCGCGCTCACGCTCTGCGAGCAGGACGAGATCCGCGTCGCCGACCTGCGCCTGCCGACCGCCGGCGGCGGGCCGGGCGCGGTGCCGGCCGGCGAGGAGAGCGGCGGCGAGCTGCAGCACTATCTCGACGACGTCGAACGCAGCCGCATCCTGGCCGCGCTGGAGCAGACCCGCTGGAACAAGACGCGGGCCGCCAAGCTGCTCGGCATCAGCTTTCGCGCGCTGCGCTATCGCCTGCAGAAACTCGGCATCGAGAGCTGAGCCCGGAGTGACGCTCTGCGTCACATTGTGACGTCAGCCGCCAGACCACGCGGTGTCTTGCGCCTACTCTTTCGTGGAGGTTGAATGCCTCGCCCCCGCTTAACGTGCTGATCTTGCGGGCCACCCACCGCGACCGGGCCTGCTGGCACGGAAGCTGCTCTACCTGCCGTCACGAGCGGCCGCACTGCGACCGCATCTCGCGGCCACGAAGCCCAGGGCCTCAAGCCCCGTAGCGAGCGGCCGCTGACTGTCAGACAACGACTCATGGAAACTCGAGGAGAGACGACCAAATGAAGATGCAGAAGCAGCAGGGCTTTACCCTTATCGAACTCATGATCGTGGTTGCGATCATCGGCATCCTGGCCGCGGTGGCCATCCCGGCCTACCAGGACTACACGGTCCGCGCCAAGGTGACGGAAGGCCTGTCGCTCGCCAGCGCCGGCAAGACCGCGGTCTCCGAGTACTTCTCCGCCAACGGCACGCTGCCGGCGGACAACACCGGGGCCGGCATGGCCGCGCCGGATGAAATCTCCGGCAACTCGGTCAAGAGCGTGACCGTGACCACCGGCATCATCGTGGTGGCCTTCTCCGGCAACCCGATCGACAACAAGGAACTGCAGCTCACCCCCAACACCACCGGTGGCAAGGTGGTCTGGAAGTGCGAGCCGGGTGCCGGCCAGCCGCTGGAAGGCAAGTACCTGCCCTCCTCCTGCCGTCCCTGATCGTCGTCTGACCTGACGACCGAACACGCCGCGCTCGTCGCGGCGTGTTTTTTTGAGCGGGTGGAAGCCGCGGCCATGACCACGGGCGAGCGAGGCAGGCCTCTCGCGCTCACGCTCCTGGCGCTGGCGGCCCTCGCCGTGCTGGTCTACCTGCCCGGCCTGCCGGGCGATTTCGCCTTCGACGACTACCACGCCATCGTCAACAACGCCGCGCTGGACCTGCCGCGCCTCGATGTGGACGCACTGCTAGACGCCGCGCTCTCCGCGCAGTACACCGGTCCCCTGTCGCGACCGCTGGCGATGCTGAGCTTCGCCGCCAATCGCACGCTCTTCGGTCCCGACGCGCTGTCGTTCAAGCTGGTCAACATCGCCGTGCATGGCCTGAACGCCGTGCTGGTCTACCTGGTGCTCGCGCGCCTGCTGCCGGCGCTCGCGCCGCGCGCGCCCGCCGGCCTGCCGCTCGCGCTCGCCGCACTGTGGGCCGCCCATCCGCTCAACCTGACTGCCGTGCTGTACGTCGTGCAACGCATGACCTCGCTGTCGGCGACCTTCGTGCTGCTGACGCTGTGGCTCTACCTCGGCGCGCGGCAGCGACAGTGCGCCGGCCAGGCGCCGCCGTGGGTCGCGTGGCTGGCGGTCGCGGCGGCAGGCACGGCCGCCGTGCTGGTGAAGGAAACGGCGTTGTGCCTGCCGCTCTGGTTCCTGCTGCTCGAGGCCTTCGTACTGC
>JAIEQK010000320.1 GCA_019747795.1 Gammaproteobacteria bacterium | reverse complement strand
GCGGCGTCCAAACTCGGCTCTGTAGGTCGGACTTCAGTCCGACATTAGAAGCCGTCCAACACAGCCCCCTTCACCGCTCTGGGATTCGGGATTGATGACGAATCGCTTGTTGCGATTCGTCACCCCTTCGGGGCGCCGCGGCAAGCCGCGGCGTCCAAACTCGCTTCGCGAGTTTGTCGAACCGGAGGGTTCGTCCACGCATTTCCCTCCGCCAAACCCCCAAAGCAAAACGGACCCTGGAGGGTCCGTTTTGCTTTGGGGGTTTGGCGGAGAGAGAGGGATTCGAACCCTCGATGGGCTTTTGACCCATACTCCCTTAGCAGGGGAGTGCCTTCAGCCACTCGGCCATCTCTCCGTGGCGCAAAGAATACTCGGGCGGAGCGACAGGGTAAAGGAAACGTGCGCCCGAGAATGCCTGACGCGCGGGCGCGGGCTTACTCGGGCGTTAGTCGAGAGCCTGTGGGTCTGGAATTTCGGGAACCAACACGCCGGGGTGGCGGAGCGGGACTGGGAGAGACGGTCAGGTCGGGCTTGGGACCTGTCCGATCAGAGCCTCGATACGGATGCCTGGTACCGGATGATCAACTCCGCTCGCGTTACTTCGCCTGGTTGGCGAGGTCTTCGCTGCCTTCCTGCTGGATGCGCTGGTAGATCTCTTCGCGGTGCACCGCGACTTCCTTGGGCGCATTGACGCCAATGCGGACTTGATTGCCCTTGATGCCGAGCACCGTCACGTTGACGTTGTCACCGATCATCAGGGATTCACCAACCCTTCTGGTAAGTATCAACATACTTATCCTCCATGTGCCGTACGCCACTCCGGCGGCGCCGACGATGTGTTTAAAGAACCAGTCTCAACCGGAATACCGAGTGGGACCTCTGCCTTTCCCTGACGTTTCGATTCTATCGACAGAAAAGGAAAAAATCCCGAAGGCGGTCACGCCGTAAATCCGCATTTAATTTGCGTCTTAAGCCGGCGTGCTGGCGCGTTCGAGGCCGAACTCGGCGTGCAGCACGCGCACGCCGAGTTCGGAATACTTCTCGTCCACCACGACGGAAATCTTGATTTCGGACGTGGAGATCATGCGGATGTTGATGCCTTCGTCGGCCAGCGTCTTGAACATACGGCTGGCGATGCCGGCATGTGAGCGCATGCCGACGCCGACGATGGAAATTTTTACAATCTTGCGGTCGCCGCGCACGCCCTTCGCGCCCATCTCCGGGGCGACACGATCGAGGATCTCGAGCGCGCGGTCGTAATCATTGCGGTGCACGGTAAAGGTGAAATCGGTGGTACCGTCCGCCGCCGTGTTCTGCACGATCATGTCCACTTCGATGTTCGCCGCGGCCACCGGCCCGAGTATGCCACTCGCGATCCCCGGACGATCGGGCACCCCGGCCACCGTGATCTGGGCCTCGTCACGGTTCAGCGTGACGCCCGAAATGAGTGCTTGCTCCATGATGTTTTCCTCGGTGGTGATCAGCGTGCCGGTGCCCTCTTCGAACGAAGACAGGACGCGCAGATTGACCTGGTACTTGCTCGCGAACTCGACCGAGCGGATCTGCAGCACCTTGGCGCCGAGACTCGCCATCTCCAGCATTTCTTCGTAGGTGATGCGATCGAGGCGGCGCGCCTCGGGCACGATGCGCGGGTCGGTGGTGTAGACGCCGTCGACGTCGGTATAGATCTGGCACTCGTCGGCCTTCAGCGCCGCGGCCAGCGCCACGGCCGTGGTGTCCGACCCGCCGCGGCCGAGCGTGGTGATGTTGCCCTGCTCGTCCACGCCCTGGAAACCGGCGACCACGGTCACGCGTCCCGCTTCGAGATCGGCACGCACACGGTGTTCGTCGATGGCTTCGATGCGCGCCTTGTTGAAGGCGCTGTCGGTCAGGATGCGGACCTGCGCGCCGGTGTAGGACACCGCCGGCACGCCGAGCTTGGCGAGCGCCATGCACAGCAGTGCGATGGTGACCTGCTCACCGGTGGACAACAGCACATCGAGTTCACGACCACCGACGCGGGGATCGATGGCACGGGCCAGGCCCAGCAGTCTGTCGGTCTCGCCCGACATGGCGGAAACCACCACCACGACTTGATTGCCGGCGCGCTGGGTCCGCGCGACTCGTGCGGCGACGTTCTCGATGCGCTGGACGTCGCCCACCGAAGTGCCGCCGAATTTCTGAACGATCGTACTCATGCTCTTTCCATGCCTCATGGGCGCCGGCGACGATCGTCCGGCCCTTGGCCGCGACCTGCGCCCGTGGAACTACGTGGGATTTGCTGCGACGCGCTCGGCGACCCATGGCGCCACGGAACGCATCGCGTCCTCGAGCCGTGCGACGTCGGTGCCGCCGGCCTGGGCCATGTCCGGGCGTCCACCGCCCTTGCCGCCCACCTGGCGGGCGACGTGGTTGATGAGGTCGCCCGCATGAACCGCCGCGGTCATGGATTTGGTCACCCCGGCGATCAGCCGTACTTTATCATCCTCGACCGTGGCGAGCACGATCACGGCGCGCTCGAAACGATCTTTTAGACTGTCGCAGGTCGCTCGAAGCGCATTGGCGTCGGCGCCGGGCACGATTTCCACCACGACCTTCGCGCCGCCGATTTCGAGAGCGCCTGCCGCGATGTCCCGGCCGGCGGAGCCCGCCAGCTTGGTCTTCAGCTCCTGCAGCTCCTTTTCGAGCGCGCGATTGCGCTCGACCACCTGCTTGAGCTTCGCTTCGAGCTCACCCGCGTTGGCGCGCACCAGCTGCGCGACCCGCGCCAGCCGCGCCTCGGCCTCCTGCGCCGCCTCCAGCGCGCCCGCGCCGGTGACGGCCTCGATGCGCCGCACGCCGGAGGCCACGCCCGATTCGCTCACGATCTTGAAGGCGCCGATGTCCCCGGTGCGCGACACGTGGGTGCCGCCGCACAGTTCGACCGAGAACTCGCCCATGCGCAGCACGCGCACCTCGTCGCCGTACTTCTCGCCGAACAGCGCCATGGCGCCACTCTCGATGGCCTGCTTGTAGGGCATGACATCGGCTCGCACGTCGACGTTGCGGCGAATCTCGGCGTTGACGATGCGCTCGACCTGCGCGAGTTCCTCGGCGGTCAGCGGCTGGGGATGGGAGAAATCGAAGCGCAGGCGGTCGGGGTCGACCAGTGAGCCCTTCTGCTCGACATGCGTGCCGAGCACCGAACGTAGGGCGGCGTGCATGAGGTGCGTGGCCGAATGGTTGAGCCGGGTGGCCTGACGACGCGGGCCCTCGACCTCAGCGTTCAGGCGATCGCCGAGCGCGAAGGTCCCCATCTGCATGCGCCCCATATGCAGGAACAGACCGCCCTGCTTGCGCGTGTCGCTGACCTCGAACACGCCGTTGCCGTTCAAAAGCCGCCCGCGATCCCCGACCTGTCCGCCGGACTCGGCGTAGAAGGGCGTGCGATCGAGCACCACCACGCCGGCCATGCCGGCGGCGAGCGCGGTCACGGGACGACCTTCCACGAACAGCCCCGCCACCTGGCCTTCGTCCTGGGTGGCGGCATAGCCGGTGAAGACTTGTTCGCGACCGATGCGCGCCAGGTCCTCGCCGTCGATGGCGTGGGAGGTGTCGACATTGGCGAAATGGCTCGCGGCCCGCGCGCGCTCGCGCTGTGCCTGCATCGCTGCGTCGAAGCCGGCCTGGTCGATGGCGAGACCGCGCTCGCGCGCGATGTCGGCGGTGAGATCCAGCGGAAACCCGTAGGTGTCGTACAGCTGGAAGACGGTCGGCCCGGGGATGACCTTGCCGCTCATGTCGGCGATGGTCGCTTCCAGGATGCGCATGCCCTGGTCCAGCGTCTCGGCGAAGCGCTCCTCTTCCAGCTTGAGGGCGGCCATGATCTGCGACTCGCGCTCGCGCAGGCCTGGATAGGCCACGCCCATCTGCGCGCCCAGCGCCGGCACCAGCTTGTGGAAGAAGGTGTCGCTGATGCCGAGCTTGTGCCCGTGACGCAGCGCGCGACGCATGATGCGCCGGAGCACGTAGCCGCGGCCCTCGTTCGACGGCAGCACGCCGTCCATCACCAGGAAGGACGAAGCGCGGATATGGTCGGCGATCACGCGCAACGAGGCCGGCTCGCGCACTTCGCCCGGCACGTGCTCACGCACGGCCTTGATCAATGCCTTGAACAGATCGATGTCGTAGTTGTCGTGTTCGCCCTGCAGCACCGCCGCGATGCGCTCGAGGCCCATGCCGGTGTCGACCGAGGGCTTGGGGATGCGCTTCTGCTCGCCGTTCGCCATGCGCTCGAACTGCATGAACACCAGGTTCCAGATCTCGATGTAGCGATCGCCGTCGGCGTCCGGGCTGCCGGGCGGGCCCCCGGGGATGGACGGGCCGTGGTCGTAGAAGATTTCCGAGCACGGGCCGCAGGGGCCTGTGTCACCCATCATCCAGAAATTGTCCTTCTCGCCGCAGCGGGACAGGCGCTTTGGGTCGACGCCGATATGATCGAGCCAGATCGAGGCCGCCTCGTCGTCGCTCTCGAACACCGTCACCCACAGCTTGTCGGCCGGAATGCCGAAGCGCCCGGTCAGCAGCTGCCAGGCGAACTCGATGGCTTCGCGCTTGAAGTACTCGCCGAAACTGAAATTGCCCAGCATCTCGAAGAAGGTGTGATGACGCGCGGTGTAGCCGACGTTGTCCAGGTCGTTGTGCTTGCCGCCGGCGCGCACGCAGCGCTGACTGCTGGCCGCGCGCCGGTAATCGCGTTCTTCGAGTCCCAGGAACACGTCCTTGAACTGCACCATGCCGGCGTTGGTGAACAGGAGCGACGGGTCGTTGCCCGGTACCAGCGGACTCGAGTCCACCACCCGGTGACCGTGCTCGGCGAAGTAATCGAGGAAAGCGCTGCGGATATCAGAGGTCTTCATCGTTCGCTGCTTGTGTCAGTGCGTGCCGGATCTGGGCGGCGTCGAAGCCGCGGTATTCGAGAAAGCGGGACTGTTTCGCGCGTGCCGCGGCGTCGCCCGGCGGTGCGCGGAACTTCTTGCGGCGCGCCGCCCGCGCGAGCGCCTCCCAATCCACCTCGGCCGTGGCCAGCGCCTCGGCGGCGAGTTCTTCACTCACACCACGGGCGCGCAGTTCCTGCAGGATGCGTCGGGGTCCGTAGCCGCGCTCGGCGCGGCTACGGACATAGACATCGGCGAAGCGCCCGTCCTTCTGCAGTCCCTCGCTCGCAAGGTCGTCGAGGGTGGCCGCGATCTCGGCCCGCTCGAGCCCGCGTGCCCCGAGCTTGCGCTCGAGTTCACGCCTGCTGTGGTCGCGCCGGGCGAGCGCGTCGACCGCAAGGTCGCGCGCCGACCGGCGCGGCGGGTCGCTCAGGCTTCCTCCAGTTCGTCGAGGTCATCCTCGACCACGGCCTTGCCCGCGCCGGCGCTGATGGCGGCAGCGCGAATGCTGGCCTCGATCTCGGACGCCACCGCCGGGTTGTCCTTGAGGAACAGCCTGACGTTGTCCTTGCCCTGCCCCATGCGATCGCCCTTGTAGCTGTACCACGCGCCGGTCTTGTCGACGAAGCCATGCTCGACGCCGAGTTCGATCAGCTCGCTTTCGCGCGACACCCCCTCGTTGTAGAGGATGTCGAAGGTCGCCTGGCGGAACGGCGGCGCGACCTTGTTCTTCACCACCTTGACCCGCGTCTCGTTGCCGATGATCTCCTCGCCACGCTTCAGCGAGCCGATGCGGCGGATGTCGAGCCGCACCGAGGCGTAGAACTTGAGCGCGTTGCCGCCGGTGGTGGTCTCGGGGTTGCCGAACATCACGCCGATCTTCATACGAATCTGGTTGATGAAGATGATCAGCGTGTTCGAGCGCTTGACGTTGCCGGTCAGCTTGCGCAGCGCCTGCGACATGAGCCGCGCCTGCAGGCCGACGTGGCTGTCGCCCATCTCGCCCTCGATTTCGGCCTTCGGCACCAGGGCCGCGACCGAGTCGACGATGATGCAGTCGACCGCGCCCGAGCGCACCAGCATGTCGGTGATCTCCAGCGCCTGCTCGCCGGTGTCGGGCTGTGACACCAGCAGTTCGCCGACGTTGACGCCGAGACGCTCCGCGTACTGCGGATCGAGCGCGTGCTCGGCGTCGATGAATGCGGCGGTACCGCCCTTCTTCTGCACCTGCGCCACCACGTGCAGAGCGAGCGTGGTCTTGCCGGAGGATTCAGGGCCGAAGATCTCGACCACGCGACCGCGCGGCAGACCGCCGACGCCGAGCGCGATGTCGAGACTGAGTGAACCGGTGGACACGACTTCGACCTCGGGCACATGCCCGCCGTCGCCCATGCGCATGATCGAACCGGTACCGAATTGCTTCTCGATCTGGGACAGCGCCGCTCCTAGCGCTTTCAGCTTGTTGTCGTCCATATTGTTTGTCCTCTTCATGGGAGTTCTCGTAGGTGATTCAGCGGCCTGGATTATTGCACAGAAGGCGGGTCACAGAACCCGGCTCGCCCTGCGCGAGCGGCCAGCGCGCGAGCACCTCGTAGCGACTGCCGTCGCGTGTCGGCTGGGACGATACCAGCGCGAAGGAAGCCACCGGCCAACAGACATCAAGCCGCCGCGCGAGCCCCGGCGCGTGGCGTACGCGTCGGGCCAGGGTGACGTGCGGGCGGAACGCGTGCTCCGCGCGCGCGGCCGGCAGGTCGATGCACGCGAGCGCCGTGGCAAGCGCAGTCAGTTCGGCCGGCGTGTCAGACGGCGCGAGCCAGGCGACCGCGCTCTGCGGCCACCAGCCAACCTGGGTCAGATGCAGATTGAACGCAGGGGCCATCACCTCGCTCGCGGCGGCGCGCCAGCGATCGAGTTGCGCATCCGCAACGTCACCCAGGAAGCGCAGCGTCAGGTGCAGCCGCGCCGCGGGCTCCAGGCGACCGGCGCGCAGCGCGAGAGCACCCGCGGCCGCTGCCAGCGCCGCCCGCACGTCGTCCTCGGGCCACAGCGCGAAGAACAGCCGCACCGCGTTCGCTCAGGCGATGATCTCGCCCAGGCGTCGCAACGCGTGCGCCACGGTATGGGCGCGCACCGCGTGACGGTCGCCTGGAAACTGCAGGCGCTCGGTCTGGGTCGCGCGACCGCGCACGGCGTAACCAAAGCACACGGTCCCGACCGGCTTCTCCGCCGAGCCGCCGCTCGGCCCGGCCACGCCGGTCACCGCCACCGCGACCTCCGCACCGCTCGCCTGCAACGCGCCGGCGGCCATCTCCCCGGCGGTCACCACGCTCACCGCGCCGTGGCGCTCGAGGGTCATGGCATCCACGCCCAGCAGGCTGACCTTGGCGGCGTTGGAATAGGTCACCAGCCCGCATTCGAACCAGTCCGAACTGCCGGGCGTGGCGGTCATGGCCTGGGCTATCCAGCCGCCGGTGCAGGATTCGGCGGTCGCCATGCGCCAGCCCCGCTCGAGCAGCGCTGCGCCGAGTTCGCGGCCCAGGGCCTCCAGAGCGTCCTGCGAGGGCGCGCCGCTCATGGACGCCGCGCGGCGCCGCGCCGCGCTCGAAAGAAATCGGTCAGGAGCATCGCAGAGGTCTCCGCTTCGACACCGCCGAGGACTTTAGCGCGGTGGTTGAGGACAGGGTGTTCGAGTACGTTCAGCACGCTGCCGGCGGCGCCGGCGCGCGGGTCACGCGCGCCGTAGACCACGCGGGCGACGCGCGCATGGACGATCGCGCCCGCGCACATCGGGCAGGGCTCGAGCGTGACGTAGAGCGTGGTGCCGGGCAGACGGTAGTTGGCCGCCCGCACCGCCGCCGCGCGTAGCGCGACGACCTCCGCGTGCGCGGTCGGATCGTGGCTCGCGACGGGCTGGTTCCAGCCTTCGCCCAGCACCTCTTCACCCAGCACCAGCAACGCACCCACCGGCACCTCGCCCGCGGCTTCCGCGCGGCGGGCGAGCGCGAGCGCGAGGCCCATGAAATGGCGGTCGCGATCGCTTTCTTCGCGTGGTTCTGGAACGGGCTCCATGCTGGGCTGCGCGCGGCGCGGAACGCGCCTGCCCGGCAGTCTACCGCAGCCAAAGCTCAGGAGGCGGCGGCGTTCCGCGCGTTGTTGGGCCGCGCGATGGCGAGCACCCCGCGCACCGCGCCCGCCGCATCGCGAATCATGCCGAAGCTCAAGTCGACGTAGACCTTGCCGCCGTCGGCGTGGACCGCACGCGTGGTCATGACCTGCCCGTGATACTTCTCCACGCCGGTCTCCACCGCCCGGCGAAAGCCAGCCCAGTGGGCGGCGCGAAAGCGCTCGGGAATGATCATGTCCAGGCTGTGGCCGAGCGCGGCGTCGGCGTCGTGGCCGAACATGGTCGCCGCGGCCCGATTCCATAGCAGGATGTTGCCGTCGAGGTCGCTCAGGATCATGGCGTCGGGCGCCTGCTCGAACACCTCGGCCAGGACGTCGGCCTGCATCTCGCTCCTCCCGGCGGCGCTCAACGGCCGCCCGTGTTGCGCGGGAGTCCGGCCCCATTGGAAAAGTCCACCAGGAACTCGGCACCGAGGCTGCCCAGCTCCGCCACGTGCAGCGCCGCCAGGGCCTCGACCATGCCCACGCCGGCGGCGGTCAGATGCACCTCGACCTGGCGCTTGTCGCTCGCGCTTGCGGCGCGGCGTACCAGGCCCATCGCCTCGCAGCGCGACACCAGCGCCACCACGCCGTGGTGCTGGGCCTGCAAGCGTTCGGCCAGCTCCGCGATGCTGGCCCAGTCGCGCCCGGGATAGCCGCGCAGCTGCAGCAGCAGCTGGTACTGCAGCGCCGTCACGCCATGGGCGCGGGTGACTTCCTCGCTGAAGCGCAGGAAACGGCGCAGCCGGTAACGGAACTCGGCCAGGCGCTCGAAGGCGTCCTTGGGGAGTGAGGGCGTGACCGCGGCGGCATCGAGCATGGTCGATTTATATCACGGCATGATATAAATCTTCATCACTCGAGCGAGGGCGACCCGCCATGCAGGACGACATCGACGGCTGGCGACGCGGCCTGCGCGAGACCTTGCTCGCCCGTCGCCAGGCGTTGCCCGCGGCGAGCCGCGAGGCAGCCACTGCGGCCATCGTGACTCAGCTCCGTGCCGGACTGCCGACGCCCGAGACGCTCACCATTGCGTTCTTCGCGCCGTTCCGCGCCGAGCCGGACCTCCGTCCGCTGATCGACGAATGGCGCGCGGCCGGCGCGCGCACCGCCCTGCCGGTGGTGGTGGCGCGCGGTCAGCCCATGGAGTTCCGCCTGTGGTGGCCGGGCGCGCCGGTCAAGCGCGGCGCCTTCTCCCTGCCCGAGCCCGACGGCACGCCCCTGGTCACGCCGCAGGTGGTGCTGCTGCCGCCGGTCGGCTTCGACGCGCAAGGCTACCGCCTCGGTTACGGCGGGGGCTTTTTCGACCGTACGCTCGCGGCGCTCACGCCGGCGCCGCTGAAGATTGGCGTCGCCTTCGAGGCGGCGCGGGTAGACACCATCCGCCCGCAGCCCTACGACGTACCCCTCGATATCGTGATCACCGAGGCCGGCATGTGGCGGGTCGGCGCGCGAGGACTCGAGGCCCTGTCCGCGGGCGCGGTGCTGCTGCCGGCCGGCCGCCGACAGGTCGGCACGGCCGAGACCTGCGCGTCACCGCCCTGCTATCTCGACGACTTCAAGGGCGAGGACGCATGATGGGACACGACCTCGGCCGCCCCGGGCCCGCAGGAGAACGCCATGCAGAGCATCGATACCTTCGCCTCCATTCGCGCCGAAGCCGAGCGGCTCGGCACCGTCCCCTACCTCCTCACCTGCGGTGAGGACGGCCGTCCCCACGCGGTCGCGACCACCATCACCTGGCGGGACGGCGCGCTCAGCGTCAAGGCCGGCCGGCGCAGCCTGGCGAACGTCGCCGCGCGACCGCTGATCAGCGTGATGTGGCCGGCACCCGATGCGGCCTCCTACGGCCTGTTCGTGGACGGCGCCGGCAGCGTCGACGGGGACTGTGTGGCACTGACGCCCAGCCGCGCGGTGCTGCACCGCTCGGGGGAGCCAGCGACGCCAAGCGCGTCCGGCTGCGGCAGCGACTGCCGACCGCTACTCGGCTGAGGCGCGGCCCCCGACCTCGAGGGTCTGCACGCCGACCCGGGCCGCCAGCGGCGACCCCTCGACCAGGGTGAGCAGGTGGCGGTGGTGGCTGAAGCACAGCACCTGGGTGCGCGTCGCGAGTTCCGCCAGCACCTCCAGGGTCGCGAGCGCGCGGTCGTCGTCGAACTGCGCCAGGAGATCATCGACGATCACCGGCAGCGGCCCGCGGCTCGCGAGGTGCTGCTCGACCGCCGCGATACGCAGCGCCAGGTAGAGCTGGTCGCGGGTGCCTTGACTGAGACCGGCCACCGGCACGCGCTCGCCACTCGGTCGCTCGCCCAGCAGGCGCTGACCATCGTCGTCCCAGTCGACCACGAGACCGGCGAAGCTGCCCACGGTGATGCGCGCGAAGAGCGCGGCCGCGCGCGCCAGCAGCGGCCCCTGGTGCCGCTCGCGATAGCGCTGTATCACGCGCGCGAGCAGCGCGTGGGCGAGCCGCAGCCGCGCATAGCCGCGCGCTTCGCCCGCGATGCGCGCCGCCAGCGCGCCGAGCGCCTG
>JAIEQK010000168.1 GCA_019747795.1 Gammaproteobacteria bacterium | reverse complement strand
GTACCGCGTGATCGACGCGCTGCTCACCGCGGGAAAGCGCGTGGTGGTGAGCTATGACATTCCCTTTCTGCCGCTCGCGCCGCGGGACTGCCTGCCGCGCGGCCTCGATGGGTGGTCGCGCCTCGGCGCGCAGACCTGCGCACCGCCCGCGAGCGCGCTGGGCGGCCGCGCGCCGTGGCTCACACTGTTCGACGCCAGCCTCGCGCGCCGCGCGGGGGTCTGCGTCCTGCGTCTGTCCGAACTGCTGGTGCACGAACAACGCCTCCGCCTGGTGGACGCGAGCGGCCTGCTCCTGATGCGCGACGAACACCACCTGAGCCTGAACGGGTCGCGGGCCGCCGCCGACTTGTTGCTGTCGCGCTGCGCGCCCGCGTTCGACGCGGGTTGAGCAGCGTCACGCCGGGCGCCGCGCGCGGCTCAGGGAACGGCCGGTGCCCGGCAGGCGGCGAGCGTGTCGGCCAGCGCCTCGACGGAGAAGGGTTTCTGCAGGAAGGCGGCGGCGTCCTCCAGCACGCCGCGCGCGGTGAGCATGCTGTCGGTGTAGCCGGACATGTAGATCACCTTTCAGTGTCGGCAGCAGCTTGCGCTGACGCTCCACCAGCTGACGGCCGTCCATGTCCGGCATGATCACGTCGGTGAGCAGGATGGTGGGCCGCAGGCCCTCGTTCGCGACCATGGCCAGCGCCACGTGCCCATCGGCCGCCACGGAGACCCCGTAGCCGAGCTCCGATACGAGGATGCGCGCCAGTTCGCGCAGCGGCGCTTCGTCCTCCACCACCAGCACCAGCTCTCCCGCGGACGCCGCCTGCGCGGCCAGTGCGGACGGCACGCCGGGCGCCGGTGGCGCGCTGACCGGCAGGCGTACGCGAAAGCGGGTGCCGGCGCCCGGCGCGCTGTCCGCCTCTATGCGCCCACCGCTCTGCTGCACGATGCCCTGGACGGTCGCGAGGCCGAGGCCGTTTCCAAGTCCCACCCCCGAGGCGGTACGGAAGGGCTCGAAGATGCGCTCGAGCAGCGCCGGGTCCATGCCGACGCCGTCGTCGCTCACCGTGAGTTGTACCTCCGGCCGGCCGTCGTCGGCGAGGTGTTCGGCGAGCGTCACGTGCAGCCGGCCACCGTGGGGCATGGCATCGCGCGCGTTGACCACCAGGTTGACCAGCACCTGCTCGAGCTGGCCGCTGTCGGCCTCCACCCAGCACGGCGCGCTGGGCGCGACCACCTCCAGCGTGAACTTCTCGCCGAGCAGGCGACGCAGCCTGTCGGCCAGGGCCCGGACCATGTCGGCGAGGTCGAACACGCGCGTCTCGAGGATCTGCCTGCGGCCGAATGCCAGCAGCTGGCGGGTCAGCGCGGCGGCCTTGTCGGTACAGGACTCGATCTCGGCGAGCTGCGCGCGTGCCTGGGCATTGCCCGCAACCTGGGGCGCCAGCAGGCTGAAATAGCCCTTCTGGACCTGCAGCAGATTGTTGAAGTCGTGCGCGACGCCGCCCGCCAGGCGGCCCAGGGATTCGAGCTTCTGGGCCTCGAGCAGCTCGGCCTGCAGCGCCGCGCGTTCGGCCTCGGCGCGGCGCCGCGCGGTGATGTCGCGCGCGAAGGACAAGAGCGCCGGCGCGCCATCGAACTCGATGCCGGTCACCAGGACTTCCACCGGCGTGCGCGCGCCGTCCATCC
The DNA here is from genome assembly GCA_019747795.1 of Gammaproteobacteria bacterium. Taxonomy (GTDB): domain Bacteria; phylum Pseudomonadota; class Gammaproteobacteria; genus JADJYF01. Next base: position 8,827 of record JAIEQK010000168.1, on the reverse strand, counting down.
GCAGGAATTCCTGGTCGATCACCGGCAGTCGCGTTGCGCGCGCCTGTTGCTCGGCGAAGCGCGCGAGGGCCAGCGGGCGCTTCTCCGGTGCGACCCGCAGGAGCAGGTCGCTGCCGAGCAGCTCGGCGGCGTGGCTCGCGCCGAACAGGGTCAGCGCGGCGGGATTGACGAACAGGATGCGCCGGTCGCGATGCACGATGATGGCATCGGGTGCGTCCTGGATGAGCGTGCGAAAACGCTGTTCACTCGCGGTCAGCGCCTGCTCGGTGCGGCGCAAGGCGGTGATGTCGCGCCCGACCGCCAGCGCACCGACGATGGTCTGCTCCGCGTCGCGTATCGGCGCGAAGCCGTAGCTGGCGAGCCAGGACTCGCCGCTGTCGCGACGCCGCAGCCGAAACTCGCAGCCGGTGCCTGTCGCGCCGCGCAGGGCGCGCGGAATGATCCATTCCTCGAGCGGCAGCGGGCGCCCGTCGGGGCCGAGTGCTTCGAGCACGTCCGGGTAGGCCTGCAGCGTGTTCAGACAGGCCTCGCGGTTCGCGAAGCGGTGCAAGCGCGCGAAGGCGGAATTGAAATCGACGAAGTGACCGTCGGCGTCGGCGATGAACACCGAGTCCTCCATGCTCTCGAGCACGGCTGCGAGCTCGAGATGCGAGAGGATGCCCCCGGGCGGCGCCGGCGCCGGCGTCGGGCGGGCGGGGCGCAGGGTGAGCACCACCGACTCCAGCACGCCGGCGTCGCTGAGCCGTGGTGTGGCGGTGACGTGCCAGGGCTCCGCGCCGATGCAGAGCAGGACGTCGCGCACGGGGGCGCGGCTGCGCGCGGCCTGCACCGCCGGCGCTAGGGGCGTGCCGTCCATGGTGTGGAACGCCGGCGTCGGCGCGCCGGGCGCCAGCAGCTCCTCGGCACTGCATGCCCAGCAGGCCGCGGCCCGCGCGTTCAGGTAGCGCAGGGCGAGGTCCGGCCCATACACCATCACCCCGACATCCAAGGCTTCGAGCACCGAGCGGTCGCTTTCTCTCAGTGCCACGGCACGCAATCTCCGGTAGTCCGCTTGCTCGTCTTGGGCGATCCCTCGAGGTTCGTTCGCGAGGCGCGCGCGGCATTTCGCGGCTCGCGGGCAGGTCGGGCAAGCAGACCGTGGAGCGCCTCGGCTGGTCAAGTCGGCCGCTTGATCTCGCTCAAGCTTGTATATGCAATTAATGTCGCTAGAATCCTTTAACGACCGAAGTCAGCAGACGGCCCCAGGGCTGCACGAACTTCAAGCTGCGCCAGCTGCTGCGCGGCGTGGCGCGTCTCTACGATGCCGAGCTCGGCCAGGTCGGTCTGAAAGGCACCCAGTTCTCGCTGCTGTCCGCGCTGCATGGCTACGGGCCGATAGCGCCCGGCGAGCTGTCGCGGCGCCTGGGCATGGATCCGTCCACCCTCACGCGCAACGTGCGGCTGCTGATCGACCAGGGCTGGGTCGTGCAGGGTCCGGGCAGCGACCCGCGCAGCCGCAGCCTCGCGCTGACGCCAGCCGGCCGCGCCAAGCAGCTCGAGGCCAAGGCCCACTGGAAGCGCGCGCAGCTCGCGTTGAACGAGCGCCTCGGCGTCACCGAGGTCGCGACCCTGCATCGACTCATCGACGGCGCGCTGACCCGGCTCGGGCCCGCCGATCACCCATTCGACGAGGAAGGACCATGACGACCAGCGCCTGGCACAAGAGCGCCTGCAATCTCTGCTACCTGAACTGCGGACTCGAAATCGAGGTGCGGGGCACGGGACAGGACGCACGCATCACCCGCGTGCGCGGTGACGCGGACAATCCCCGTTCGCGCGGCTACCTGTGCAACAAGGCGCAGGCGGTCCCGGCATACGTGCATCATCGCGACCGGCTCACCACGCCGCTTCGCCGCCGCGCCGACGGCGGCTTCGACGCGATCGACTGGGACACCGCGTTCAGCGAGATCGGCGCGCGCCTGCGGGAAATCGTGGCCCGCCACGGCGGGCAGACCCTCGCGCTCTACGGCGGCGGAGGCCAGGGCAACCACGCCGGCGGCGCCTTCGCCAACGGGTTCCTGCGCGCGCTTGGTTCGCGCAACGTGTTCAATGCGCTCGCGCAGGAGAAGACCGGCGACTTCTGGGTCAACGGTCACCTGTTCGGCGCACAGACCTGTCACACCGGCGAGGACATCGAGCACTGCGACCTGATGCTGGTGCTGGGCGCGAACCCGTGGCTCGCCCACGGCTTCACCAACGCGCGTCAGCAGCTGAACGCCATCGTCAAGGATCCGAACCGCCGGCTGCTGGTGGTCGACCCGCGGCGCAGCGAGACGGCCGAGCTGGCCGATCTGCACGTCGCGCCCCGACCCGGCGGCGATGCCTACCTGCTGGCCGCGCTGCTCGCCACGCTGGTGCGCCAGGACTGCATCGACGAGGAATTTCTCGCCGAGCATTGCACCGACTGGGAAGCGGTCAAGGCGGTGCTGCTCGAAGTGCCCATCGCGCGTTTCGCGCGCGCCGCCGACGTGCCGCAGGAGACCTTGAAGCGCATGGCACAGATGATCGCCGAGTCCAAGGCGATGGTGGTGCGCGCCGAACTCGGCATCCAGCATGGCCTGCATTCGACGCTCAATTCCTACCTCGAGAAGCTCCTGTTCCTGGTGACCGGCAACTTCGGCAGAAAGGGAACCAACCTGCTGCACGGCTGGCTGCAGCCGCTGTGGGGCAACGGTCGCGGCCACCGCTACGCGCCGAACGACACGGAGATCATCGCCGGGCTGCTGCCGCCGAACACGCTGGCCGAGGCCATCGAGAGCGATCATCCCGACGCGCTGCGCGTGCTGTGGGTGGATAGCGGCAACCCGCTCAACACCGTCGCAGATACCCAGCGGCTGGAAGCGGCGCTCGCGCGCCTCGATCTCATGGTGGTGGTCGATGTCGCCTTCACCGAGTCCGCGGCGCGCGCGGACTACGTGCTGCCGGCCGCGTCGCAGTACGAGAAGTGCGAGTACACGCTGTTCAACTTCGAGTACCCGACCAACTACCTGCACGTGCGTCGCCCGGTGCTGCCGCCGCTCGCCGACACGCGCGCCGAGCCGGAGATCTACCGCGGGCTGGCGAATGCCCTGGGCCTGCTGCCGCCGGCGGACGCGCTGGCGCGGGTCGCCGCCGTCGCGCGCGATACGCCGGCCGACTTCCCGGCCGCGTTGGAAGCGCTGCAGGAGGAGTATCCGGCCTGCGCGCCGGCGACGTCCCTGCTGCTGTACGCGACCCTGGGACAGTGCTTGCCGGCGGGTACCGCCGCCGCCGCGCCGCTGTGGGCGTCGTCGCAGCGGCTCGCGAGCACGCGGCCGGCGGCCGTGGCGCGCGCGCTCGGCGCGTCGCTGGACGCCGATCCGCGCGTGCTCGGTCAGCAGTTGTTCGAGGCGGTGGTCAACTCGCCGTCCGGCGCCGCGATCAGCGTGGACGAGTCGGTGTGGGATCTGATCGAGACGGCCGATCGGCGCGTGCATCTCGCGATCCCCTTGCTGCTGGACGCACTGCGTGACCTCGATCCGGCCGCGGTGGAGCCGCGCGCCGACTTTCCGTTCGTGCTCTCGGCCGGGCAGCGCCGCGCACAGAACGTGAACCAGATCCTGCGTGCGCCGGGCTTTCGCAAGCGCGATCCGGATGGCGCGCTGTACATCCATCCCGACGACCTGGCCGACCTGCGCGCCGGTGAACTCGGCTGGGTGGTGGTGACCTCGTCGCGCGGCGAACTGGTGGCGCGCGCGCAGGCGGACGACGGGCTCAGGCGCGGCTACGTGGTGCTGCCCCACGGTTACGGCCAGGCCTATCCAGGCGCGGACGGCGAACGCCGCGTCGCCGGGCCGCGTATCAATCACCTCACCGACGCCGCCTGGCGCGACCCCATAGCCGGCACGCCCTACCACAAGCACGTGCCGGTGCGCCTGCGCGCCGCCGACGAGGCGGAAGCAGCGGCGGCGGAGATGAATTCGCGGGCCATCCGCGCGGGGGCCGGGCAGTGACTGGGGACTGCTCGCGAGCCTTGCTGCGAATCTTTTCCTACCAGCCGAATCCGCGACTGTGGAAGGCGACCATCGCCGCGCGCCACTGTGGCGTGGAACTCGAACTACGTGGCGCCGCGCCGGAGCAGCTTGCGGACTGGCTGTGGGATTTCGATGCGCGCCCGCTGACCGCAGCCGATCGAGACGACCCGTCCACCGTGCAGGTCGGTCGGATCGGCTTTGGCGGCACGGCACTGCGCAAGACCCCCGCGTTTCTCGCGGCCCATCCCTTCGGCACGGTGCCCGCCGCGTTCAGCCCGGACGGCGCGGTTGGCATCTTTGAATCGAACAGCATCGCGCGCGCCGTGGCGCGGCTCGGTGCCGCACAGGTCGGGCTCTATGGCGACGACCCTTACCAGGCCTCGCGCATCGACAGCCTGCTCGACACCTGCCTGGTGTTTGGTCGCGACACCCAGCCCTGGCTGCTGGGGCTGCGCGCGGCCAGCGTCAGCGCGGGCTTGCGGGCACAAGCACACGAGGCCTGCGCAAGCTGGCTGGATGGCATCGAACGAGCCTTGCTGGCCAGTGGCCCATGGCTCGTGGGGAGCCGCCTCAGCCTCGCCGACGTGTGCTTCGCCTGCGAGCTCACCATGCTGTGGTACGAGCGACCGCGCCGCGCCTGGCTGGCGGCGCAGGGCTTGCAGGGCGCGCTGCCCGACGCGTGGGCCACGCGCTGGCCGCGCGTGGCGACGCACTTCGCAACGCTGCGCGCCCACCCTGCGTTCGCGCCCGATCTGGAAGCCCATCTCGCCCGCCTCGAAAGCGCACCGGCGGAGTCGACGCCATGAGCACCGCCATGCCCGTGGCCTTGGTTACTGGTGTCGGCCCGGGCACCGGTGCGGCCATCGCGCGACGTCTCGCTGCCGGCGGTTACGCGGTGGCCATGCTGGCGCGCAATGCCGAGCGCCTCGGCGCGCTGGCGGCCACCTTGCCGGGTGCCCGCGCCTACGCCTGCGATGTCACCAACAGCGCTGCGCTGCGCGCGTCTGTCGCGCGGGTGCAGGCCGAGATGGGCGCGCCGTCAGTGCTGGTGCACAACGCCGTGGGCGCGACCTTCGGCACCTTCGCGGAGATCGAGGCCGCGGCGCTGGAACGCAACTTCAGGGTCAACACGGTGGCGCTGCTGGAACTCGCGCAGCTGCTGACACCCGCGATGATCGCCGCCGGCCACGGCGCGATCGTCGTCACGGGCAATACCTCGGCGCTGCGCGGCAAGGCACGCTTCGCCGGCTTCGCCCCGACCAAGGCGGCGCAGCGCATCCTCGCCGAGGCCATGGCGCGTGACCTCGGTCCGCGGGGCGTGCATGTCGCCTACGTGGTGATCGACGCGGTCATCGACCTCGAGTGGACGCGCCGCCAGTTCGCCGATCGGCCGGACGATTTCTTCATCCGCCCCGAGGCCATCGCCGACGAGATCTGGCACCTGATCGGGCAGCCCCGCTCCGCGTGGCCGTTCAACGTCGAACTGCGGCCGTACGCCGAGACCTGGTGAGGTCCGCGGCCCGTGCTCGACACCCACAGTCACAAGTACGTCCAGCCGCTGCTCACGCTGATCGCGCGGCTGTGCCGGCGGCTGGGCGTCAGCGCTGACGCGCTGACGTTGGCGGGTCTCGCCTGCGGCGTGCTGGCGGCGTTGCTGGTGTTGGTGGGCCAGCCCCTGGCCGGTGTCGCGACACTGTGGTTCTCGGGCCTGCTGGACGCCGCCGACGGCACGCTCGCGCGCCTCACGCGTCCTAGCCCGCTCGGCGCGATCATGGACATCACCTTCGACCGCGTGGTGGAGGTGGCGATGATCCTGGCGCTCGCCTGGCTGCACCCCGAGGCGCGCATGGCGCTGCTCGCGCTGACCGCGATCATCGTGGTCGGCATGTCGCTGTTCCTCTCCATTGGCGCGGCGGTGGCCAATACCTCGGCGAAGAGCTTCCACTACGCGCCGGGGCTCGCTGAGCGCACCGAGGGCTTCATCTTCCTGTCGCTCATGGCCCTCGACACGCCGCGTCTGACGGCCTGGACCACGCTGTTCGCGGCCGCCATCCTCTTCACCATGTACCAGCGCTTCCGCGATGCGCGGCGCGCGCTCGCGGGTGTCGACGCGCCCTGAATCCTGGATTGTCCGAAGCGCTATCCGACGCCTCGGCGTCCCAATGTGCGACACTGTGACCGGTCACGCCATTGTGCCGCGTTGCCGCTGCCGAGCGGCCTTGCGGATACTCGCGGTCGACCTGGGCTACAGGGCCAACCGGCGGCGCGATGGGGATCGCGTCCGCCCGCGCCGCAGGAATCCGCCATGAGCACTACCGATCTCGGCCGCACGCGCCGCCAGTCCAGCAAGCTCTACCGCTCGCGCGTCGAGCGTGCCTGGGAAGCCATGGCCACCAGCGGCAAGCTGGTCGATCCGGGCCTGCGCGACCTGGTGAGCGATTCCTGGCGCCGCTGCCTGGAGGCCGGCGTGCAGCCCGCCATCGGTCAGCCGCCCTGCGCGGCGGACGACGAAACCCGTCTCGAGGCGCTGCGCGCCGCCAACCATGAACTCCTGCTCGCCTCCGAGAACACCTGGCGCCTGCTCGCCGACCTGCTGGGTGGCATCGACGGCATGCTGCTGGTGACCGATCCGCGCGGCGTGATTCTCGATGCGCGCGGCAGCCCCAACGTGCTGGACAAGGCCGGCGAATTCTTCATTCGCGCCGGCTACGAGTGGAGCGAGCCGGGGGCCGGCACCAATGCGGTCGGCACCGCCATCGAGATCGGCTTGCCGGCCGAGGTCGAGAGCGTCGAGCATTTCTGCGCGCTCGCCCGCGAGTGGGCTTGTGCCGCCGTGCCGGTGCGCGACAGCGTCGACGGCTCGCTGCTCGGCGTGATCGACGTGACCACCTTCGGCATCACCCAGCACGGCCATTCACTGGCGCTCGCCACCGCCGCCGCGCACCAGGTGGAGCAGACGCTGCACGCGCGCGAGCTCGCGCGCAACGTGCAGCTCATGCAGTGGTACCAATCGAACTTCCCGCGCTGGTCGCACCACGCGCTCATGCTGCTCGATCGCAAGGGCCGCATCGTCACCAGCAACGGCCACGCCCAGTCGCTGTTCCGCGATCACGCGTTGCTCGATCGCCTGCAGCGCGGCCGGCCGCTGGTGGATTTCGCCCACGGCGCGAGCGCCGCCGAGTGCCTGCACAGCCTGCCGGCGCAGCTCCGCGCGCTGGCGCTGGAGGGCTATGGCAGCGGCTCGGAATGGCAGGGCGGACTGCTGGTGCTGGACGGTATCCGCCGCGCGAGCGTCGCCGCCGCCGGTCCGCGCGGCGGCCTGGCGGCCGCGGAGAACGACGGCGCCCAGGCGCTGCGCGACGTGGTCGGCGACAGCGCTGTCATGCAGGAGCTGAAGCGCCAGGCGCTGCGCTTCGCCCGCACCGACGCGCCCATCCTGCTGTGCGGCGAGACGGGCGTTGGCAAGGAACTGCTGGCGCGGGCCATCCATCGCGCTTCCGCGCGCGCGAGCGGTCCCTTCGTGAGCGTCAATTGCGCGGCGCTCGCCCGCGAGCAGGCGGCTGCCGAGCTGTGTGGTCATGAAGGCGGGGCCAGCGCTGGCGCGCTGCCCAAGGGCCGACCCGGCAAGTTCGAGGACGCGGAAGGCGGCACCCTGTTCCTGGACGAGGTGGACGCGCTGCCGCTCGAGGTGCAGGCCCAGCTCCTGCGCCTGGTGACCGACGGCGTGGTGGTGCGGGTCGGCGGCGCGCGTGAACGCAGTGTCGCGCTGCGCATCATCGCCGCCAGCGGTGAAGACCTCGAGGCGGCGGTGGCCGCCGGCCGCCTGCGGCAGGACCTCTACTATCGCCTGCGCGTGCTGCTGCTGGCGGTGCCGCCGCTACGCGCGCGACGCGGCGATCTGGCCACGCTGGCGGAGACCTTCATCGCGGAGTTCAACGAGCACTACGGCCTGGGACCCAGGCGCCTGGGCGCGGACCTGCGCCTCGCGCTCGAACAGCAGGAGTGGCCGGGCAACGTGCGCCAGCTGCGCGCGGTGATGGAGAGCATGTACCTCGTCGCCGAGCGCGACACGCTCGGCGTGGACGATCTGCCGCCGGACTTCGCTTCGGCCCGCACCAGCGAAGCGGCCCCCCCCAATCGCACCATCGCCGAGCTGGAACGCGAAGCCATCCAGCGCGAACTCGCGGCGCAGGACGGCAACCGCTCGCGTGTCGCCCGCGCGCTCGGCATCTCGCGCAGCACGCTGTACCGCAAGCTGGTGGAGTACGGCCTGTAGGGCCGATTTCAATCGGCCTTCGCGGGCGTCCGTCGAGGCCGTGCACGGCGGATTGAAATCCGCCCTACAGATAGCTCCGGTGTAGGGCCGATTTCAATCGGCCTTCGCGGGCGTTCGTCGAGGCGGTGCACGGCGGATTGAAATCCGCCCTACAGGCGTGGGCAATCACACGTCCCACACCTCGGCGGCCACGCCCAGCGCCCATTCCACCGTCGGGTAGCCGCAGTGGGGCGCGAGGTTCAGCAGCACCTCTTGGATTTCCTCGCGCGTCGCGCCAGCGTTCAGCGCGGCGGCGACGTGCACCTTGAGCGGGGTCGTCATCACCTGGCTGCCGGCGGCGGCGAACGCCGCGCAGCCGGCGAGTTCGCGGGTGCGCAGGTCGAGCGCGCCGCCGGCGAACACCTCGCCATAGGCGTGCTCGACGATGGCGCGACCGAGATCGGGCGCGAGATCGTCGAAGCTCGCGATCACGGTCGCGCCGGCGCTGGCCGAGCTGCGCGCGAGCACCGCCTCGCCGCGC
>JAIEQK010000237.1 GCA_019747795.1 Gammaproteobacteria bacterium | reverse complement strand
GCTCGCGCACGTGGGTCTGGCGCGCGCGCCGCACGAGGCGCCGCGCGCCTACTGCGCGCGGGTCGCGCGGGCGCGCGCCGACCTGGCCGCCGAGGTCACCGCCATCACCAGGCTCTATACCCAGCTGCGCTACGGGCGCGGCCGGCTCGGGATGCGCGCGCTCGAGACCTGCGTGCGGCGCTTCCGTCCGGCGCGGGCGCGATGAAGGCGCCAGGCTGCATCCGCGCGTGCCGCGCGGCTAAGCTGTGGCCATGAGCGAGGCGCAGCCAGCGGCCATGGAGCCGCCACGGACGGGCGAGCAGGAAGACCTGATCCGCGCCGAGCAGGTCGCGGCACTCTATCGCAATGGCCCGGTGGGCATCGCCTCGACCCTGATCGCGCTCGCGATCCTGGTCGGCGTGCTGGTGCGCCAGGGCGAACTGTCGAGCGAAGTCGGCTTTGCCTTCATCGGCGCCGTGGTGTTCAACGCCGCGCTCCGTGCCCTGCTGACCCAGCGCTACCTGCGCCATGCCCAGCCGCCCACCGAGTGGCGACGCTGGGCGCGACGCATGCTGGTCAGCGTGTGCCTGGCCGGGCTCACCATCGGCGTCGGCGCCTGCCTGCTGATGGTGCCCGGGCGCATCGAGCTGGAACTGCTGGTTGCGGTGACCGTGACCGGCGTCGCGTCCGGCGTGGTGGTCGCCTGGGGCAGCTACCTGCCGGTGTTCTTCGCGAGCTTCTTCACCCTGATGGTGCCGCCGACCCTGTGGGTCGCGCTGCAGGACGGCATGCTGCACGCGGCGCTCGCGACGCTCATGGTGATCTACATGGCGGTCGCGACGGTGATGGCGAGGAACTACAACCGCAGCGTGCTGGAGTCGCTGCGCCTGCGCTACGAGAACCTCGCGCTGGTGGCGGATCTGCGCCGCCAGAAGGAACGCGCGGAACGGGCCAATCTCGACAAGTCACGCTTTCTCGCCGCCGCGAGTCACGATCTGCGCCAGCCGGTGCACGCGCTCGGCATGTTCGTCGGCGCGCTCCGGCGCGAGCCGATGCGGCCGAGCGCGCAGCAGCTGATCGCGCACATCGAGGAATCGGTCAACGCGATGGACGAGCTGTTCACCTCCCTGCTCGATGTCTCGCGCCTCGATGCCGGCATCATCGAAGCCCATCCCACCGAGTTCGCCATCGACGCGGTGCTGACCCGCGTCAGCCGCGAGGTTGCCGAGGAAGCGCAGAAGAAGGGCCTGCGCCTGGTACTGCGCTCGAGCCGTGACCGCGTGCTGAGCGACCCGGTGCTGCTCGAACGCGTGCTGCGCAATCTCGCCACCAACGCGGTGCGCTACACCGACAGCGGCGGCATCCTCATCGCCGCGCGGCATCGGGGACCGCTGCTCAGTCTCGAGGTGTGGGACACCGGCCGCGGCATTCCCGCGGAACAGCAGGAAAACGTCTTCCAGGAGTTCTACCAGCTCGACAATCCCGAGCGCGATCGCAGCAAGGGTCTCGGGCTCGGGCTCGCCATCGTGCGGCGCCTGACGAAGCTGCTCGGCGCGACGCTCCGCCTGCGCTCGCGGCCGGGCCGCGGCTCGGTGTTCAAGGTCGGCGTGCCGCGGGTGCTGCGCCCGGCCCTGACCGTGGTCACGCCGGACGCGCCGCCGCGCGCATCGCCCCAGGGGCGCACCGGCCGCATCGTGGTGGTGGACGACGAGGTCGCGGTCAGGGTCGCGATGGAGAGCCTGCTCACCAGCTGGGGCCACCAGGTCGTGTGCGGCGCGGACGCCGCGGAGATCGTCGCCGCCCAGGCCGCCGACGACGGGCCACCGGATCTCCTCATCAGCGACTACCGGCTGCGGGACAACGTCACCGGCGTGGAGGTGATCGACGCCCTGCGCGCGCATTTCGGCCGCGAGATCCCGGCCATGCTGGTGACCGGCGACACCGCGCCGGACCGGCTGCGCGAGGCCCAGGCGAGCGGCTACCTGCTGCTGCACAAGCCTGTGCCCCACGGCCGCCTGCGCGCGGCCATCGGCAACCTGATGGCGCGCGCCACCGAGGCTTGATCAGAGCAGTCGCGCGCGCTGCGCGACGGTCACGGCCTGTGTGCGGTTGGTGACGTTGAGGTAGCGGAAGATCGCGCCGACGTGCGCCTTGACGGTCTTCTCGGCGATGTCGAGGCTGCGCGCGATCTCCTTGTTCGACTGGCCTTCGGCGAGCAGCTTCAGCACGTCCAACTGACGCTCGGTGAGGCCGGGCTGCTCGCGCGGCGAGCCGGCGGCCGCGGGGTCGAGCAGCAGGGTCGGCAGGTAGACCTCGCCGGCCAGCACCAGCTTGAGCGCGCCCATCAGGGTCTGCACGCCGGCCGATTTCGGCACGTAGCCGAGCGCGCCCGCGGCGAGTGCCTCGCGCACGTCCTCGGCGTCTTCGGAGGAGGACAGCACGAGCACCGGCAGCGCCGGGCAGTTGAGACCGAACTGGCGCACGCCCGCCGCGCCGGCCAGGCCGGGCAGGTTGAGGTCGAGCAGTACGGCATCGAGATCGGGATGGGCGGCGGCCAGCGCCACGCCCGCGAGGACGTCGGCGGCCACCAGCACTTCGATGCCGGGTTCACCGGCGCGCAGCAGTTGCGACAGGCCTTCGCGCACCACGGCGTGATCGTCCACGATCAGAAGCTTCATTGGTCGGGCCTCCTGGTCCCGGCCTGGCAGTCGACGGAACGCCACTATACCGCGTCACCTGGCCCTCACGAATGTGGGCTTGCACGCCCTTACACCAGTGGCGCGATCACGCCGCCGGCCGTTCCTCGACGGCCGCCGGATAGCACCGCGCAGGCCTCGATTTGCCCCGGCCCGGCCCGGGGGTGGCGACACACGCACTCAGCGCGCACTGCCCTGCAAGGCGGCCTGCTGAGGGGCATACCAGGCGACGCCCGCGAAGGGCGCGCCGAATGCGTAGGGCTGCCCGACCCGCGGCGTGATGACCTCGACACCGCCCGCGCGCGCCGCCGCCACGGTGCGCAGGATGGGTTCGTCCCAGGCGTGGTAGGAGAGATTGAAGGTCGCCCAATGCACGGGTAGTACCACCTGCGCCCCTAGCTCCGCGCTCGCCGCCACCGCGGCTTCCGGATCCATGTGAATGTCGAGCCAGGTCGCGCCGTAGGCGCCGACTTTCATGATCGCGAGTTCGACCGGACCCAGGCGCTCACGGATGGCCGCGAAGTGCGGCGCGTAGCCGGTATCGCCGCTGTAGTAGGCGCTGTGCTGCCTGCCGCGCAGGTACCACGAGGCCCACAGGGTCGAATTGTCCATGCGTGTGCGGCCGGAGTAGTGGCGCGCAGGCGCGCAATGAATGGTCACGCCGCCGTGCGTGCGCGATTCCCACCAGTCCATCTCGTGGATCTGCGCGGCAGGCACGGCCCAGCGTTCGAGATGCGCGCCGACGCCGAGTCCGACATAGAAATGGGCGCCGCCGCGCGCGAGCTGGCGCACGCTGTCCATGTCGAGGTGGTCGTAATGATCGTGGGAGACGACGACCGCATCGATGTGCGCGAGATCGGCCAGAGCGAGGGGCGGCGGGTGAAAGCGGCGCGGGCCGACAGGCAGCGGCGAGGCACGGTCGGACAGCATGGGGTCGGTCATCACCCGCAGGCCGTCGATCTCGATCACGGTGGTGGCATGCCCGAACCACCATGCACGCAGCCCGGGGGCCGGTGCATCGACGTAGGGCCGCACGGCATCGACCGGGATGGAAAAGCGCGGCTCGCGCACTTGCCCACCACGATAGAGCCGCCAGTTCTCGATCAGCGCGAGGCCCGAAGTCTGCGGCGGATCGTTCTCGAAACGGCCCGCACGATAGGCCGACGACCCCTGCATGCGCGCGAGCCTGGCCCCGGCGAAGTCGCCACCGAATACCGGCATCTGCAGCACCAGCCAGGCGGCGCCCACAAGTAGCGCCAGCACCGCAAGGCCGGCCGTCAGCACCCGTCGCATGGCATCAAGCCCTCGCGGTTGCGTGGTTCGTCAGGCGCGGAAGCGGGGTCTTCACCGGCCGGGGGCGAACGCCTCCAGGGCGTTCCAGTCCGGCACGTAACCGCCGACCTGCCCGTCCTCCAGGTGCTCGTTGGGGTTGATCGGATAAAGACAGATTTCGCTGGCGCCCGCGTCGATGTGCGCCTGGATACGCGCGCGGATCGCTGCGGCGTCGCCCCACGCGATGATCGCGTCGATCAGTCGATCGCTGCCACCGTCGACGAAATCGCCGGGCTCGAAGCCCGCCCGTTGCCAGGCGCGATGGTAGGCCGGTAGTCCGACATAGAAATTCAAGGCGTTTCGCGCGTGCCGACGCGCGAGCACCGGATCGGATTCCAGGCAGGTGCGCACGACAACACAGAGTTTCTTGTCGGGCCCGATGATCGTTCGCGCCCAGGCGGTATGTTCAGGCGGCTGATTGAGGCAGAAGGCGCCGTCGGCGTGCTCGCGCACCAGTTCGAGCAGCTTGGGACCATGCGCGGCGCAGATTATCGGCGCCGGCCGCGACGACCGTGGGCCGTCCGGGCGGGTCGCGTGGATGCCGCGCAGGTAATCGCGCAGCGCTCGCGCGGGCGGCAGGAAACGGTGTCCCCGTGGCTCGACCAGGACCGGATGGGAAACGCCGAGTCCCAGCCAGAAACGACCTCCGGAAAGTTCGGCCAAGGTCTGCCGCGCCTGTGCCGCGGCGACGTAGTCGCGTACGTAGACGTTGGCGACGCCGATGCCGACGTTCAGCCTGGTCGTCCGTGCAAGAAGATGAGCGGCCAGGGCTACCGGCTCGCGGCCCGACACTTCCGGCACCCATAGACCGTCATAACCCAGTGCTTCGAGACGCAGGGCGAACGCCTCCACACCTGCGACGTCCATGCCCTCGGTAAAGTGAGCAACGGTACGCTGTGTCATGCCTGCGACTCCTGCTGTGGCTCTGCGCGCCATGCTAACGGTCGCGGGGTGGGCTGTCCGCCTGATCGTGGACGCGTTTGCGCCGGCGGCCCGATCACACGGTGGGCAGTTCCTCGAAGCCCGCCGAGTAGAGCCGCGCGTAGGCGCCGCCGGCGGCCAGCAGTTCGCGATGGGTGCCGCGCTCGACGATGCGGCCGTGGTCCAGCACCACGATGCTGTCGGCCTGTTCGATGGTCGACAGGCGATGCGCGACGATGAGGCTGGTGCGGCCGCGGCGCACGGTGTTCAAGGCCTCCTGCACCAGGCGCTCGGCCTCGTTGTCGAGCGCGGCGGTCGCCTCGTCCAGGATCAGGATGGGCGCGTCCTTCAGCAGCGCGCGCGCGATGGCGACGCGCTGGCGCTGACCGCCGGAGAGCTTCACGCCGTTCTCGCCGATGAGCGTGTCGAGGCCCTGGGGCAGGCTGTCCGCGAAAGCCTTGACCTGGGCCTGCGCGACGACACGCTCGACATCCGCGCGGTCGACGTCGCGCAGCGCGCCGTAGGCGATGTTGTCGTAGAGCGTGCCGTTGAACAGCACGATGTGCTGACCGACGTAGGCGATGTGCCGGCGCAGCGCCGCCAGGCGGTAGTTCTCGACCGGCACGCCGTCGACCAGCAGGCGACCGCTGGTGAGCGGGTAGAAGCGCGGCACGAGGTTGACCAGCGAGGTCTTGCCGCCGCCGGAGCGTCCAACCAGCGCGACGGTTTCGCCGGCGGTGATGTCCAGACAGATGTCCTCCAGCGCGGTGCGCTCGCCGTAGCGCAGCGTCACGTGCTCGAAGCGAATGGCGCCCGTCACCGGCCGGTCCTCGCGGCCCTCGTCCACCTCGGGCTCGGCGTCGGCCAGCGCGAAGATCGAGTCCGCCGCCGCGAGCCCGCGCTGCAGGAACTCGTTGACGCCGGCCAGGCGCTTGGTCGGCGGCAGCACCAGCGCGGTGGCGGTGACGAAGGCGATGAAGTCGCCGCGGGTCATGATCCCGTCCGAGGCCGCCTGCACCGCCAGCACCACCATGAGCGAGATGCCGACGGCGACGCAGAGCTGTATGAGCGGCACGATGGTCGCGCTCGAGCCCACCACCTTCATGTGGAAGCGGCGCGCGTCGTTGATGGCGCGATCGAAGCGCCCCGTCTCGTAGTCGTAGCCCTCGAAGACCTTGACCTCGCGGTGGCCGCGCACCGCCTCCTCGGTCACCTGGTTGATCGCGCCGACCGACTCCTGCAGCCGGCGGCTCATCTGGCGCATGCGCTGGGAGGCGCGGCGCACGATGATGCCGATGGGCGCGGCGAACAGCATCAGCACCAGGGTCAGCTTCCAGTTGAGATAGAAGAGGTAGCCGAACAGCACGGTGATGATGGCGCTGTCCTTGATCAGCACCTCGATCACGCGGGTCGCGGCCTGCGCGACCTGGGTCACGTCGAAGGTGAACTTGGAGATGAGTTCGCCCGAGGCGCGGCCGTCGAAGAAGTTGGCCGGCAGGCGCACCAGGGTCTTGAACATCGCCATGCGGAGATCCGCGATGGTCTTCTGCGCGACCCACTGCAGCGCGATCATGTCCAGGTAGTTCAGCACCCCGCGGGCGGCGAAGAGCAGGATCAGGAGCCCGCCCGTGGCGTAGGCATTGGTCCCCTGGGTGATGTCGAAATCCTTGTCGATCAGGGGCTTGAGCAAGGCGGGCAGCATCCACTCGGTGCCCGCGAGGGCGACCATGGCGGCGATCGCGCCGGCGAACTGCCGCCAGTAGGGACGCACGAAGCCGAGCAATCGCCGGTAGATGTCGCGGTCGGCGATGGTCCGTTGGCGCATCACGCTACTATGCCCGCCGGCACGTGGATTTGCATCCGTGAAGGCCCTCGGGCGAGCAAGTGGCCGGCTCTGGGACGAGCCCCTACAATAGCCCGCAACTCGGCATTTCGACCGACGAACAACATAGCCCATGTCCGAACTCCACCCCATCGTGGCGGTGACCGGCTCGTCCGGCGCCGGCACGACCAGCGTCAAGACCGCCTTCGAGCGCATCTTCCAGCGCGAGGGGCTGAATGCCGCCGTGATCGAGGGGGACAGCTTCCATCGCTACGATCGCAAGCAGATGGAGGCGGCGGTCGAACAGGCCGCGCGGGACGGGCGCACCCTCACTCACTTCGGCCCCGACGGCAACCTGCTCGCCGAGCTCGAAGGCCTGTTCCGCACCTATGCCGAGACCGGCGCCGGCCGCCGGCGCAGCTACATCCACACCAAGAAGGAAGGTCGGGCGCTCGGCGGCAGGCCCGGCACCTTCACCGAGTGGCAGCCGCTGCCAAGGGATTCGGATCTCCTGTTCTACGAGGGGCTGCACGGGGGCTACGTCGGTGAGGACGCCGACATCGCGCGCCACGTGGATCTCCTGATCGGCGTGGTGCCGATCATCAACCTCGAATGGATCCAGAAGATTCACCGCGACCGCGCCGTGCGCGGCTACTCCGCCGAGGCCGCCACGCAGATGATCCTGCGGCGCATGCCGGACTACGTGCACTACATCTGCCCGCAGTTCTCGCGCACCGACGTCAATTTCCAGCGCGTGCCGACCATCGACACGTCGAACCCGTTCACCGCCACCGAGATCCCGACCGCAGACGAGAGCATGGTGGTGGTGCACGTCGCCAACCGACGCAAGATCAACCCGGACTTCAGCCACCTGCTGGAGATGCTCGCCGGCAGTTTCATGTCACGCCGTGACACCATCGTCGTGCCCGCCGGCAAGATGGTGTTCACCATGGAGCTGTTGCTGAACCCGGTGATCGAGCGCATGGTGGAACGGCGCAACGCGCTCGAGAAACAGAGCGCGGCCTGAGCGCCGCGCGCGACTGCATCGGCCCGCGCTGGCGGGCCTGCGACAACCAAAGCGGAGGGAGATGCGTGCCATGCGTTCGATACTGGTGCTGAACGCCAAGGGCGGCAGCGGCAAGACCACCGTCGCCACCAATCTCGCCGGCTACTACGCCGCGCAGGGCGCCAAGGTCGCGCTGGCGGACTGCGATCCGCAAGGCTCGAGCATCGACTGGCTGAAACAGCGGCCGACGAGCGTCGCGCCGATCATCGCCATCGACGCCGCCAACGGCCCGCTGCGGGTCGCGCGCAGTGTGGACGTTCTGATCATGGACGCACCGTCCCGCACCCACGGCGACGCGCTGCCACCGCTGTTGAAGCGCGCGCAGACCGCCATCGTGCCGGTGGTGCCCTCGCCGGTGGACATTCGCGCCGCGATACGCTTCTTCCAGGAGCTGCGCGAGGTGCGCCACCTGGTGGAGAACGACGTGAAGATCGCCACCGTCGCGAGCCGCGTGCGCGACGGCGCGCGCACCTCCGACGACCTCGAGGACTTCCTGATGGATCAGAAGCTGCCCTCGGGGCGTCGCTTCCCCTTCATCACCTGGCTGCGCATGAGCACCAATTATCTGAAGGCCGCCGAGAAGGGCGTATCGATCTTCGAGATGGCGCCGGCCGCTACCGCCGCCGACCGCGAGTACTGGGCGCCGCTCTTGAAGTGGCTGGCGAGCCCACGGAGTCTGCCGGAGGGCTGAGCGCCTCGGCAGAACATCATCGAGAGGAGATTCCCATGGCCCGCATTCCCTATCCCGAACTCACTGCGCTCGACGACAAGGTCCGCGCCCGCGTCGAAGAGCTGCCGCCGCTGAACATCCTGCGCCTCCTGTCGCACGCCCAGGCCAACTTCCTGCCGTTCCTGGCCTTCGGCTCGTCGATCCTCACGGCGCAGGAGCTGGACGGCAAACTTCGCGAGCTCGCGATCCTCAGGGTCGCGCACCTGACCGGCGCGAACTATGAGTGGACGCAGCACGTGCCGATCGCGATTCAGTGCGGCGCGAGCGAGGCGCAGGTGGCCGCCATTCCCGACGGCGCGGCGTCGCCGGCCTTCGATGATCTCGAAAAGAAGGTGCTCGCCTTCACCGACGAACTGACCCAGGGCGTGCGCGTCTCCGACGCCACCTTCCAGGCGCTCGCCGCGCTGCTGCCACCGCGACAGCTGGTGGAACTGGTGCTCGCGACCAGCTTCTACGGCCTCGCGGCACGCGTCATGGAAGTGTTCCAGATCGAACTCGAGCCGACCGCCGGGACGTACTCGCTGGAATCGCTGCAGCCGAAGAAGGATTGAGAGAATCGGGTAAACGGGGACAGACCACGGTTTCTTCGAAACCGTGGTCTGTCCCCGTTTACCCGCCCAAGCCGTGAACAAGGAGGTTCACCATGCCGCGACGCGGACGTCTCGCCATTGCCGGGGTTGCCTGGCACATCATCCAACGCGGCAACAACCGCGCCGCCTGCTTCCTGGCTCCCCAGGATTACTCGTACTACTTGGCGCAATTGCATGAGCAGGCTGACCGCTGGCAGTGCGCCATTCATGCCTATGCATTGATGACCAACCACGTGCACCTGCTGCTCACGCCGGCGTGTGCCGAAGGGCCGTCACAGATGATGAGGCACCTCGGGCAACGCTACGTGCAGCACTTCAACCGCGTGCATGGCCGCACGGGAACACTCTGGGAGGGGCGCTTCCGCTCATGTCTTGCCCAGAGCGAAGGTTACGTCCTTGCGTGCTACCGCTACATCGAGCTCAACCCCGTCAGAGCTGGAATGGTATTCACCCCCGACGAGTACCCGTGGTCCAGTCATCATGCGAACGCCCTCGGCCGGTGGGACCCGAGGATCGAGCCTCACACTGAGTACGTGTCACTCGCGGCTTCCCAGGAAGAGCGATGCGCCCGCTATCGGGCGCTTTGCGCCGAGCGGCTCGATGCAAGGACTGTCGACAGGATCCGGCAGGCGACCAACGGCAACTTTGCGCTCGGCAATCGGCGTTTCGAAGCTGAAATCGCCGCGACCTTAGGCCGGCGGGTCACGGTTGGAAGGCCCGGACGCGTGGCGAGGAGACGCGACCCTAATCGGGGACAGACCACGGTTTCTGCGAAACCGTGGTCTGTCCCCGATTAGCTTCACGCCGTCGCGAGTTCCAGTCCCTGCTTGCGATAACGCTGCGCGGCATCGAGATCGCCGCTGCCTTCGGCGACGTCGGCCAGCATGCGGAAGAAGAGCGGACGGGGGTGCTCGACGACCAGGGCTTCGAGCTGCACGCGCGCCGGTCCCCACAACCGTTCGCGCATCGCGAGCCGCGCGCGGGCGAGGCGCAGACCCGGATCGGTGTCGTGCTTGCCCGCCCAGCTCTCGACCTTGCGTAACTGGCGGGTGGCGGGGTTCAACTCGATCTCGCCGTAGAGCGCGGCGAGATCGCTCTCCCACTGGCGATCGAGCTGACGGGCGAGGAGTTTCTCGGCCTCGTCCGCGCGCCCGGCGCGGCACAGGCCCTGCACGTAGGCGGCGACCACCGTGGGCGCGGCGC
>JAIEQK010000166.1 GCA_019747795.1 Gammaproteobacteria bacterium | reverse complement strand
GGCCCAGCGCGCGAGCTTCTCGTAGATGTCCTCGCTGAGCTCCTGGCGCTCGGGCGTGGCCGCGTCGGGCGCACTGTCCGCCAGCGTGGCGAGCTCGAGCGCGCCACGCTCGAAGCTGCGCACCACGAGGCGCGCCAGCGGCCAGGCGGCGATGATGCGCTCGCCCATGGCCGCCATCGCCGCGCCCAGCACGGTGTGGCGGGACTGCTCGGTCCAGACTGCGAGCACGGCACGCTGAAAATCGGAATCCGTCATATTTGCTGGCATTGAATGCGCATATTTGGTCGGAAGTCGGGCAAATCTAACGCTGACGATATCGCCTTGCAAGCAAGATGATGCTTCCCCGAGTTATTTCGATCTGGCATTAAAGCTGCTTCCCTTAAGGTCGACGAGGTTCGAGCAAGCACATCGAGGTGTTGGGGTGGCGGAGGAAGCGCGTCGCGAGTTGGAGCAGCTGGTGGCCGAGACCATCGCCGGCATTCGCTACGGCGCGGTCGAGGTCACCATCCACGATGGCCGCATCGTGCAGATCGAGAAACGCGAGAAGCTGCGGCCGGGCGCCATCCCACAGGCACGCTCCGCGCCGCCAGGCGGGCCCGCGACTCCGCGCTGATCCCCGCCCGGCGCGCGCTCACCATCGTCCAGACCACCGACGGCTCAAGCCGCCGGCGTCCATATAGACCAAGCCCCGGAGCTTCACCGCCGTGACCAAGTTTCGCCTCGCCCTGCTGAGCGCGCTGACCGTGGCCGTGTCCGCGCACGCGGACGTGACCCTGTTGAACGTCTCCTACGATCCGACGCGCGAGCTCTACGCCGAGTACAACGCGGCCTTCGCGAAGCATTGGCAGGCCGCGGGCGGGGAGGCGATCACCATCAACCAATCCCACGGCGGCTCGGGCAAGCAGGCGCGCGCGGTGATCGACGGGCTGGAGGCCGACGTCGTGACGCTCGGGCTGGCCTACGACATCGACGCCATCGCCGACAAGGGTGGGCTGCTGCCGAAGGACTGGCAGAAGGCCCATCCGTACAACAGCACGCCCTATACCTCGACCATCGTGCTCCTGGTGCGCAAGGGCAACCCGAAGGGCATCAAGGACTGGAACGACCTCACGCGGGACGGCGTCGCGGTCATCACGCCCAATCCCAAGACCTCGGGCGGGGCGCGCTGGAACTACCTGGCCGCGTGGGCCTATGGGCGCGAGACGCTGGGCTCCGACGCCGCCGCGCGCGACTTCGTCGCGAAGCTGTTCAAGAACGTCGCGGTGCTGGACACCGGCGCGCGTGGCGCGACCACCACCTTCGCCGAGCGCGGCATCGGCGACGTGCTGATTACCTGGGAGAACGAGGCTTACCTCGCGCAGAAGGAACTCGGCGCGGACGCGTTCGAAATCGTCACGCCCTCGCTCAGCATCCTCGCCGAGCCGCCGGTCGCGGTGGTCGACAAGGTCGCCGGCAAGCACGGCACGCTGCAGGCCGCGCAGGCCTACATCGACTATCTCTACAGCAAGGAAGGCCAGGAGATCGCGGCGCGGAACTTCTATCGCCCGCGCGACCCGGAGGTGGCGGCCAAGTACGCCGCGCGGTTCAAGGACACGCGCCTGGTGACGGTGGACGAGGCTTTCGGTGGCTGGGCCCGGGCCCACGCCGAGCACTTCGCCGACGGCGCGCTGTTCGACCAGATCTTCGACGGTCGCTGAGTCGGCGATGAGTTCCCAGGCCCAGGGCGGGGCGCTGCCGCCGCTCAGCCGCGACTGGTTCCGCGGTCGCGCGTGGCGCGATCATTTCCGGCGCGACAGCGCGCTGCCGGGCTTCGGGCTGACGCTCGGCGTGTCGCTGTTCTACCTCTCGCTCGTCGTGCTGGTGCCGCTGTCCGCCACGTTTCTGAAGTCGTTCGCGTTTGGCTGGGAGACCTTCTGGCAGGCCGCCACCGCGCCGCGAGTGCTGGCGTCCTACCGCGTGAGCTTTGGCTGCGCGCTGCTGGCCGCGCTGGTCAACCTGGGTTTCGGCCTGCTGGTCGCCTGGGTGCTGGTGCGCTACCGCTTTCCCGGGCGGCGTGTGCTCGACGCGCTGGTCGACCTGCCCTTCGCGCTGCCGACCGCGGTCGCGGGCATCGCGCTCACCGCGCTGTACGCGCCCAAGGGCTGGCTGGGCAGCCACGCCGCGGCGCTCGGCTGGAAGATTGCCTTCACCCCGGTCGGCATCGTGATCGCGCTGGTGTTCATCGGCCTGCCGTTCGTGGTGCGCACCGTGCAGCCGGTGCTGGAGACCCTGGAACCGGCGCTGGAGGAGGCCGCGGCGACGCTCGGGGCCTCGCGCCTCACGACCTTTCGTCGCGTTCTTCTGCCGGCGCTGCTGCCCGCGCTGCTCACCGGCTTCGCCATGGCCTTTGCACGTGGTCTCGGCGAATACGGCTCGGTGATCTTCATCGCCGGCAACATGCCGATGGTGTCAGAGGTCGCGCCGCTCCTCATCATCACCAAGCTCGAGCAGTACGACTACACCGGCGCGACCGCCATCGCGGTCACGCTCCTGGTGGTGTCCTTCGTGATGCTGCTCGCGATCAATCTGCTGCAGGCCTGGACGCGGCGCGCGGGGGAACGGCGATGAGCGCGGCCTCGAACCCGGTAATCACCGAGACGCGGGGCGTGCGCGTGCTGCTCATCGCGCTCGCCTGCCTGTTCCTGGGCGTGGTGCTGGTGCTGCCGCTCGCGGTGGTGGTGGGCGAAGCCCTGGCCAAGGGGCTCGGCGCGTGGTGGGCGGCGATCGACGAGCCCAACGCGCTCGCCGCGCTCAGGCTCACGCTGACCGCCGCGGCCATCGCCGTGCCGGCGAATCTCGTGTTCGGCGTGTGCGCCGCCTGGGCGGTGGCCAAGTTCGAATTCAAGGGCAAACAGCTGCTCATCACCCTCATCGACCTGCCGTTCGCGGTGTCTCCGGTGATCGCGGGACTCATCTACGTGCTGCTGTTCGGCGCCCACGGCTGGTTCGGCCCGGCCCTCGCCGCCCACGACCTCAAGGTGATCTTCGCCGTGCCGGGCATCGTGCTCGCCACCGTGTTCGTGACCTTTCCCTTCGTCGCGCGCGAACTCATCCCGGTGATGCAGGCGCAAGGCAGCGACGAGGAAGAGGTGGCCGCCACGCTCGGCGCGAGCGGCTGGCAGACTTTCTGGCGCGTCACGTTGCCGAACATCAAGTGGGCGCTGTTGTACGGGGTGATCCTGTGCAACGCGCGCGCCATGGGCGAGTTCGGCGCGGTATCGGTGGTCAGCGGACACATCCGCGGGCTGACCAACACCCTGCCGCTGCACGTCGAGATTCTCTACAACGAGTACAACTTCGTCGCCGCCTTCGCGACCGCATCCTTGCTGATGCTGTTGGCCTTGATCACCTTGGTGCTCAAGAGCCTGGTCGAGGCGCGCGCCGCGGCCGCCGCTCGCGCGGCCCACAAAGCCAGGGAGCATAATTCATGAGCGTCAGCATCCAAGCGGTCGACAAGCAGTTCGTCGGCTTCCATGCCCTGCATGGCGTGAGCCTCGAGGTGCCGAGCGGCGGCCTTGTCGCGCTGCTGGGGCCGTCAGGCTGCGGCAAGACCACGCTGCTCCGCATCGTGGCCGGCCTGGATCGCGCCGACCGGGGCCGCGTGCTGTTCGATGGCGAGGACATGACCGCGGTGCATGCTCGCGATCGGCGCATTGGTTTCGTGTTCCAGCACTACGCCTTGTTCAAGCACATGACGGTGCGGGACAACATCGCCTTCGGCCTGACCGTCAAGCCACGCCGCGAGCGGCCGACGCGCGCGGCCATCGCGGCGCGCGTGGACGAACTGCTGGGCCTGGTGCAGTTGGAGGGACTGGGTGGCCGCTACCCGGTGCAGCTCTCGGGCGGCCAGCGTCAGCGTGTGGCTCTGGCCCGCGCGCTCGCGGTCGAGCCGCGCGTGCTGCTCCTCGACGAACCCTTCGGCGCGCTGGACGCGCGGGTGCGCAAGGAACTGCGCCGCTGGCTGCGCGAACTGCACGACTCGCTGCACTTCACCAGTCTCTTCGTCACCCACGATCTCGACGAGGCGCTCGAGGTGGCGGACCAGGTGGTGGTGATGAACGCTGGCCGCATCGAGCAGCAGGGTACGCCCGAGGCGCTGTGCGCCGACCCCGCCACGCCCTTCGTGCGCGACTTCCTCGACGGCGCGGCGCTGGCCGCGGACCGCGTGGCGAGTCCCGCGCGTGTGGCCGCCACCGGCCCGCTGCGCCTCGCGCTCTCGATGTGATCACCCACCGATAGCGGTAGCGGCGCTACGCCGCCCAGGGTCTGCCCGCCCACGTATAATGCCTGGGCGGGCCCGTGCGATGTTTTCTCGTGCACTGGAGCGGCCGGCAGTCCGAGCCGCCCGGAGGCGAGAGTCCGATTGAACAAAGCAACCGAGCCCCTGCTGACGCCGCAGTTCCTGCTGCTGCTGGTGACGTCGGCCATCGTCGGGCTGTCCTTCTCCACCTACTTCCTGCTGCCCAAGTACCTGGCGGTTGAACTGGGCGCGGATCCGGCCACCATCGGCGGCGTGAGCGCCATCACGCTGGTGGCGTCCGTGATCTGCATGCCGATAGGCGGTGTGCTGATCGACCGCCACGGCCGGCGGCCCTTCGTGATCTTCGGCGCGCTGCTGTTCGCCGCCGGCAGCGCCGGCTTCCTCTTGATCGATCGAGTAGGGCCGCTGCTCTGGGTCCTGCGCACGATCCAGGGCCTCGCCTGGCCGCTGTACTACCTCGGGCTCTCGACGCTCGCGACCGATCTCGCCCCGCCGCGCCGTATCGGCGAGGCCATCGGCCTGTTCGGTGCGGTGATGATCTCGACCAATGCGCTCGCGCCGGCGCTCGCCGAGTGGGGCGCGCAGGCCTTTGGCTGGCATGCAGTGTTCGGCGCCAGTATCGCGGCGGCGGTGGCGGCGGCGGTCATGGCGCGCTGGCTGCACGAACCCGCGCGTCCGGCGCCGCATGCCGACGCGGCCACCATGCGGACCTTGGTTGCGCGCCCGGGCTTGCGCCGTATCCTGCTGGTCACCGCGCTGATCGGCTGGACTTTCTCGGCCATGTTCACCTTCTACCAGCCCTGGGCGCTGGCCAGCGGCTACAAGGAGGTCTCGGCCTACCTGGTCGCGTTCTCGTCCTGCGCGATGGTGGTGCGCATCGCGCTCGGCCGGGTCGCCGATCGCTTCGGGCGCCTGCGCGTGGCCAAGCTGGTGCTGGTCCTCTATTGCCTCGCGCCCTTGTCCCTGGTGTGGCTGGACACCTTCGGTCTCACCTTGACCGGCGCGCTGATCGGCATCGCCCACGGCATCTTCTTTCCAAGCCTGAACGCGGTGGCCATCGAGTTCAGCGCCGAGCACGAGCGCGGCAAGACCATGGGCGCCTACAACACCGCGTTCAACCTGGGCTTCGCCGGCGGCAGCTACCTGCTCGGCGTGATCGCCATGGCGACCAGCTTCCCCGCGATCTTCGTGCTCGCGAGCGCGAGCGCCGCGCTGGCCTGCGTGCTGCTCGCGACCCTCGCGCCGCCGCCCCGCGCGCGCGGCGTGTAGGCTGCCCCGGTCTCCGGCCCACGCTGCGAGGCCGGCGCGAACCCAGTATGCTCACGCTCCACGGGAACCACCCGGTCGCAGAGATTCGAGAGGACGTCATGAGAAATTTCACCGAAGAACAGCGTATCTTCCGCGAGAGCTATCGCCGCTTCCTGGCCGCCGAGGTGGTGCCGAACATGAAGCGCTGGCGCGAGGCGGGCATCGTCGACCGCGCGCTGTTCCGCCGCGCCGGCGAACTCGGCATCCTCATGGTCTGGCCCGACGAGAAGTACGGCGGATTGGGCGATCCTGACTTCCGCTACGAGCAGATCATCATCGAAGAGACCCAGCGTGCCGGCTGCGGCGAGTGGTACAACACCCTGCACAGCCGCCTGGTCGGGCCCTATTTCCAGCGCTTCGGCACCGAGGAGCAGCGCGAGCGCTTCCTGCCGAAGTGCGTGTCCGGCGAGCACATCCTGGCGGTCGGCATGACCGAGCCCGGCGCCGGCAGTGACCTGTCCAGCATCCGCACCACGGCGAAGGACATGGGTGACCATTTCCTGCTGAACGGCCAGAAGACCTACATCTCGAATGGCATCAATGCCGACCTCGTGATCGTCGCGGCCAAGCTGCATGGCGCGGAGAGCCGGCACGCCATGGTGCTGCTGGTGGTCGAGCGCGGCATGCCGGGCTTCGAGCGCGGCCGCAACCTCGACAAGATTGGCCTGCACGCGCAGGACACCGCCGAACTCTTCTTCCAGGATGTGAAGGTGCCGAAGGCCAACGTGCTCGGCGAACCCGGCAAGGGCTTTCACTACCTCATGGAAGGCCTGGCGGAAGAGCGCCTGATCGCCGCCTGCGGCTATCTCGCCAACGGTCGCTACGCCTTCGACCTGACGCGCAAGTTCGTGATGGAGCGTCAGGTGTTCGGCAAGCCGCTGTCGGATCAGCAGAACACCCAGTTCCGCATGGCGGAACTGGATGCCGAATTGGACATGCTGCAGGTGTTCGTCGATCACCTGGTGGCCGAGCACAACGCCGGACGCCTCACGGCCAACGCGGCGGCCAAGGCCAAGATGCTCGGCAGCGAGATCGAGTGGCGCATGGCCGATCTCGGCCTGCAGCTCCACGGCGGCGCCGGCTACATGCAGGAATACGAGATTTCGCGCATCTTCACCGACGCGCGCATGAGCCGCATCTACGCCGGCAGCTCGGAGATCATGCGCTACATCATCGGCCGTGACGTGTTCTCGGAGCGGTACACGAGCATTCTCGACTGATTGAGCGATAGGGGGCTTCGACGATCGGCGATGGACGCCGACCCTCTCGAGGCTTTCGGAGTAGAAGCGAAGGCACTGACCGTTCCGCCGACACCCATCCACCAAACCCGTCATGCCTGCGAAAGCAGGCATCCATGGGCTTCGATGAGCGCAGATGGACCCCTGCTTTCGCAGGGGTGACGGTGTGGTGGGACGTGTGCCGATCTGTTCGCGCTCGACTTCCGTCATTCCCGCGCACGCGGGAATCCATGGGCTTCGCCAAGCGCAGATGGACCCCTGCTTCCGCAGGGGTGACTGAGAGAGGTGGGTCTACTCGCAGACCGCTGGCCTCACTCTCCCGTCATGCCTGCGCAAGCAGGCATCCATGGGCTTCGATGAGCGCAGATGGACCCCTGCTTTCGCAGGGGTGACGGTGTGGTGGGACGTGTGCCGAACTGTTCGCGCTCAGTTTCCGTCATTCCCGCGCACGTGGGGGATCCATGGGCTTCGCCACGCGCAGATGGACCCCTGCTTTCGCAGGGGTGACGGTGTGATGGGACGTGTGCCGATCTGTTCGCTCTCAATTTCCGTCATTCCCGCGCACGCGGGAATCCATGGGCTTCGATGAGCGCAGACGGACCCCTGCTTTCGCAGGGGTGACGGTGCGGTGGGACGTGTGCCGATCTGTTCGCGCTCAATTTCCGTCATTCCCGCGCACGCGGGAATCCATGGGCTTCGCCAAGCGCAGACGGCCCCCTGCTTTCGCAGGGGTGACGGTGCGGTGGGACGTGTGCCGATCTGTTCACGCTCGACTTCCGTCATTCCCGCGCAAGCGGGAATCCATGGGCGCCACCGAACCGCGCCGGTTGTGCGCGGTCCACGGCAATAGCACCATAGTTGCAACTTCAACTCCGGAGACCCAATCCATGGCGATGGACGTCATCGATTACGCCATCATCGGCAAGGACATGCAGTTCGTCGAAATCGAGCTCGACCCCGGCGAGGCGGCGGTGGGCGAAGCGGGCGCGATGATGATGATGCAGGACGGCATCGAGATGGATACCGTGTTCGGCGACGGATCGCGCAGCGGCGCGACCAGCGGGCTGATGGGCAAGCTGCTCGG
The DNA here is from genome assembly GCA_019747795.1 of Gammaproteobacteria bacterium. Taxonomy (GTDB): domain Bacteria; phylum Pseudomonadota; class Gammaproteobacteria; genus JADJYF01. Next base: position 2,226 of record JAIEQK010000166.1, on the reverse strand, counting down.
CGCGGGCAAGCGGCTGGTGACCGGCGAGTCGCTGTTCACGACCATCTACCACAACGAATCCACGGGCAAGCGCAAGGTCGCGTTCGCCGCGCCCTATCCCGGCCACATCATTCCCATCGATCTGCGCGAACTGGGCGGCACCTTCATCTGCCAGAAGGATTCCTTCCTGTGCGCGGCGCGCGGTGTGAGCCTCGGCATCGCCTTCCAGCGCAAGCTCGGCACCGCGCTGTTCGGCGGCGAGGGCTTCGTCATGCAGAAGCTCGAAGGCGATGGCCTGGCCTTCGTGCATGCCGGGGGCACGCTGGTGGAGAAGATCCTGAGCCCCGGCGAGACGCTGCGCGTCGATACCGGCTGCGTGGTCGGCTTCCAGCCCAGCGTGAACTTCGACATCCAGTACGTGGGCAAGCTGAAGTCCGTGATCTTCGGCGGCGAAGGCCTGTTCTTCGCCACCCTGGTCGGGCCGGGCAAGGTGTGGCTGCAGTCCCTGCCCATCTCGCGCCTCGCCGGCCGCGTGCTGGCCTACGCACCGCGGCCCGGCGGTGGCGGGCGTGAAGAGGGCTCCATCCTCGGCATGCTCGGCAACGTGCTGGACGGCGACAACAGTTGACCGAGCGCTGCGGCGCGCGGCTGTTTGGCCCGGGAATGCCGCCGGCGGGCCAGGACGTCACGCTGGAGTGGACGCCGGGTCTCAGCCTCGCGCTGGTCGGCAGCGAGCGGCCGATGAACGTGCCGCTCGCCTCCCTCAAGCTCAGGCGCGTCGGATTCGACGCGCGCGGCGTGGAACTCGCCTGGCAGGACGCCGTCGGCACCTGGGCCTGCCAGGTGCTGGACGGCGACGCGGCCGAGCGTCTCGTCGCCGGTCTGCCGCCGCCCCTCGACGCCGCACGCGACGAACTCGCGCGCGGTGACCGTCGTGCGCGGCGCGGCGCAGCGTGGCCGTTCGTGGCGCTGGCCGTGGTCATCGGCCTGCCGCTGTTGCTGCTGGTGCTGTTCATCCTCGCCCAGGATCGCATCGTCGGTGCAATCGCCGCGCGCATTCCTGCGCCGGTCGAGGCGCAGCTGGGCGCGTTGACCTTGGCGCAGGTGCGCGCCGGCACGCGACTCACGACCAGCGGTCCACAGTACGAGACGGTGCGGCGCCTGGCGCGTCGTCTCGCGGGCGAGGACGCGCCGCCGCGGGTGTTCGTCGCCGAAGACGACGCGATCAACGCCTTCGCCTTGCCGGGCGGCACGCTGGTGGTGAATCGCGGCCTCATCGCCGCCACCCGCACGCCCGAGGAACTGGCCGGCGTGCTGGCCCATGAGATCCAGCACGTGCGTCTGCGCCATGGGCTCCAAGCCCTGGTGCGCGCGGCGGGCATGCACGTGCTGTGGTCGCTGCTGGCGGGCGATGTCGGCGGCAGCGCGGCCGGCGAAGCCGCGAGCAAGTTGCTCGGTCTCAAGTTCTCGCGCGACGCGGAGCACGAAGCGGATCAGGGGGGCTTCGATCTGCTGGTGACGCGCGGCATCGATCCGCGCGGCATGGTGAGCTTCTTCGGCACGCTCGCGCGGAGCAGCGGATCCACGCCGCCGGCGCTGCTTTCCACCCATCCGCCAAGCGCCGCGCGCGAAGCCGCGCTGGCCCTGCGGCTGAACGCACTCGCGAGTGACTGCTGTGCGCCATTGCAGATGGGCAATGACTGGCCGCCGCGGCCCTGAGCGACGTATAGAGGCGCAAGCCCGGGCTGGCACGCCGCGAGCCCAGTCCCCATACTAGCGCCTCGAATCGGAAGCACTTGCCCGCAACGGCCTTCGCCGGCATGAACGACCTCTCCAAGCTCTCCATCGAACGCGATGCGAAACGCAGCGCCGCGCCCGCCCGTCGTGGTCGCGGCAAGTGGCGCTGGCTGGCGCTGGCCGTGCTCGTCGTCGCGGCGCTCGCGTGGTACCAGCGCGGCGGCCTGTCCGGCGTGCCGGAAGTGGAGACGGTCAACGTCTCGACCGCCTATCCCTCGCTCGCCGTGACCTTGTTCAACGCCACCGGCTACGTGGTGCCGCAGACCAAGGCCGACATTGCCTCCAAGGCCACCGGCAGGCTGGAGGCGCTGGAAGTGGTGGAGGGCAGCGTGGTGAAGAAGAACCAGGTGGTGGCGCGGCTCGAGAGCGCCGACGTCGCCGCCGCGCTGCATCGCGCCGAGGCCGACGTGCTCGCCGCCGACGCCGCCATCGGCGAGGCCCGCGCGCGCC
>JAIEQK010000197.1 GCA_019747795.1 Gammaproteobacteria bacterium | reverse complement strand
CCCTCCTGCGCTGCCAGGCGGAGCGCCGTGATCTCGACATAGGTGATCACCACACCGTCGATGCGGTCGTCGCGCGTCCGGTAGGGCAGTATGCGGCGCAGGAACCAGGCGTCTTTACTCGTGCGGACTTCCAGCTCCCGAGGCTTGAGGTCCGCGAGCACGTCCGCCGCGGCGGCGAGCAGGTCCGGATCCGCGACGTCGCTGGCGATGTCGCGCAAGGGCCGGCCCTCGTCGGCAGGCAGCAACCGAAACAGTTGGGCCGCCTCCTTCGTGAACCTGCGAATGCGGAACTCGCGATCGAGGAACAGGGTGGCAACGCGCGAGCTTTCGAGGAAGTTCTGCAGGTCGCCGAGCGCCCGCTCCAGCTCATGGATCTTGTCTTCGAGCTCGCTGTTGACGCTCGCGAGCTCCTCGTTCATCGACTGCAGTTCTTCCTTCGAGGTCTGCAGCTCCTCGTTGGAGGACTGCAGCTCCTCGTTCAGCGACATCGCCTCCTCGTTGACGATGCGCAATTCGGCGTTGGTCGTTTCGCTGTCGCGTTCGAGCGCCGCGAGTTCTTCGCGCAGGCGTACGACCTCTGCCTGCAATGCTTCGTCGCCCGTTGCCTCCGCGCCCACGGACGCCTTGGCATCCGGGATTTCCTCGAAGACGATGACCAGCAGCCCGGAGCGCCCGAACTCGGCGACCGGCTCGACCCGGACGTGCAACCGCTCGAACGTCTCGCCGCGCCTGACGTTCAGCGCGACGTCGAAAGCCCGGGCTGTGGAGAGCGCCTGCCGCAGCGCGCCGCGCACGCGCGAGCGCAATTCCTCGCGCAACAGCGAGGGAAGCTCCCATGCCGCCGCGCCGGATGGCTGCAGGTAGCGCGACGTCTCGCCCTGGAAGTACAGCGCTCGACAGTCGCGGTTGACGAGGATCGCGGCACTCACGGCGCGTCCGCCGAGGTGTTCGCTCACCACCCGGGCGGCGTCGAAGTCCTTGTCGCCGGACGGCAGCGCAGGGGTGAGGAATCCGCCTGGTCCGCTCCAGTGGCCCTCGAAGGGCCGCGGTAGGCGTGTCGCCGCGCCGACGCGATGGAAAATGCGGTGCGTGCGCGAAACAGGCTCGAACAGGTCTGCCTGCTCACCGAGGCTCTCCGACTTGCCGAGAAAGAGCACGCCGTGGGGGTTCAGGGCAAAGTGGAACACTTCGAGTACGCGGCCCTGCTGCACCGGCTCGAAATAGATGAGCACGTTGCGGCAGACGATCAGGTCGAGTTTGGAGAACGGCGGGTCGCGGACCAGGTCCTGCGGCGAGAACACGACGGACTCGCGCAGCACCTTGCGAACGACGTAGCGGTCGCCCTGCTTCTCGAAGAACCGCGCCAGGCGCTGTGGCCCGATCTCCGCGACGATTGCCTCCGGGTAGGAGCCGGCTCGGGCGAAGTTCAGCGCGTCCATGTCGACGTCGCTGGCGAACACGTTGAGGGTGGCCTCGCGGCTTCTCTGGCCGAGCTGCTCGAGCAGCAGCATGGCGATCGAATAGCTCTCCTCGCCCGTCGCGCACCCTGGGGTCCATACGCGAAGATTGGCTCCCGTCGCCAGGCGTTCCTCGATCAGGCCTGGCAGCACCTGCTCTTCCAGGAACTTCCAGGCGTCGTCCTGGCGGAAGAATTCGGTGACGCTGATCAGGAAATCCTTCACGAGTGCGCGTAGTTCGTCTTCCGATTCCCGCAGCCGCGCGATGTACGCATCGACGTCCGGCACCGCGTTCAAACCCATGCGGCGCCGCAGGCGACGCAGCAGCATCGGTACCCGGTACCAGCGGAAATCCCTGCCACAGCGCTCGCGTACGATGTCGAGAATCTGCGGCAGCCGCGCGGACAGGCTGGCGTCCTCGGCTTCGGCGGCCGACGGGGGCTGCACCTCGAGCGCGCTGCCTTCGGGCGCGTTATCGACGTAGTCGATCAGCGCCTGGCCCATCCTCTCGACGGGCATGACGACATCGGCGGCATCGGCGTCGATCGCGCTGCGCGGCATGCCTGAGAAGTGAGCGGTGCTCGGGTCCTGCACGATGGCGAGCCCGCCGGCCGCCTTGATCTCCTTGAGCCCTATGGTGCCGTCGTGATTGGCGCCGCTGAACACGATGCCGGCGCAGCGTTCCTCCTGGTCCTCGGCGAGCGCCCTCATGAAATAGTCGATCGGATGCGGAACTGTCGACCGCGGTGCTGCCCGCTCGAGGCGCAGGCACCCGGCGTGCACGTCGATCAGATGGTTCGGTGGAATGACATAGACGTGGCCGGGCTGGATCGACTCCCCGTCCCGCGCCTCGCACACCGGCATGCTCGTAGAGCGCTGAAGCACCTCGGCCATCCGGCTCTCGTGCTGCGGCGACAAGTGGGTGATGACGACGAATGCGAAGCGGGGATCCGCCGGCATTCCCGCGAAGAAGCCTTGCAGGGCTTCGAGACCGCCGGCCGACGCACCGAGGGCTACGATGGTGAGGGGCACGTGCGCCTAGCCCGCTGGCCGCGGACAAAAATGCGGCGAGCGCAAATCAGCATCCGGTGTCCTTGTTTGGGGTGACATGGCGCGAGTTTACGTGCTGGAGTGGGCCCCGTCACGGCGACTGCGTCGCTTGTTCGGACACACCCACGGCTGCTGGCCGCGTCTGCGAGCGGGACTGCTATACCGCAATCGCGAAGCCTGGTGTGACGAAGACGCTTGCGCAGATTCGGCCGTGGAAGAAGGCGATGGCCGACTTTAGACGGTGCCTGAAAGGCTGCTTCCGACCTTCGGGATCGCACGCAGCGGAGCGACGATGCTCGAACGCTGGCACTTCGTTGAAGCGCGTACTATCCTCGAGAGATGTCGCTTGAGGGTGAAGGCTGCGCTCGAGGATTTCACTCGAACTGGCGGTGAGGATGATGGTTTAACGAGGGCGCTACGAGTCGCGCATGTTCCGTCAGGGACTGCTGCTCTACGACCACATTCCAGACTGGCCCGAGCAGCGCCTGCGACCGCTGTTGGGCAAGTTCGGTGAACTTGTCCAACAGCAGCCCCTGTTCCGCTAAGTCTTCCCTCCCATTCGAACTGCACGAATGAGGGAATGAGCCCTTTATCCAGGCCGAGGTCAGGCCCGACGGCGGCGCCGCAACAGCGGCGCGAGCCCGCCCACGCCAGCCCCCAGCAGCCCCAGCGCCCCTGGCAGCGGGACCGCGCCCACGTTGATGTGTGCCGTGACCTGGTAGCTGAAGCCGCCGAAGGCGTCGGTGCTGCCGCCATAGACGAGCGTGTGCGGGCCGGCGCTGAGTCCCGTGACCATCACGTAGTAGCCGTAGACCAGCGAGGGCGCGATGTCTTCGCCGACGATGTCGATGCCGAAACTGCCGTAGAGCGCGGTGAGCGCGTCGCCGGACTGCGCCGTGCCGCCGGAGAAGAAATCCGACTGCTCCCAGCGTGAGAACAGGTCCGTCACTGGCACGCCGTCGATGGTCGCCACCTGGCTGGTGACGGTGCCCTGGAGCGTAGCGGCATTGGCGAGCATCGTGGGCCTGGGGTCCGCCGTGTATCCCGGGCAGGACAGCGACACGTCGCCGACGCAGTTCTCCCAGAAGTTGACGGTCGGGAAGAACAGCGCGACGCCGCCCGGCACGTCGAAGCTGCGTTCGATGTTGCCGGCGAAGTTGGAGCCGGCGAGGAAGAACACCGGGCCGTTGTTCTCCTGGTTGGCGAGCGCGCCGGTGGTGTCACCCAGCGGGTCGGTGGCGGCGGGCGAATTCCACGCCCAGGTCCACCAGGCCGCGTTCCATTCGGCGAGGGTCTTGCCGGCGTAGCTCGCGCCGGGGTTCAGCACCTCGTAGGCGGGTGCCGCGCTGCTGGCCAGGAGCAGCCCGAGGCAGAAGAGAGGCGTGCGAAAGCTGTGAAGTGACTGCGATTTCATCCGTGTACTCCCTGTCCATTGGTCATCGAGCGAATGCTCGATACCAAGGAGCATAGGCGCCGCGCGTCGACGTCGCGAGGTCGCATGCACATTCTCCGCGGCGCCCTGGGCTCATACCCCCGCACGGGCGCCTGGCCCGGGAAGGTCGCAGAACCCAGCATGGGTGTGCCGTGCTAGCCTCCAGTGCGCGGGCGGCCGGGAGCGGGACACCAGGGAGGCGCCAGAGCCATGAGCCATCGATTCCTCGAGTTGCTGACGACCGTCGCCGTGCTGAGCCTCGCGGGCTGCGCGCATACGCCCGAGGAACTGCGCGTCGACCCGCACACGCGTGGCGATGTGCATGTCGACGTGCCCTTCGAGGAGGCCAGCTTCCACTACGCGAACCACATCGTGAAATGCGTGGTGGGCAGTTTCCACAATCCGCCCTACATCCCGAAGGTGCGGGACGCGAAGCGCGGCGAGTCCGTCGGCTTCGACATCTATTTCGATGGCTTCGGCACGCCGCTCGAACTCTCGGTGGACCTCACGCGCAATGCCGCCGGTGGCACCGACATTCGTTACTTCGCGAGCGCCGCCGGATCGGGGTGGTCGACACCGGAGACCGTCGCAGACTGGGCGCGCGGGGCGAACCGCGCGTGCGCGCGCGACGCGGTCACCAACGAGGGCCCGGCGCCGCGCGCCGCGGGTCCGCGTCCCCTGGTGCCAGTGAACCTGCACTTCGGCCCGGTCGATGTGCGGACCGCCGCGCTGGTCGAGCGCATCGCGCACCGGCTGCGCGCGAGCGGCACGTTCGCGCAAGTGGACATCGGCGGCCGGCGCTGGGCGCATACGCTGGTGGTGCAGTTCGAACGCGGACGCCCCCCACAACAAGAGAACGCCTCGAGCGCCGCGAAGGACATCCTGACCGGCCTCACCATTGGCCTGACCGCGGGCCTGGTCCCCGCCGATGTTGATCAGCATTACGAGTTCAAAGCTGCGGTGGTGATGGACGGCCTGGTCGGTCGCACCTTCAGTTTCTCGGCCGATGACAAGCTCACCATCGGACTGCTGGGGGACGATCCGGCGGTCACCCACACGGCGATCGCCGATCGGCTGCTCGACCAACTGCTCGCGGAATTGGTCGAGTCCGACGTGATTCCGCCGGCGGACGACGTATCTGACGCAGCGGACGGTTCCTGACCTGCGTCGCGCGGGCTTGCCGACGCGACGGGCTCGCCCTTAGGCTGCGCCGCTCGTCGCCGCCTCGGCGCATTCCCAGCGAGGACATCCATGGCCGCCGCCACGCCCGCCACGCTCGCGCTGAAGAAGCTCGGCGTCGACTTCGAACTGCGCAACTACGACTACGACCCCAACGCCGCGAGCGTCGGCCTGCACGCGGCCGAATCGCTCGGCGAGCCGCCGTCGCGAGTGCTGAAGACGCTCATCGTGCAGGTGGACGGCAAGCCCGCCTGCGTGGTGCTGCCGTCCGATCGCGAGGCGAGCATGAAGAAGGTCGCGGCGGCCTTCGGCGGCAAGAGCGCGGCGATGATGCCAGTGCCGGACGCCGAGCGGCTGACCGGCTACAAGGTCGGCGGCGTGAGCCCCTTCGGCCAGAAGAAGACCTTGCGCACGGTGGTCGAGACCGCCGCCCAGGACGAAACCTACGTGTACGTCAACGGTGGCCAGCGCGGCCTGCAGATCCGCCTGGCGCCCGCGGACCTGCTGCGCGCGGCCTCCGCGGTGGCAGCCGCGATCTCGGCCTGAGAGGCGGCCGCGACGCGGCTACAATCCTTCCTCCACATCTTCATCGAGACGCCACCCATGAAAGTCGCCCGTGTCCGAAATCCCGCCGCCTTGAGCACCCTGGAAGTCGTGGACGTGCCCGATCCGACGCCGGGTCCCGGCGAGATCTGCGTGCGCGTCCGCGCGAGTTCGCTGAACTACCACGACTACGCCGTGGTGAGCGGGATGCTGCCGGTGGCCGACGGGCGGATCCCGATGTCCGACGGCGCGGGCGACGTGGTCGCGGTCGGCGCGGGCGTCCTGCGTTTCCAGGTGGGCGACAAGGTCATGTCGACCTTCTTTCCGCACTGGCCGGGCGGTGAAGTGTCCGCCGAGCGCGCGCGCGGCGTGCCGGGCGACCACGTCGACGGTTTCGCCGCCGAATACGTGGTGATGCCGGCCAGCGCCTTCACGCGCATGCCGACCGGCTACAGTTACGAGCAGGCCGCGACCCTGCCCTGCGCGGCGCTGACCGCGTGGCGCGCGCTGTTCGTCGAGAACGCCACCAAGCCCGGCGACTGGGTGCTGACCCAGGGCACCGGCGGCGTGTCGGTGTTCGCGCTGCAGTTCGCCAAGGCGGCCGGCGCGCGGGTCATCTCGACGTCTTCCTCCGCGGCCAAGCTGGAACGCCTCGCGACGCTCGGCGCCGATCACCTGGTGAACTACAAGGAGACGCCCGACTGGGGCGTGAAGGCGCGCGAACTGACCGGCGGTCGCGGCGTGGACGTGGTGGTGGAGATCGGCGGCGCCGGCACCCTCGCGCAGTCCATCGAAGCGACGCGGGTCGGCGGCCATATCTCGCTCATCGGTGTGCTGGCCGGCTGGAGCGGCGAGGTACCGACCGCCGCCGTGATGTGGAAGAACATCGCGGTCAAGGGCATCACGGTGGGGTCGATCGAAGACCAGGAAGCGATGGTCGCGGCCATCGAAGCGAACGGCATCGTGCCGGTCATCGACCGTAGCTTCGCGCTGGCCGAGATCGCCCAGGCCTTCGAGCACCAGGCCGCGCAGCGCCACTTCGGCAAGATCTGCCTGAGCTTCTGAACAGGCACCACCCGCTCGGTAGGTGCGGTGCCGCGTCGGCGGCGGGCGCACCTGCGCTCGTTCGGAAATCACGACTTGAGCAGTTGCGGTACTCTGTCACACGAGTAGCGCTCCAGGACTCGACCGCTCGACGCCTTTCGAGCCAAGCTCGAACAAGCAGAAGAAATCAGAAAACGAGGGAATGTCCGTGACTATCGCCACTGCTCCGCGCGCCAATCGTCGTCCGGCCCTGATGCACTTCGCGGCCGCTCTGGCCCTGCCCCTGGTCGCGCCCGCGGTACCCGCCGCCATGACCTTCGAGTACACCTGGACACATTCCGTCAACGGCACAGTCGTACGCTCCAATCCACCCCATGACTTCAATGGTGAGGCGGGCTTTATCTCTGAACTGATCAGCGACGACTTCCACTCGCCCAATGCCGGACCGGGTTCCGCGCACAGCACGGTGGAAGCGCGGGGCGTTGTGCTGCCCAGGACCCGCGAGTTCGGCGTCGGGGCGCGTGCCACCGCCGGGATAACGCCCTGGGATCCCAACACCGACACCGCCGAGATCGCCAATCCCGAAGTCACCGCGCACATTTCCTTCTACGACACCAGCGTGGTGTTCACTCCTAGCCTGGGGCTGTTGGCGCCCGTCGCAATCAAGGTCCAGCCGGTGCTTTTTTCCGGCCAGATGTCGGTGCCCGACCCGAATGCTGGATTGGCGATCGGCAATGCCAGCTTGCGCATCTTCCTTTCGGTGGAGGAGATTTCCATCAACAGCGTGCCGGTGTTGTATCCCGATCCTGCATTCGAGAAGACGCTGCCAGAGGGTGACACAATCAGCTTCAATGGCTCTCAGTTCGCGAGCGAAAGCCTGTTCCCAGTGATTACGGTGCGCAACGGTCGAGGCGTCCGCATCCTGTTCGACATGTTCGTCTCGGCAGGCGTGATCCCCTCGGTATTGCCAGCGGAAAACCCGCCGCAGGCTGTCGCGGTTTCGGACTTCGGCAGCACAGTGGTGTGGCAGGGCATCGAGGGGTTCTACGACGAGCAGGGCAACCGCCTGCTCGATGTGCAGATGTCGAGTGAGAGCGGATTCGACTGGGTGACGGTCGGTACCGTGCCGCTTCCGCCGAGCGGCTTGTCGATGCTTGGCGGCCTGGCGCTCCTCGGACTTTGGCGTACGAGGCGTCCGCCAAATACCTGAAGCTTGCGGGGGGAGCCGGCCTTTGGTGCCGGCATGCGGATTAGGCTATAAGAGAGGCGCCCGCTCGCGATATGGGGCGCTTCCCTTGACGTAGAACACTCCGCAACTCGCATGCGCTTCCTCCACTGCGCCGACATCCACCTCGACAGCCCGCTGCGCGGGCTGGAGCGCTACGAGGGCGCGCCGGTGGACGAGGTGCGCGGCGCGACGCGTCGTGCCTTCGGCAACCTGGTGGCGCTCGCGCGCGCCGAGCGGGTCGACTTCGTGGTCATCGCCGGCGACCTCTACGACGGCGACTGGCAGGACTTCAACACCGGGCTCTGTTTCGCGCGCGGCATGGCGGAGCTCGGCGAGTCGGGCATCGCGGTCTACGTGGTGCGCGGCAATCACGATGCCGCGAGCCGCCTGACTCGCAGCCTGCGTCTGCCCGCCAATGTCCACCTGCTCTCCGAGCAGGCGCCGGAGACCCGCGTCGACGAGCGACTCGGGCTCGCGGTGCACGGCCAGAGCTTCGCGACCGCCGCGGTGATCGACGATCTCGCCGCGCGTTACCCGCAGGCGCTCCCTGAGCATTTCAATCTCGGCCTGCTGCACACCGCGCTCAGCGGTCGCGAGGGCCACGCGCCCTACGCGCCGACCACCGAGCAGGTGCTGCGCGCCAAGGGCTACGACTACTGGGCGCTGGGACACGTGCACGCGCGCGAAGTGGTGGCGACCGATCCCTGGGTGGTCTACCCCGGCAACCTGCAGGGCCGCCACGTGCGCGAGCGGGGCGCCAAGGGCGCCGAACTCGTCACCGTGGAGGACGCTGTGATCAGCACCGTGTTCCACCCCTGCGACGTGCTGCGCTTCGACGAACTCGTGCTCGACATCGCCGGGCTGGCCGACCTCGATGCCCTGCTGGAACGCGCCCAGGGTGAAGTGAAGACCCACCTCGCCGCGGCCGAGGGCCGCATTCTCGGCCTGCGCGTGCGCCTGACCGGCACGGGACCTCTGCAGCGTACCCTCGCGGCGCGCGGCGACACCGTGGTGCAGGAATTACGCGCGATGGCGCTCGAAGTCGGGGGCGGCGACGCGTGGCTGGAGAAGGTGCTGTTCGAGGCGCGCCCGAGCGTGGACCTCGTGGGGCTGGCCGACGGCGACGACCCGGTGGCGCTGCTCGCCGCCGAACTCGCGGCGCTCGCCGGGCCCGAGGCGCTGCTCGAATTCGCGGACGCGAGTCTCAAGGACCTGCGCCTGAAGCTGCCGAGCGAAGTCGCGGTCGATGAAGGGCTCGCGCTGGACGACCCCGCGGTGCTGCGTGATCTGCTTCGCGAGGCCGAGGACGAAATCCTCGCGCGCCTCGGCGGCGCCGAGCCATCATGAGATTCGCGCGCCTGCTGTTGAAAGCCTACGGCCCGTTCACCGCGCGCGAGCTCATGTTCACGCGGCGCGGCGCGAGCGATCTGCATCTCGTGTACGGGCCGAACGAGGCCGGCAAGTCCTCGACCCTGCGCGCGGTGCGCGGCCTCCTGTTCGGCGTGCCCGAGCGCACGCCGGACAACTTCCTGCACGAGTTCGGCGACCTGCGCGTCGGCGCCGAGCTGGAATTACCGAACGGCGAGCGCCTGGGCCTCATGCGCCGCAAGGGGCGCAAGCAGACGCTCTTTCCGCTGGATCTCGCGAGCGGTGCGGAGCTCACCACCACGCCGTTCGACGAAGACCGGCTCACCCGCCTGCTCGGCGGTCTCGACGAGCCGCTCTACGACTCGCTGTTCGGCCTGGACCTGGCCGGCATGGCGCAGGGCGGCCGCGACCTGGAAGAAGGCCGCGGCGAGATCGGCCGCGCGCTGTTTCGCGCCGCCACGGGCCTCGGCGATCTGCACGGCCTGCTCGCGAGCCTCGACCAGGCCGCGGGCGAGAGCTTCAAGGCGCGCGCCTCCACCACGCGCCTGAACCGCGCGCTCCGCGAGTTCGACGAGCAGCGCAAACGCCTGCGCGAGGTCACGGTGCGTTCGTCGGCCTGGGACGCGGCGGAGAGCGCGCACCACGAGGCGGAGGCGCGCCACGTGGCCCTGGCTCGCGAGGTCGCCGAGGCCCGCGCGCGGCTGCAGCATCTGGAGCGCCTGCGCGGCAACCTGCCGCTGCTGGCCGAGCGCGCGCTGCTCCTGGAGGAACTCGCCGCGCTGAGTGCGGTGCCCGACCTGTCCCCCGAGGCGGGCCAGGCGCGGGTGGCGGCACAGACGCTGCTCGC
>JAIEQK010000102.1 GCA_019747795.1 Gammaproteobacteria bacterium | reverse complement strand
GAACCTCATCTTCGCGTCCAATTGGCGCAAACCAGAGATTTGCTTCAACGATGCGATCAACAATGACATCGTCATCCTCTCCAACGCCGAAAGCTGCCTGGCTCCGAGCGCCTTTATTGGGGCTTATTTGGGGACTTCGCCAGTTGACGCACCTGGCCAGGGGGGGAGGGGAAACAGGGACCGGCAGTGGAGGCTGCTGCGAAATGAAGTAGCGCGGCTTCAATTCGCCGTAAAAACGCCGAAATTTCTCTGATAACCGGTACTCGATTCCCTGTAAATGCTTCCTGGGATTCGGGAAATTGTTCCCGAAATATTAAGGGCCTGCGGCGTTGACGAGGCGTGTCGACGTTCGGTTGCGCTGGGATTCCTTGTTCTTTTCCCTGTTATCGTGATTCTTGAGGAGCAAGGTTCGCAGGTGACTCTTTGCTCCGCCATATACGAAAAAGGGCCCGTTGGGCCCTTTGTCGTATATGGCGGAGAGGGAGGTGTGGACGCCCCCCCTCGGGTTCGACCATCGTCCGCAGGACGATGGGACGCCACAGCGAAGCGGCGGCGCTCACGCAGTGAGTGACGAATCGCAACAAGCGATTCGTCATCCATCCCCGAATTCCAGAGCGCTTCCCAAAGCCGTCCTTCCGCGCAACCGCCACCTTTCACGCCAATGGATGCCTGCTTTCGCAGGCATGACAGTTAGGTGGATGAGAGTCGGCGGAACGGTCAGCACCTTCCTTCCTACTCGGTCACTCATCGCGAAAGCAGGGTCCATCGGCACTCGGCGAGGCCCATGGATGCCTGCTTTCGCAGGCATGACGGGACGGATAGGTTGGTGGGCACCTGTAAGTCTTTGCTACCGCCCACTACTCCGTCACCCCTGCGAAAGCAGGGGTCCATCGGCGCTCGGCGAAGCCCATGGATGCCTGCTTTCGCCGGCATGTCGGGTTGGACACCGACAGGGCATCCCTGGCACTGAGCCCTTGAACCAAAGCCGTCCTTCCGCGCAATCGCCACCTTTGACGCCAATGGATGCCTGCTTTCGCAGGCATGACGGCGAAAACACGTCGCGTCGCCCTCACTCCATCCCATCCCATCAGGTAATTCGGCGCGCCCGGCATTCGCGGCTAAGCTTGGCCCATGGCCAGCTATCACCCCGCTACTGTCGATCTCCTCGCGCCGGAAGTGCGTCGCGACCCCTATCCGTACTTCGCCTGGCTGCGCGCCGAGGCGCCGGCGCTGTGGTCGCCGGCCTTGAACGCTTTCCTGGTCAGCCGCTACGAGGATGTCGCGGCCATCATGCGCGACCCGGCGACCTTCTCGTCCATCGCCATGCGTCGCTCGGCACCGGGGCGTGACCCGGCGGATCGCGGCGGCCACAGCGTCATCACCAGCGACCCTCCCGAGCACACCCGGCTGCGGCGCATCCTGCAGGACGAGTTCCGCATGCGGCCGCTGCGCGAGCTGGAGCCGCGCATCCGCGAACTGGTCGCGGCGCTCGGCGCGCGGCTGGAAGGCGAGCGCGCGTTCGACCTGGTCAGGGACTTCACCATTCCGCTGCCGGTGACGGTGATCGCCGAGTTGCTCGACATCGAGCAGGCGCGCCAGGAGGACTTCAAGCGCTGGTCGGACTGCCTGATCAAGATCCTGAACGATCGCGAGGGTCCGGAGTGGTTGCAGGCGCGGGCCGGTGTGTACGAGGTCATCGCCTTCTTCGGCGCCGAGCTCGACGCGCGCAGCGCGAACTTCGCCGGCCGGCGCGACATTCTCGCCGTGCTGCTCGCCGCCGAGGCCGAGGGCCGTATCGATCGGCGCGAGATGGTGGCCTACGCCATCCTGCTCCTGACCGGCGGCAACGAAACCACCACCAACCTGCTGGGCGGCATGACGCTGGCGTTGCTGGAGCATCGTGACCAGCTCGCACTGCTGGAGGACGAGCCGACGCTCATCGTCAACGCCATCGAAGAGGGCTTGCGCTACTGCTCACCGGTACAGGGCGTCTACCGTCGCGCGATGCGCGAGGTGGCGATTGCCGGGGTGACGATCCCTGCGCAGAGCGACATCGTCGTGCTGCTCGCCGCCGCCAACCACGACGACACCAAGTTCGCCGCGCCCGAGCGCTTCGATGTGCGCCGCCACACCGGCGGGCACGCCGGCTTCGGCATGGGCATCCATCACTGCCTGGGCGCGCACCTCGGCCGGCTCGAGGCGCGCGTGGCGCTGGAATGGCTGGTGCCGCGCCTGGTGCGACTGGCGCGCGGCTGCGAGGCCGTGCACTGGAACCCGAACTGGTTCGTGCGCGGCCCCGAGCGCCTGGACTTCGCCTGGCGCTGAGAGCGGGTGATGGCCTCGGTCAGGCGACGAAATCGCCGGTGGCCAGGCTCGTCACATTGGTCAGCTTGATCACGAACTCGACGGTGTTGAAATCGCTGTCGGTGTTGCCGAACAGGACGCCGTTGTCGAACCTGAGCTGACCGGCCGCGGTGAACGCGCCCACCACCAGGGTGGTGTCGAACGCGTCGTCGCCGACAGTGTCGGTATTGGCATCCAGGTCTGAAAGATCCAGCACATCCGTGGCGCTGAAGTCGGAGACCACGTCGGCGGTGCCTTCGGTCGTGCCCATGTCGGCCAGGCTGTCGAACACGAAGGTATCGTTGCCCGCGCCGCCAATCAGAGTGTCCAGCCCACCCGCACCCTTCAATGTGTCGTTGCCGGCGCCGCCGTTCAGGGTGTTGTCCTGTTCGTCGCCGGTGAGCGTGTCGGCCTTGGCGGATCCGATCACGTTCTCGATGTTGCTAAAGGTGTCGCTGCCCGAGCCGCCGGTGTTCTGCGCGATGCCATCCTGGCCGAGGTCCACCTCCACGCCGGTAGTGGCGTTGGACCGCAGACCGAATGCGTAGGACACGGTGTCGGTGCCGAGGCCGCCGTCGATGACGTTGGCGCCGGCGCCGGCGAAGATCACGTTGTTGCCGTCGTTGCCGGTCATGTTCGCCGCGGTGGTCAGCATGATGCGGCCGTTCTCGACCTCGGCGGGCAAGGTGAAGGCGGTGGCGAAGCTGCGCACCTGGTCGGTGCCTTCGCCGCTGCGCTCGATCACGCGATCGGCGGCGCGTTCGACGATGAAGATGTCGTTGCCAAGGCCGCCGCGCATGGTGTCGGTGCCGGTGCCGCCGTCGATGGTGTCGTTGCCCCCCAGGCCGTTGAGGGCATCGTTGCCTGCGAGGCCGAACATGAAATTGCCCTTGGCCGTGCCGTTCAGCACGTCCACGCCGGCGTCACCCGCGATGGGCGCGGCGCCGAAGCGCGCGACGATGCTTGCGCCGGGCGTGCCCAGCTTGCTGATGTTGCCGGCCAGATCGACGGCCCGCACCAGCACTTGGCCGGCTTCGTACGCGCCCTGCGGCAGGATGAAGGTGTAGGCGTTGGCGCCACTCTTCAGCCCGCGGGTCCAGGTGTCGCCGCCGTTGGTGGTGAACTCCCACCTGGCGGTGAACTCGACGCCGCCTACCAGCACCTTGCCGTCCCTGCTCACCACCGTGCCCGTGGTGGTCTGCTGGGCCCGCTGGATCACGATATTGTTGACCGGCACGTCCTCGAGGTCCTTGCGCGTGGTCGTCTCGACCTTGCCCATCTTGTCGATCACCGCGAGGCCCGACACCACCTTGCCGAACACCGCGTAGCCCGGCTCGTTCGCGTTCTTGAAGTTGAGCTCCGGGTTGTTGGTCAGGTTGACGAAGAACTGGCTTGTGGCCGAGGACGGATCGTCGGTGCGCGCCATGGCGATGGTGCCGCGCGCGTGTTTGAGGCCGTTGTTCGACTCCAGCGAGATCGGGTTGTAGAGCGTTCTGCGCTCGACCAGCGTCTGGGTGAAGCCGCCGCCCTGCACGACGAAGCCGGGGATCACGCGGTGCATCACCAGGTTGGTATAGAAGCCCTGGTTCACGTAGGCGAGGAAGTTGACCACGGTCAACGGCGCCGCGTTGGGCTTGAGCTCGTACTCCACCGAGCCGAGCGAGGTGGTCATGGTTACCCGGGGGTCGGTCGTCCAGTTACCGAGGGGCCAGAGTTCGGGGGCGGTCGGGGGAGTCTTGTCAACGGCCATGGTGCGTGTCGTTCGAATCCGGGCGCCGGAGCGGCGGCGGGCGGATTATAGCCATCCCCGGCCCGTGGCGGCCGGGTGTCGACCGCACTTCGGCAAGCGCGGCACGGGCCGACCGTGGCGCTGCCACGGCGGGCTCAGGGCGGGACGAACTGCAGGCGGATCTGGTCCACCGCGCGCGGATCGGCCATGTCGGTCGCGCGCAGGGTGGCCTGGTAGTGGAAGTCGGCCGGCAGGCCGCGCGCGGCCTGGACGCGCAGCATGTAGGTGACGAACTGGCCCGGGCGGAGCAGGGGCGTGATGAGTTCGCCGCGTTGCTGCTGACGCACGGCCGCACCGCGGCTCGTGACGAAGCTGGTGCTCAGCCGATCGAGCGCGCCGCTGCCGCGCAGTGTGAGGCGATAGTGGTGCGGCGCGCTGCCGGCGTTCTGTACCACGACGGGGATCAGCCGCGCTTCGCCGCGCCTGAGGCCGCTGGTCATCACCTGCTGTTCGGGCAGAAAGCGGTTGCGCCCGATGGCCGAGCCGCTGCGCACGAACAGGTCCGGTCGCTCCGGCGGCGGGCGGCGATTGAGCACAATGCGCCCGCGCGCCTCGCCATAGCCGTCCACCGCGAGGAAATAGCGGCGACCGGCTTCCGCCAGGAATTCCACCCGGCTGGCGTCGCCGTTGGCGTCGTCGTCGGCGGCGACCTCGCGCAGCCGGTCGACCCGTTCGCCGGTGTACACGCCGAGCGTCGTGTCGAAGTCGCTGCCGGCGGTATCGAACACCACGCGGCCGTGACGGGGCGCCACCCAGGCCCACCAGGCCGAGGCCAGCGGATTCGCGCGGCCGCCGTGGTCGGGCTCGCCGGCTTCGCCGGTGGCGGCGACGTTGCTGCCGGTGACGCGACGGCCACGGAAGCGTGCGGCGCGCGCGAAGTCGTCGTTCGGTACCGCCACCGCCGCGGGCACGAAGCGGTAGGCGAGCTGGAATTCACCTTCCGCATCGTTGAAGCCGTCCACCGCGATGCGATAGGTCACGCCCGCCCGCACGGCGAGTTCCAATTGACTGTGCGTGCCGGACTTCGCGTCGTCGTTGGCGGCCAGCACGGTGAGCTGGGCGAGGTGGACGCCAGTGTAGATGGCGAGGGTGGTGTCGAAGTCGCTGCCGGCGGTGGACAGGCGCAGCACGCCGTCGGCCGGTGCGGTCCAGCGGTACCAGGCCGAGGCGAGCGGCGCGGAGACGGCGGCGTGGTCTGGCTCGTCGGTCTCGCCGGAAGCGCCCGCGGTACTGCCCGCGACGCGGCCGTCGCCCTCCAGCTGTGCCGCGTCGGCGAAGGCGTCGTTGGCGAGGGCCGCGCCGACCCGCACCCGCGCGATCCGGCTCTGCGCCATGCCGACGGCGTTCTCCACTCGTACGCGGTAGGCGCCGGCGTCCGCGGTGGTCGCGATGTCCTTGGTGTAGACAGCGGCGTTCGCGCCAGGCAGCGCCGCGCCGTCCTTGTACCACTGGTAGCTGAGCTCGTCGCCGCTGACGCCCACCTCCAGCCTCAGCGCCTCGCCCGGCAGGACGAGCTGATCGGAGGGTTCGGTGTCGATGCGCGGCGCGCCCGCGGCGCTGCCGGCGGGGGGGAAATTGAGCACCACGTTGCCCTGGCTGTCGAGGAAGCCGTCGACCTGCAGCGCGTAGTCCATGCCCGCGCGCGCGGTGAAGCTCACCGCGCTCTGCAGGTTGCCGGCGTCGTCGTTGGCGCCGACCAGCGCGAGCTCGCCGAGGCTGGCACCGGTGTACACCGCGAGCGTGGTGTCGAAGTCGCTGCCCTGGGTGTCGATGGTGACTTCGCCGTCGCTGGGCGCGATCCAGTGCCACCACACGCTGTGCCCGCCGGCCACTGCCGGCTGGCGCGGCTCCAACGCCTCGCCGGTGGCGTATCGCGTGCTGCCGGTGGCGCGGGTGCTGCCGCCTGGCAGCGCGGCGCGCGCGGCGAAGTCGTCGTTGGCGGGCGGCGTGGCGATGTCGTACGCCACGCGCGTGGTGGTGGCGAGACCGCCGGGCCGGTTCGCGGTCACTTCCAGCGTGACCTGCCCGCGACCCGTAGGAACGGTGAGGCGGCCGGCGTGAATGCCGTCCTCCGCCCGCGTGTCGGGCGCGATGCCGTCATCCCGCAGGCTGACCGTCGCGCCACCGTCGAAGCGTGCGTTCACCGCGGCGCCCGTGACCGGCGCGAGATCGGTGACGGTCGCCACCACCGTGGCGGACTGGGCGGGCCTGAGCGGCTGGAGCGGTATCTCCGCCGCGACTTCCAGCACGCCGTCGGCCGCCACGCGTAGCGCGCGTCGTGCGTTCAGCATGCCGCCGCTGACGCTCGCGCGCGCGAAACTGGCGAGGGGCGTGGCGCCCACCAGCAGGCGCTGCTTGAGCTCGCCGACGCCGATGCCGGGATGACGCGCGAGCACCAGGGCGGCGACGCCGCTCACGTGCGGTGTCGCCATGCTGGTGCCGCTCATGCGGCCATGGGAGGTGTCGGAGTCGGCGGTGGTGGAATAGATGTCGACGCCGGGCGCGGCGAGGTCGACGCTGCTCGCGCCGTAGTTCGAGAAGCTCGCGCGCGCGCCGCCGCGATCCACCGCGCCGACCGACACCACGTTGGGCAGGGCGTAGCCGGCGGGATAGGTGGGCTGGAGGTCGGTGTTGCGCCCGTCGTTGCCGGCGGCCGCGACGAACAGCACGTCGGCGCGCCGCGCGCGATCGATGGCGTCGCGGGTGGCCGCGCTGAAGCCGTCGCCGCCCCAGCTGTTGGACAGGATGCGCGCGCCCTTGGCGATGGCGTAGTCGATGCACTCGATGGCGTCGGAGTCGTAGCCACTGCCCTGCGCGTCGAGAAACTTGAGCGCCATCAGGCGAACGTTCCAGGCCACGCCGACATGCGCGCCGCCGCCGTTGGCGACCGCGCCGATGGTCCCCGCGACGTGCGTGCCATGACCGTGGTCGTCGCGCGGATTGCCTCTGCCGGTGATGGCGTTGATGCCGTGCACGTCGTCGACGTAACCATTGCCGTCGTCGTCCCGGCCGTTGCCTGGGATCTCGCCGGGGTTGCGCCAGAGGTTCGCGGCCAGATCTCGATGGGTGTAGCGCACGCCCGTGTCGATCACCGCCACCACCACGGCGCTCGAGCCGGTGGTCAGGTCCCAGGCGGCGGGGGCGTCGATGTCGAAGCCGGCGAGTCCGCCGTTGCGGCCGGTGTTGCGCAGACCCCAGAGCGTACCGTCGGCGTAGGCGGCATCGTCCGGCGTGAGCGTGGCATGCACGCGGTAGTCAGGCTCGACATAGGCGAACAGTCCCGAGGCGCGCAGGGTCTCCATGCGCCGCTTGAGCGCCGCCGCGGCGGCCGCGGGGTCACCCGCCGCGCGCGCGCCGGGGCTCGAGAAGCGCAGCAGCGTCACGCCGGGCAATTTCGGATAGCGCTTCTCCGTGAGTGTGATGCCGGCCAAGGCGCGCAGCGCCGTCCCGGGCCGCTTGGGCGCGCGCTTGGCGAGCGCGGCGGTGAGCGAAGCGGGTGGCGTGAGGCCGTCCTTCCAGCGGACCAGCACGCGGTCCGCGGCGGCCTCGCGGCCGTCCAGCACGACGACTGAAGTAGGCGCGGCAGACGCCGCGACGCCCAGGAAGGCGAGCAGCAGACAACACAGCAGATGGGCAGCGGGGGCGCGCATGACGCCCCCTGTATCGGCAGGAGCGCGGCGCGCCCGCAGGGGATGCCAGTCGGTCCTCGGCTGCCCGCCGAAGGCCGGGTTTCAACCCGACCTTCGCGTCCGAGCGCCTGCCGACGTTCATCTCAACTGATGATGGGGCTCTCCTGGCTCCACCCCAACGCCTGGTCCTGCACCTCGAGCTTGATCTGCGACCACTTGAGCCTGACCTCTTCGGGCGTGCCCTCGACGGCCAGCTTGAAATTACCGAGGTCGAGCTCCGACGCAGGGCGGGTCAACAGCTGCGCCACGGCGCGTGCCGCCTCGAAGGGCTCCAGCATGCGCGGCTGCCAGCGGCCGAAGACCTTGGCGTTGTCGGCGTACTCCTCGGTCATGCCGGTACGCACGAAGGGCAGCATGAGGCAGCAGGCGCTCGCCATGTTGGAGGCCTTGCCGAGGTTCACCTTCAGCACTTCGGGCAGTCGCAGCACCGCCCAGTTCGCCACCACGTAACCCGGCACGGCGACGCCGGGCTCGATCGACTGCATGGAGGAGATATAGACGAACTGCACCGGCTGGTTGTGGTAGACCGCCTCGCCCGCCCACAGGTGGGTCATGTACACGAAGCCGTCGATCTTGGTGTCCATCACGAGCTTGGACTCGGCCAGGTTCTCGATGAACTCGCGACGCACGCGGGCGCGGCGCTCGGCGCGGCTCTCACCCTCGATCTCCGGCAGCGCGCGCCCGAAACGGTAGCCCTTCTCGGTCAGGCCGGAATTGCAGATCACGATGTCGGGGCCCTTGCCCTCCATCTGCTCGATGACGTAGCTGCGCGAGGCCCACAAATCGCGCGTGTTGGTCACGTCGGCCTGCATGGCGAAGGCCTTCACGCCATGAGCCCGCATCGCGTCGACCATGTCGAAGCCGTCGCGATAGCTGGAATGGAAGTGCACGCCCACCACGGCGGCGCCACTCGCCGCCGCGGCCAGCGCCAGCCCCTGACCGATGCCGCCGTCCTTGCCCGAGCCGGTGATCAGGACGCGCTTGCCCTTGAATGCGTTCTCCGGGAATTTGAACTTGTCGTAGTCAGCAGTAAACGCCATCGTCTGCTCCTTGGTGGGTTGTCCGAGTAGTTTGCGCCAAAGTAATGCAATGACCGGGCCGACACCAGCAAGTGCCCGCGCCGACGCCAATCGGCGGGGCACTGCCGTGGTCGGTGGTCGATTCGGGCGCACGATTGACGGTGCGCGTGAACCAACTCGGGGCAAACGCGCGCGAACCGCAGCAGGCGGCAGGCGAAATGGAGATGAGGCGGGCGGCGCCGTGCACGGCGGGCCGCAGCCCGCCCCGCGAAGCCGACGTCAATCGGCCGCGCGAGCCGCCCGCGAATCGGCTCGACGCGTCAGGCCGCGCCCAGCAGCTTCACACCCCACACCAGGAGCAGGATCATCTGCACGCTGAAGAACGTGGCGCGCAGCATCACCGCTGGCGGCGCGGTGGAGGCGATGTGCACCACGGACTGCGCGATGCGCGCGCCGAGGTAGGCGAACGCCAGACCGTCGGTCACGGCGGTCTGGCCGGTAGCGATGGCGAGCAGCAGCAGCGCCGCCGCACCGGCGAGGTTCTCCAGCGAGTTGGCGTGAGCGCGGGTCATGCGCTGGCCAAAGGCATTCAGATCCTTGCCGTCCGCCTGGAAGGCATTCAATTGCTTCTCGCCGCGCATCACCGCGCCGACGCGGGTGAAGACCAGCATGAAAGTCAGCACCACGGACCACAACACCAGGCCGCAGAGGGCCTGCGCAGTAACGCTCATGGAAGTTCTCCCCAGAAGGCCGGACATTGCGCCGGCCAGTCATCCAGCCGGCGTTGCCGGCCATGGAACGATGGACACGACGCTGCGCGTCCATCGTCGCGGCGCGCGCCCCATCGCGCCCCGCACGGCGAGGATAGCAGACCGCGATGGGCGGGGAGGGTCGCTCGGGGCGGGTGAAGTTTTGTTCAGCGCCGGTCGATAAGCCTGGTCGAACCCACGCTGCGGCCCGCCGGGCGCTTCGAACGGACCGATAGTGCCTCACAACCTCTCCATCAAGCAGAAGCTCGGCTTCACCATCCTGGGGGCGATGATCCTGGCCCTGGTGGTGGCGGGCGGCGCGTTCACGTGGCGAGACTACCGCGCCACCCAAGAGGCATTGCTCGAGCGCGCCGAAGCCCACGCGCACCTCCTCGCGCTGGCCACGGCGCCGGCGGTGGCGGCGCGCGACGCGCAGGCGGCCCGCCACG
>JAIEQK010000233.1 GCA_019747795.1 Gammaproteobacteria bacterium | reverse complement strand
CGCCGGACGCCGCGCGCTGACCATGACCGCCCTGAAGCCCCAGGGCCTGCCGCCGGCCGAGCTCGCCGCCCTGGCCGCGACCTTCGCCCATGCCGGCCTCGACATCATCAAGGACGACCACGGCATCGCCGACCAGGACTATGCGCCGTTCGCCGCGCGCGCGGTGGCCTGCCAGCGCGCGGTGACGGCGGCCAACGCGGCCAGCGGGACGCAGGCGGTCTACGCGCCCACCCTGTCCGGCGGGCCGCGCAAGCTGCGCGAACAGGCGCGCATCGTGCGCGAGGAAGGCATCGGCATGGTGCTCGCGTGCCCCATGCTGATGGGCCTGCCGGTGTTCGAGGAATTGCTGGCCGACGAGATCACAGTGCCGGTGCTCGCCCATCCCGCGATGGGCGGGGCCGCGCGCATCGCCCCGCCGCTGCTGTTCGGTCGGATCTTCCGCCTGCTCGGCGCCGACGCCACCATCTTTCCCAACCACGGCGGGCGCTTCAGCTACAGCCCCGCTACCTGCGCAGCGCTGGCCGCCGCCGCCCGCGCGCCCTGGGGCGACATCAAGCCCTGCGCGCCCGTGCCGGCCGGCGGCATGAGCGTCGAGCGCGTGGACGAGATGCTCGAGTTCTATGGCCCGGACGTCATCCTCTTGATCGGCGGCGCGCTGCTGTCCGCAGGCGACGAGCTGCCGGCGCGCGCCCGCGCCTTCGCCGCCCGCGTGCGCGCGGCCCACGCCAGCGAGGAGACCGCCACCCCATGAGCACCCATCGTCCCCACAGCGGCGACTTCCAGTGGCAGGACGTCGATGTGCTGGCCTACAAGCAGGAAGGCGCCGCGCCGTTCAAGGACGTCACCCGCCAGGTGCTGTTCGAAGACCCGGCGCTGGCCTGCCAGTGGCGCTACTTCGAAGTCGCGCCCGGCGGCCACACCACGTTGGAAAAGCACCAGCACGTGCACGCGGTGATGGTCATCCGCGGCCGCGGTCAGGCCCTGGTCGGCGAACACCTCCACGATCTCGCCGCCCACGACCTGGTCACCGTGCCGCCGAACACCTGGCACCAGTTCCGCGCGCCGGCGGACGAGCCCCTCGGCTTCCTGTGCCTGGTGAATGCCGAGCGCGATCGACCGCAGTTGCCGAACGACGCAGACCTCGCGGCGCTGCGCACCGATCCGGCAGTGGCAGACTTCATCCGCGCCTGAGGCCCCTCTTCCCTCTGTAGGTCGGACTTCAGTCCGACATTCATTCCAGGGTGTCGACGAACGCTCTGGAATTGAATGTCGGGTTTAAACCCGACATTCAATTCCAGCAGCCAGGCGCGCGCGGCGTCGAATTCGCGGAACACGCGGAATTCGTAACTGACGGCGTCGTGGTTCAGCAATTCGTGCACACGGAAGGTGCCGAACACCGCGTCCCCTTCAGCGACCAGCGCCGAGCGGCCGCCGCCGCGGCGCTCGCGATGCGCGCCCACGAAGCGGCCGAAGCGCTTCAGGTCCTCGTGCCCGAGATCTACCCGCGGCACCGCACGCGCATCCCACAACACGTGCATGCCGGTCTCGAAGTCCGGATGCTGGATGAAGGCCAGGAACACCGCCTGCGCGCTCGCGAGATCCAGCGGCTCGTCGAGCCGGACGTACATGTAGGTCGCTTCGCGCGTGAAGCGGGCGGTCACCGGCGCCGGCTCCCGCGGCCGGAGTGACGGACCGGCGCGCGCAACAAACCGGCGACGAAGGCGCGGCCACGCGCAACACCCTGGCTACGACCGCCGCCTAGGCTTTGCTTCGTCAACGGCCAGGGTCCGCTCCCGGACCCCACCCACCAACCAGGAGTCACAGCCATGCGCTCAGAGATTGAAGAAGCCTTCGCCACCGTGTTTCTCATCGCCGTCACCATCGCCATGGGCGCCTTCATGTGGGTGTCGCTCGGCGACGCGCTGCGGCCGCCGATAGTGTGAGGGCGCGGCACCGGCGCCGGGGCGCGAGGCCCCGGCGCCGCTCGCCCGGTGCGCCGCCGCGCAACAATTCCGCTACAAAACCTCCCTGCCACGGAACCGCCGCCTTACATGGACGCGCTAGCCTCAATACCGGGCGGCGCCGCCGCCCGGTGATCCAGAGGAGGCGATGATGCAAGATTACCGTCTGGACGGCCTGGCGCGCCGTGTCACGGAGCGGCGGGCGGCCACGAGCAGCGAGGGTGCCGACGTGGACACTGCCCTGACCGTGCTGGTGGTCGATGACGACCCCGACGTGCGCGAACTGCTGCAGGACTACCTCACCGACAGCGGCTACGAGGTACTGCTCGCCGAGGGCGCGCGTACCGCCCGCGCGCTGCTCGCCGAGCGCACGCCGGACCTCTGCCTGCTCGACATCAGCCTGCCCGGCGAGGACGGCCTCAGCCTCGCGCGCTTCCTGCGCGAGGAATACGACCTCGCCATCATCATGGTGTCGGGCGCCGGCGAAACCCTCGATCGCATCGTCGGCCTCGAAGTGGGCGCAGACGACTACCTGAGCAAGCCCTTCGATCTTCGTGAGCTGCGCGCGCGCATCAAGAGCGTCGCACGGCGCTACCAGCGCGGCGCGAAGATGGAGGTCGCCCCCCCGACCGAGACAACCCGACGCGTGCCCTTCGGCGCGGTGCTGCTCGATCTCGACAGCCGTCAGATGTTCGCCGCCGACGGCGCCGAACTGCCGCTCACCGCGGCCGAGTTCGACCTGCTGAAGGCGCTCCACGAGCGGCCGAACCGCCCCCTCAGTCGCGACCAGCTCATGAACCTGACGCGCAACCGCGACTGGGATCCATTCGATCGCAGCATCGACATCCGCATCGCGCGGCTGCGGCGCAAGGTCGAGGCCGATCCGGATCGGCCGCAGGCCATACGCACGGTGCGTGGGGT
The DNA here is from genome assembly GCA_019747795.1 of Gammaproteobacteria bacterium. Taxonomy (GTDB): domain Bacteria; phylum Pseudomonadota; class Gammaproteobacteria; genus JADJYF01. Next base: position 7,127 of record JAIEQK010000233.1, on the reverse strand, counting down.
GGGCTACATGTTCGTGCCCGGAGGACGGGCGTGAACCTGCCGCGCCGCCCGCCGTCGCTCGACGATCACGACTTCCTGCTGCGCACGGCGCGCCCCCTGTCGCGGGTGCGCGGCGAGCGCATGTTCGACGACCTGACGCTGTCCGTGACCGAGCTGCTGGACTGCGACATCGGGCTGCTCGGGCTCTACACCCACGTCGACGGCGTGCCGTCGATCCGCACGCTGTCCTGCTTCGCCGGCGGCCGGCGCCTGCCCGAGGAGACCTACGCCCTCGCCGGCACGCCCTGCGAGACGGTGGTCGGACAGGAGTTCCGCATTTTTCCCCGCGACGTCGGCTTTGCGTTTCCCGACGTGACGGAGAAGAACCGCCACATCTCCGGCTATGCCGCCTACCCCCTGTTCGATCGCGCGCGCGCGCCGCTCGGCATCCTGGTGGTGATGCGCTACAGCCCAATCGAGGATGCCGGTCGCGCCGAGTTCCTGCTGCGCGTGTTCGCCGAACGCGCGGCGGCCGAGATCGAGCGCGCCAACGTCGCGGATGCGCTGCGCAATAGCGAGGAGCAGTACCGCGCGATCTTCACCGCCTCGGTGGACGGGCTGGTGTTGATCCGCCCCGACGGACACGTGGTCGACGTCAACCCCGCGCTGGAGCGCCTGTACGGCTATACGCGCCGGGAACTGCTCGGCAACAGCGCCTACGACTACCTCGTGCCCGAGCAGCGCGAGCTGGCGCTGGCCTTCGTGCGCGAAGTGGTGGGCGCGGGCTACGCGCAGGTGCTGAGCCGCGCACGCAACAAGGCCGGGCGCATGTTCTACGTCGACCTGCGTGCGATCCGAATGGACTACCAGGGCGCGCCCCACGTGCTGGCCATCCTGCGCGACGTGACCGCCGCGCGCCAGCGCGAGCAGGCGCTGGTGCTGAGCGAGAATCGCCTGCGCGCGACGGTGCAGTCCGCGCTGGACTGCATCGTGTCGACCGACGAGCGCGGCAGCATCCTCGATTTCAACCCGACCGCCGAGGCCTGCTTCGGCCATCGTCGCGAGACCGTGCTGGGTCGCGATCTGCTCAGCCTCATCGTGCCCGAGCACGGCCGCGCGGCGCTGACCAGCGCGCTCGAACACCACCTCGCCGACGACGCCGGCGCGCGACGCGAGCTCGTCGCCATGCGCGCCGACGGCAGCGAGTTCCCCGCCGAGTTCGCCACCGCCGTGGCGCAGGGCGCGCGCGGGCGCATCCTGGTGCATTTCATCCGCGACCTGACCGAGCGCCGGGCCGCCGAGGAGGAGCGCCGTCAGCTCGAGAACCAGCTGCGCCAGGCACAGAAGATGGAGGCCTTGGGCCAACTGACCGGCGGCGTGGCGCACGACTTCAACAACATCCTGACCAGCGTGCTGGGCTACGTGCAGCTCGCCGCCGAACGCCTGGAGGGCAGCGGCGACGACAAGCTGCTGCGCTACCTGTCACGCGCGCAGCGTTCCGGCGAGCGCGCGCGCGATCTCATCCAGCAGATGCTGACCTTCAGCCGCGGCCAGCGGGGCGAGCGCCGCCTGCTGCAGCTGGGCGCGGTGGTGGACGAGGGCTTGTACCTGCTGGAATCGACCTTGCCGGCGACGGTGCGCATCGAACGGCGCTTTGCGCGCGGCCTGCCGGCGGTGCTGGCCGATCCCGTGCATCTCGACCAGGTACTGGTCAATCTGTGCATCAACGCGCGGGATGCGATGGGCGGTAACGGCACGCTCAGCATCGAACTCGGCACGTACGCCGGCAATGAGTTCGTGTGCGCCTCTTGTCATCTCGCCGCCCAGGGCGAGTTCGTCGAACTCGCGGTCTGCGACGATGGTCCGGGCATCGAACCTGCGCTACGCGAGCGCATATTCGAGCCATTCTTCTCCACCAAGGATGTCGGCAAGGGCAGCGGCATGGGACTCGCCACCGTGCACGGCATCGTGCACGAATACGGCGGTCACCTGCTGCTGGACGCCGCGCCCGGCGGCGGCGCGCGCTTTCGCGTACTGCTGCCGGCCGCCGTCGGCGGCGCGCCGCAGGTGGGCGAAGGCGCGCACGCGGCCCCACCTGAGCGCGGTCAGCTCGCCGGGCGAGTGCTCGTGGTGGACGACAACTTCACGGTCGGCGAATTCCTCGAGGAACTGCTGGAGAGCTGGGGGCTCGCCGTCACCACCATTGGCGATGGCCAACGCGCGCGCGCTCGGCTCGCGGCCGATCCGTCCGCGTTCGATCTCGTCATCCTCGATCAGACCATGCCGGGTTGCACCGGCATGGAACTGGCCCGCGAGTTCCTGGCCGCGCGCCCCGATCTGCCCATCGTGCTCTACACCGGCTACAGCGAGACGCTGTCCGAGCAGGTGGTGCGCCGCGCCGGGATCCGCGCGCTGGTCGCGAAGCCACTCGACTTGCCGCGCTTTCGCGGCCTGCTGCGCGAGATCCTCGCCGGCGGCTGAGGTGCGCGCAGGCGTAACAGCGCGCCAACAATTCGGCTACCCGCCGCCATGGTCGCGCTACATCCGCGCTCTAGAGTTCTTCTCGAGTCGGCGCCCATCGCGCCCCCACCCACCACTCGAGAGGATCGCCACCATGCACCACACCTTCCTGTCCCTGCTCGTACCCAGCGCCCTGTACGCGGTCGCACTCGGCGTCACCGCGCCCGCGCAGGCCGAGACGCGTTTTCCGCCGGCCCACCTCGACGCCGCCGCGCATTTCTCGAGCACGCCGGACGCGGCGCGGCCGGTCACGCCGCCCGCCTGGTACCTCGTCGCCCAGCCCCGTCCGCAGGGCGGCCAGGCAGGCCCCACTTCGGCGCAGCCCTCGCGGGCCGCGAGCGTCTTGGCCATGAGCTGGTACCGGGTCTCGCGCTGACCCGGGTCCGACCGCCCGCCCCTTAACCTTTGCGCTATTGCCGCCCTCGGGGCGCGCGGGCTAAGGTGCCGGCGCTGTTTCGAGGGGAGAACGCAAGATGAACGGCGTGTGCGATCCGGGGCTCGGCGCCCGGTGGCGGTTCACGGGGCTCGGTCGAGACCTGCGACTGCTGCTGCTCCTGTTGCTGAGCCTGCTGATCGGCGCCGCGCAGGCGGCCGGCGACGGCACGGACGATCTCGCGCCCATCGCCGATGCCGACTGGAACGCCGACAAGGCGCGCCACCTGCTGGAGCGCGCGGGCTTCGGCGGCACGCCGGCCGACGTCGCGCACTTCGCCCGGCTCACGCCGCGGCAGGCGGTCCGCGCGCTGGTGTACTTCGAAGGCGTGGACCCGCGCGCCATCGCCGCGCAGCCGGCGTTCGAGCCGTCGGGCATCTTCGAACCGGGTCTCGACCCCTTCCCGCCCAGCCGGCCCGCGACCACCGAACTCGCCGAGAAGAACGGCGAGGCGCTTGGCATCAAGGTCAAGGCCGGCGGCAACCGCCCGCTGCAGCCGGTGGTCAACGAATTCTTCTACTGGCTGCGCGCCAGTCGCCTCGAGACCGACAGGCTCGCCTACTGGTGGGCGAACCGCATGCTCGCCTCCCCCACGCCGCTCGCGGAGAAGATGGCGCTCTTCTGGCACGGGCACTTCGCGACCAGCGAAGAGAAGGTGCGCGACTACCGCAAGATGCAGCGCCAGCTGGAACTCTTCCAGCGCGAGGGGCTCGGCAATTTCCGCACGCTGATGATCGGTGTCGCGCAGGACCCGGCGATGCTCGCCTTTCTCGACGCCGGCGTGAACGTCAAGGGTTCGCCGAACGAGAACTTCGCGCGCGAGATCATGGAGCTGTTCACCATGGGGGTGGGCAACTACAGCGAGCATGACATCCGCGAAGCCGCGCGCGCCTTCACGGGCTGGTACTTCAAGGGTCTCGAGTTCCAGATCGACGCCGCCAAGCACGACGAGGGCGAGAAGGAGTTCCTGGGCGCGCGCGGCAACTTCGACGGCGTGCAGATCATCGACCACATCCTCGCTCACCCGGCGACGCCGAACTACATCGCCGCGAAGATCTACCGTTACTTCGTGCGCGAGGATCCCTCGCCCGAACTGCGCGCGGCACTGGCGGCGAAGCTCAAGGCCGGCAACTATGCGCTCGCGCCGTTCCTGGAAGCCCTGTTCCTGTCGCGCGACTTCTACGCGCCGGCCTCGGTCGCGACGCGCATCAAGAGCCCGGTGGAGCTGGTCATCTCGACCTACAAGAAGCTCGGGCTGGCGAGCGTGCCGGGCGCGCCCGACTTCAACCTCCTGACCGAATCCCTGGGCCAACGGCTCATGCACCCGCCGACCGTGGCGGGCTGGAGCTACGGCCGCGCCTGGGTGACGCCGAGCCTGCTGATCGAGCGCGGCAATTTCGTGCTCGACGTGATGTTCCCGGACATCGAGTTCATCGCCGCCGATCGCTACCCGGTCTACCCGACCGGCGACGAGATTCGCCAGGTACACCAGCGCATACGCGCCGGCTATGACATGACCGCCGCCACCGCGCCGGTCGCGCAGGACGGCGGCCAGGACATGATGGCGATGTCGAACCAGGTCGATCACGCGGAGGCCTTCAACACCCGCTACGCGAGCTATCGCGGCTGGCAGAAGGCCATCGAGCGCGTGAAGCCCATCCCGCGCGACCTCGCGCGGCTCGATCTCACCCGCCTGGTGACCGCCAACGAACTGGCGACACCGGCCGCGGTGGTCGACTACTTCGTGCAGCGCTTCCTCGCCGTGCCGCTGGACGGCGCGACGCGCCAGGCACTGATCGACGGCTTCACCGCCGACCTCGGCACCAGCGACGTGCTGGCGGCCAGTACCTACCTGGAAGACCCGCTGCGCGTGCTGCTGCACCTGGTGCTGAGTCGCCCCGAGTACCAGCTCGGCTGAGGAGAACGCTGATGATCAATCGTCGTGAGATGCTGGCGCGGCTCGCCGCGCTCGGTGGCGGCGGACTGCTGGCCGGCGCGGTACCGTGCGCGTTCGCCGACGCGCTCGGCGCCGGTGGCAAGCAGGACGAGCGCATCCTGGTGGTGTTCGAGATGTCGGGCGGCAACGATGGGCTGAACACCATCGTGCCCCACGCCGACGACACCTATTACAAGCTGCGCCCGCGGCTCGGCCTGAAGAAGGACAAGCTGCTGGCGCTGGACGAGCACTGGGGTTTCAATCCCGGCCTGCTCGGCTTTCAGCGGCTGTGGAAGGACGGCCGGCTGGCCATCGTGCACGGCGCGGGCTACGCGCAACCGTCGTTCTCGCACTTCACGTCCATGGCCTACTGGCACACCGCGGCGCCGAATTCGGGCGACGAGTACGGTTGGTGCGGACGCCTGGCGGATACGCTGGCGCCGAAACCCATTCCCAACTACCTGGTGAACATCGACACCACCCAGAGCCTCGCGGTGCGGAGCCGCGTGCACACGCCGGTGGTGTTCGACGAGCCGGATCGCTTCCAGCGCCTGGGCCTCATGCAGGAACGCACGCTGCTCGACCGCGTCGGCCAGTCGGCCGCGCCGGGCAACGCGTCGCTCGACTACCTGAAGCAGGTCGCGCAGAGCGCGGCGGAATCCTCGGTGCTGGTGCGTGACGCCTGGGACAAGTACAAGACGCCGGTCGACTACGGCATCCTGCCGGCGCAGTTGCCCAAGGTGGCTGCCTGCATCGCCGCCGGCTTGCCGGCGCGGGTCTACTACCTCGCGTTCCGCAACAACGCTTTCGACACCCACGTGCAGCAGTTGGATCTGCACCAGCGCCTGCTGAGCTACGTGGGCGACGCCATCCACGGCTTTCAGCGCGATCTCGAGCGGCTCGGCGTGGCGGACCGCGTGACCACCATGATCTTCTCCGAGTTCGGCCGGCGCGCGCCGGAGAACACCAACCTCGGCACCGACCACGGCGCGGCCGGCACCATGTTCATGGTCGGCACGCGGGTCAAGGGCGGGCACTACGGCACGCCGGTCAGCCTCACGGACCTGGATGAAGGCGACAATCTCAAGTTCACCACCGACTTCCGCCGCGTGTACGCCACCGCCATCGACGGCTGGCTGCAACCCGGCGCGGCCAAGACCGTGCTGAAAGGCGAGTTCGAGACCCTGCCGCTGTTCGCGTGAGCGACGCGGTGCGGCGGGTGCTGTTCCTGCCGGGCGCCGGCGGCGCAGCATCGTTCTGGCGGCCGGTGGGCGAACGCTTGCCGCCGGACTGGGACAAGCGCTACCTGTCGTGGCCGGGCCTCGGCGACGAGGCGCACGACCCGTCGGTGCGCGGCTTCGACGATCTCGTCCTGCACACTGTCGCCGCACTCGGCGACGTGCCGGTCGATCTCGTCGCGCAGTCCATGGGCGGCGCGGTGGCGCTGCGCGTGGCGCTGGACCATCCGGCCCGGGTGCGGCGACTGGTGCTGTGCGCGACCTCGGGCGGGCTCGATGTGGGCGCGCTGGGCGCGGCCGACTGGCGCGCGGACTACCGCGCCGCGTACCCGCGCGCGGCGGACTGGATCACCCGGCTGCGACTCGACTTCGGCGCGGAATTGGCGGCGGTCGAGCAGCCGACACTGCTCTTGTGGGGCGACGCGGACGCGGTGAGCCCGCCCGCGGTCGGTGAACGGCTGCGTGCCGCGCTGCGGCACGCGACGCTCACCGTACTCCCCACCAGCGACCACGGCTTCGCCCATGCGCTTGCCGCGCAGGTGGCGCCACTCATCGCCGCGCACCTGGCCTGACCGGGCGCGGCGTCCAAGCTTCACACCACAGACGAGGAACCAAGCATGCCGCTCTACGAAAAGCGTACCTACTCCGTGATGGTCGGCAAGATGGCCGACGTGATTCGCGTCTACAGCGAACTCGGCTACCCGCTGTTCGAGCGCGGCGGCTTCGACAAGTACCTGGTCGGCTACTTCATCAGCGACACCGGTCCGCTGCACCAGTTGATCCACATCTGGCGCTTCGCCGACGACAACGACAGGCGCGCGTTCTGGAAGCGCCTCGCCGAGCACCCGGATTTCCTGGCCTTCGCCAGCCAGGTGCGGCCGATGGTCCAGGCCCAGGAAGTGCAGCTGATGAGTCCGGCGCCCTGGGGACCGCAGCCCTGACCGCCCTGTAGGTCGGACTTCAGGAAACTCTGATTAAGGCCATGTCGCCGCATGAAGGCGGCGTGGTCGGTAGTCAGTTG
>JAIEQK010000111.1 GCA_019747795.1 Gammaproteobacteria bacterium | reverse complement strand
CGTTCCATCAGGCGCCACACCATGGGTGTGAAGATGAGCTGCATGGCGAGATCCATCTTGCCGCCGGGGCAGACGATGGTGTTCGCGCGCGACATGAAGGAGTCCTTCAGCATCGACAGGAGATAGGCGAAGTCGATGCCGCGCGGGTCGGCGAAGCGGATGACCAGCATGGACTCGTCCGGCGCGGGGATGTGGCGCGCGACGAAGGGATTGGAGGTATCCACCAGCGGCACGCGCTGGAAGTTCACATGGGTGCGAGCGAACTGCGGCACGATGTAGTGAACGTAGTCCGGCATGCGGCGCAGGATGGTGTCGGTCACCGCCTCGGTGGAATAGCCGCGCGCGCTGCGATCGCGGTGCAGCTTCTGGATCCACTCGAGGTTGATCACCGGCACCACGCCGATTAGCAGATCCACGTGGCGCGCGACGTCCGCCTGCTCGGTCTTGATCGCGCCGTGCAGGCCTTCGTAGAACAGGAGGTCGGTGTCCTCCGGCAGGTCGACCCAGGGCGTGAACGTGCCGGGCGGCTGATTGAAGGGCTCGGCCTCGGCGGCGTCGTGCAGGTACTTGCGCACGCGGCCGCGCCCGCTCTCGCCGTAGGTCTTGAACAGGCCTTCCAGCTCTTCGAACAGGTTGGCCTCGGGGCCGAAGTGGCTGAAGCCGTAGTTGCCGGCCTGCTTCTCCTCGGCCATGCGCACCTTCATCTCGGCGCGATCGAAGCGATGAAAGCTGTCGCCCTCGACGAAGGCGGCGTTCACCTGCTCGCGCCGGAAGATCTGCTCGAAGGTGCGCATCACCGAGGTCGTGCCGGCGCCGGAAGGGCCGGTGATGGCGATGATGGGATGGGCTTGAGACATGCGGGCTCGCCTCGAAGGTCCGTTACATCTTGCGCCGGAACAGGCCGCGCACGCCGAACAGCGGCGCGTCGAGCTCGTTGCCGTAGTTGTGGCGATGGTAGTCGTCGATCAGCTCCACCTCTTCGCGCGAGCCGAACATGAAAGGCACGCGCTGGTGCAGCGTCTCGGGCTCGATGTCGAGGATGCGCTCGTGGCCGGTGGTGGCGAGACCGCCGGCCTGTTCGACGATGAAGGCGACGGGATTGGCCTCGTAGAGCAGACGCAGGCGCCCGGGCTTGGTGGGGTCGCGCATGTCACGCGGGTACATGAACACGCCACCGCGCACCAGGATGCGATGGGCCTCGGCGACCAGCGAGGCTATCCAGCGCATGTTGAAGTCCTTGCCGCGCGGGCCGGTGGTGCCTGCCAGGCACTCGTCCACGTAGCGTTTGACCGCCGGTTCCCAGAAGCGGCTGTTGGAGGCGTTGATCGCGAATTCCTGGGTCTGCACCGGAATGCGGATGTCGCGGTGGGTGAGGATGAACTCGCCGAGTAAGGGATCGAGCGTGAAGCCGTGCACGCCCGAGCCGACCGTCAGCACCAGCATGGTCGACGGGCCGTAGAGCGCGTAGCCCGCCGCCACCTGCCGCGCGCCCGGCTGCAGGAAGTCCTCCACCGCGGCCGGCGTGCCCGGCTTGGGCGCGCGCAGGATGGAGAAGATGCTGCCGACGGTCACGTTGACGTCGATGTTCGACGAGCCGTCCAGCGGATCGAACACCAGCAGGTACTTGCCGCAGGGATAGCCCTGCGGGATGGGGCTCGGCGCGTCCATCTCCTCGGATACCAGGCCCGCGAGCTGGCCGCCCCACTCGGTCGCACGCAGGAACAGATTGTTCGCCACCACGTCGAGCTTCTTCTGCGCCTCGCCCTGCACGTTCTCGCGCCCGACGTCGCCGATCACGCCGCCGAGCTTGCCGGACGCGACGCTGCGCGCGATGGCCTTGCAGGCCAGCGCGACATTCAGCAACAGCGCGTTCAGATCGCCTATCGCCTCGGGAAAACGCCGCCGCTCCGAGATCAGGAACTCGGTCAGCGTGGTGCGGTTGGTCAGCATGGTCTCACTCCCTCGTTCATGGCGCCGCTTCGCTGCGGCCGCGGCCGCGACGGCTCACCGTCGCGCGCGGCACGGCGTTCGAGCAGCGCCTCGAGGTGGGCGAGTTCGAGCCGCGTCGCGGCACGCGGCAGGCCGGCGTCGGCGGGCAACGGATTCAGCCCGTCGCCCAGGTGCGGCAGCAGCAGGTCGGCGTCGCCGAAATCCTGGTGCTCGGTCCACTGGCAGGGCGTCACCACGGTGGTGAGTCCGGCGTCGCGGGCGGCGGCGAGGCCGGCCGCCGAATCCTCGAAGGCCACGCACTCGCGCGCGTCGAGACCGAGCACGTCGAGCACGTAATGGTACACATCCGGGGCGGGCTTTTTGCGCGGCACGACGTCGCCCGCGCCGACCGCGTCGAACCAGCCGAAGCTGCCCGCGCCGAGCGCGCCGCGCAGCAGGGCGTGGACGTTGTCCAGCGTGGTGGTGGTGGCGATGGCGAGCTTCACGTCCGCCGCGCGGGCTTCGGCCACCAGGCGCGCGATGCCGGGCCTGAGCGCCACGCGGCCGGTAGCGACGAGGCCCGCGTAGTAATCGGTCTTGGCGCGATGCAGCGCCGGAATGGCGGCCAGGTGGCGTTCGCGCTCGGCGGTGTCCAGGTCCAGGGTGGCGATGAAGGCCGCGAGACGCTCCTTGCCGCCGGTCACCGCCAGCAGTTCGCGATAGCACGCCTCGGTCCAGTACCAGGACAGCCCACCTTGAACGAAGGCGCCGTTGAAGGCCTGCCGATGGGCCTCCTCGGTGTCGGCCAGCGTGCCGTCCACGTCGAAGACGAGCGCACGCAGGCTCATGGCGTGACGCTCCGCGCCTGGAACACGCGGCTCGCGCGCAGATCCACACCCTCGAGCGTCACCAGGGCCTCGCGGGTGATGCCCGCCGCGCGCTCGGCGAACAGGCGGTTGGCCTGGCGCAGCCGCGCGCGATCGAGCGCGTTGCGGATGGAACGTGCGTTGGCGAAATTGGGCTGGGCGCGGCGCAGCGCGATGTACTCGTGCAGCGCCGCGCGGGCCGAGGCCGAAAGCTCGTACTGCATGCCGGCGGCGAGCCGCTCGGCGATGGCGAAGAGCTCGTCGTCGGTGTAGTCCGGGAAATCGATGTGATGGGCGACGCGCGAGGCGAGCCCCGGGTTGGAGCCGAAGAAGGTCTGCATGCGGTTGGCGTAGCCGGCGAAGATCACCACCAGGTCGTCGCGGTGGTTCTCCATCGCCTGCAACAGGATCTCGATGGACTCCTGGCCGTAGTCGCGCTCGTTCTCCGGGCGGTAAAGGTAATAGGCCTCGTCGATGAACAGCACGCCGCCCATGGCGCGCTTGATCACCTCGCGGGTCTTGGGCGCGGTGTGGCCGATGTATTCGCCGACCAGGTCGTCCCGCGTCACCGCGACCAGATGGCCTTTGCGCACGTAGCCGAGCCCGTGGAGGATGGCCGCCATGCGCATCGCCACCGTGGTCTTGCCGGTGCCCGGATTGCCGGTGAAGCTCATGTGCAGCGGCGGCGGGTCGGCTTCCAGCCCGATGGAACGCCTGAGCTTCTCCACCAGCAGCAGCGCGGCGATCTCGCGCACGCGGGTCTTCACGGGAATAAGGCCGACGAGTTCGCCTTCGAGGGCGGCGAGCGCGGTGTCGACATTGGACTGGCGATAGAGCCCGTCCAGGTCGAGCAGTTCGCTCGAGCCCGTTGCCGCGTCCAGCCGCGCCGCCGCCTCGCTCACGACCGCGCTCCCGTCACCGCGTAGCTCATGGTCGTGTAGCGCAGGTTGCGACCCTTCTCCTCGCTGCGCACCAGGTGGAAGCCGGGCTCGTTCGCCGGGCGATTGACCAGGAAGGACAGGCGCAGCGATTCCCAGCCGTGGCTCGCGTCGAAGGCGTTCACCTTCACGTAGGCCTCCGGGTAGGCCTGGCGGCAGGAATCGATCACGTCCATCACGCCGGCCGCGTCGCGCAGGTCGAACAGCGGCATGCCGTACATCTCCCAGTAGGTGTTACGCGGATGGGGATCGGTGGTGTACTCCACCGACACCGCCCAGCCCTTGCCCAGGCAGTAGTCGACCTGCGCGCGGATCTGCGCGTCGCTCAGGTCCGGCAGGAAGGAGAAGGTGCCTTGAGTCAGTCGCATGTCGAGTCTCCTCAGGCCGGCGTCGGCGTCGGCAGGTAGTCGGGGGTGTCGGTCGAGGCGTAGTCGAAAGTCACTTCGCCCCACACATCTAGCGCCGCCTTCAAGGGCGGGCAGTGACGCGCGGCGTCCTTCAGGATTTCCGGCCCCTCGTTCCACAGGTCACGGCCTTCGTTGCGCGCCAGCACCATGGCCTCCAGCGCCACGCGGTTGGCGGTCGCGCCGGCGGCGATGCCCATGGGGTGGCCGATGGTCCCGCCGCCGAACTGCAGCACGCAGTCCTCGCCGAGGTAGTGCAGAAGCTGGTGCATCTGGCCGGCGTGGATGCCGCCGGACGCGACCGGCATCACCTTGCGCAAGGAGGCCCAGTGCTGCTCGAAGAACACGCCGCGCTTGAGATCGACCGGGTTGTGATCCTCGCGCAGGATGTCGTAGAAGCCCTGCACGGTGTTGGGGTCGCCTTCCAGCTTGCCGACCACGGTGCCGGCGTGGATGTGGTCGACGCCCGCGAGACGCATCCACTTGGCGATCACGCGGAACGACACGCCGTGGCTCTTCTGCCGCGTGTAGGTGCCGTGACCGGCGCGGTGCAGGTGCAGGATCATGTCGTTGCGTCGCGCCCACTTCGCCATCGACTGGATGGCGGTGTAGCCGATGACGAGATCGATCATGACGATGTTGCTGCCGAGCTCGCGGGCGAATTCGGCGCGCTCGTACATGTCTTCCATGGTGCCGGCGGTGACGTTGAGATAGGTGCCCTTGATCTCGCCGGTCGCGGCCTGCGCGCGGTTCACCGCCTCCATGCAGTAGAGAAAGCGATCGCGCCAGTGCATGAAGGGCTGGCTGTTGATGTTCTCGTCGTCCTTGGTGAAGTCGAGGCCGCCCATCAGCGCCTCGTACACCACGCGCCCGTAGTTCTTGCCGGACAGGCCGAGTTTCGGCTTCACCGTCGCGCCGAGCAGCGGACGACCGAACTTGTCCAGGCGCTCGCGCTCGACCACGATGCCGGTGGCCGGGCCGTCGAAGGTCTTCACGTAGGCGACCGGGATGCGCATGTCTTCCAGGCGCAATGCCTTGAGCGGCTTGAAGCCGAATACGTTGCCGATGATCGACGCCGACAGGTTGGCGATGGAGCCGGGTTCGAAGAGGTCGAGGTCGTAGGCGATGTAGGCGAACCACTGCTCGCTGCTGCCGGGCACCGGGTCGACGCGATAGGCCTTGGCGCGGTAGCGCTCACAGGCGGTCAGGCGGTCGGTCCAGACCACCGTCCACGTCGCGGTGGAAGACTCACCAGCCACCGCGGCGGCAGCCTCGACCGGGTCCACGCCGTCCTGCGGCGTGATGCGGAAGAGTGCGATGACATCGGTCTCGGCCGGCACGTAGTCCGGCTCCCAGTAGCCCATCTGGGCATACTTGAGCACGCCCGAGCGGTAGCGCTGCGAGGCGTCTTTGATGGTGGCGGCGGCTTCGTCGGGATGGCCCATGAACGTGCTCTCCGGCGGTTGGGGGCTTGCGTGGGCGGCTAAGTTATTCCTGGGCTACGATAGGGAGAACTCACGAATTCTTGGGGCAGGGATAAGCCATGGTTGATGCCTACAAGGCGCTCCGCGCGCTCACCCTGCGTCAGCTCCGGACCTTCAGCGTGATCGCCCGGCACCTGAACTTCACCGCCGCGGCGCGCGAGCTGCACGTCACCCAGCCGGCCATTTCCATGCAGGTGAAGGAGCTGGAAGAGCTGGTCGGGCTGCCGCTCTACGAGCGCGTCGGACGCAGGCTGCAGCTGACCGAGGCCGGGCGTGAGCTGGCGATCTGCGCGGCCGGCGTGGGCGACCTGCTGCAGCAGACCCACGAACGCCTGCTGGCGATGAAGGGACTGACCGCCGGCGTGCTGAAGCTCGGCGCGATCAGCACCGCGAAGTACTTCACCCCCAGCCTGCTCGCGGCGTTCAAGCGCCGCCATCCGCAGATCACCATCCGCTTCACCATCGGCAATCGCGAAGACGTGCTGCGCCAGCTGGTGGAGAACGAATGCGATCTCGCCATCACCGGCCGGCCGCCCAAGGACATGGACGCCGTCGGCCAGGTGTTCGCGCCCCACCCGCTGGTGATCGTCGCGGCGCCCGATCATCCGCTTGCCGGCAAGCGGCGGGTGGACTTCGCGCGCCTCGCCGACGAGAGCTTCCTCACGCGCGAGCAGGGCTCCGGCACGCGCGTCGCGATGGAGGAGTTCTTTCGTGCACAGGGTCAGCGCTCACCGGACAGCGTGGAGATGAGCAGCAACGAGACCATCAAGCGCGCGGTGATGGCCGGCATGGGCGTGGCTTTCATCTCGGCCCACACCGTGGGCCTGGAGCTCGCCAGCGGCCGGCTGGTGAAGCTCGACATCCGCGGCCTGCCGGTGATGCGCAACTGGTACGTCGTGCATCTCGCCGCGAAGCGGCTGTCGCCCATCGCCGAGAGCTTCAGGGAATTCCTGCTCGAAGAAGGCGAGGCGATGATGGAGAAGGCGGTGGTGTGACTGGGCAATCGGGGACAGACCACGTTTTCCCGCTTTGCGGGAAAACGTGGTCTGTCCCCGATTGCGTGTCTCCTTTTACGCGCGTCAATCCTTCGGCAACGCGAACACGATCAGCGCGCTGCCGTAGGTCACGATCTCCGGCTGCCCCACCACCTGCATGGCGAGACCGCCCGTGCCGCTGCCGATGGCGACGTACTGGCGACCGTCGATCTCATAGCTGACCGGCTGGCTGCGCACGCCGGAGCCGGTCTGGAACTTCCACAGCACCTTGCCCGTGTCCGCGTCGAGCGCGAGCGCCCAGCCCTGCTGGTTGCCCGTGAAGACGAGATCACCCGCGGTGGACAGCGCGCCGCCGACCATCGGGAAGTTGTCGCGGTAGCGCCAGTGGATCTTGCCGGTGACGGGGTCGATGGCGGTGAGATGGCCGTAGGCGGTCTTGGCGGTGGCATCGGAATCGCCGAGTGAGCCGCCGAAGGACGGGTTGCCCGGCACCATCTCCGAGCCTTCCTTCGCGAGCGACATGCAGGACTCGATCACCGGCACGAACAGCATCTTCCTGCCGGGATGATAGGTGTAGGTCGTAGAGCCGTTGTTGCCGCCGATGGGCCCCGGGCACACCCACTTGCTCAAGCCCTCGGGCGTGGGGATGTAGGCCGGGTCGACCATCGGCCGGCCCTCGGCGGTGAGGCCCTTGGACCAGTTCAGCTTCTCGATGTACTGCGTGCCACGCAGGAACTTACCGGTCGCGGCGTCGAGCAGGTAGACGTAGCCGTTGCGATTGGCCTGTGCGACGGCGCGGGTCTTCCTGCCGTCGACCTCTGCGTCGATGAGCACGATGCCGTTGGTCGCGTCGTAATCCCACACGTCGTGGGGCGTGGCCTGGAAATGCCAGCGGATGGCGCCGGTCTCGACGTCGAGCGCGAGGATGGAGTCGCTGTAGAGATTGTCGCCCTTGCGCGCGTCGCCATTGAAGAGCGGCGCGGGATTGCCGGTGGACCAGTAGAGGGTCTTGGACGGCGCGTCGTAGGCGCCGGTCATCCACGCCGGCGCGCCGCCGCCCTGCCAGGAATCGCCGGCCCAGGACTCGACATTGGGCTCGCCCTTCGCGGGCACGGTGTAGCGGCGCCACAGTTCCTTGCCGGTCGCCAGATCGTAGGCCGCGACGAAGCCGCGCGTCGCGTACTCGCCGCCGCCGTTGCCGACGATGATGCGCGATCCCACCACCAGCGGCGCGCTGGTGGCGGAGAAGCCGAGCGCGTGGTCGGCCATCTCGATGTTCCACGCCACCTTGCCGGTGGCACGGTCCAGCGCGACCAGGTGCGCGTCGAGCGTCGCCATGTAGACCCGATCGCCCGCGATGGCCACGCCGCGATTGGCCGGACCGCAGCACAGGCGCAGATCGCTCGGCATCTGGTGTTCGTAATGCCACTTCAGTTCGCCCGTGACGGCGTCCATGGCATAGAGATTGTTGTGCGCGGCGGTGTAGTACAGCGTGCGGTCCGCGATGATCGGCGAACCCGCGACCTGGCCCTGCACGCCCATCTGCAGCATCCACGCCGGCTGCAAGCGCTTGACGTTGTCGCGATTGATCTGCGCGAGCGGCGTGTAGCGCCAGTTGGCATAGCTGCCGCCGTAGGTGAGCCAGTTGCCGTCACCGGCAAGATTGCCGGCCTGCAGCCGTTCGGCGGTGACCGGCGGATCAGCGGCGATTCCGGGCGCAGCGTGGGCCAGGGTGGCGACGAGCAGCAGGTTCCGCCAGGTGGCGCGCGTCGAAGCGTACATCGAGGCATCCCGTAGTGAAGGTGGCGTGCATAGTGCCAGCGGCGCGCTACCCTGCGAAAGGGGGGCGCGAAACACGTCTTTCGCTGGGGTGGCGCCTGCGTTCGGCCCGCGCGCGCCGCGTCAGGTTTCGTGCGCCATGCAACGTGGCATCATGCGCCGCGCAGCCCACCAGCCAATGACCCGCGAGGTATCGTGATGGAAATCCTGAAGTCGCTGCGCGGCGTCGTGTTGTTCGCCGCGTCCTGCGCTGTCGTCACGCCCGGCCTCGCCGAGAACCGCGGTGAGGAAGACTGGGTCGAACTGCCGCTCAGCGTCTCGCGGGAGACGCTCGCCAAGGTGATGACGGTGCCCACCGTGAGCGTCGCACCCGATCTCGCGGCGCGCGTGCTGGTGCCGACCGGCAGGGATCTCTTCGACCCCTTCGATCTGCACGTGGTCGACCAGCAGCGCCTGTGGGCCGCGGACGATGCGCGCAGCGGCGCGGTGTACGAGATCGCGCTGGACGGCACGGTCAAGCGTCTCGCGGCGATCAAGCAGCACGCACCCTATGCGCTGGACGTGGCGCCAAAGAGCTTCGGCAAGCACGCGGGACAGATCTACGCGGTCTCCTTCGCCAAGCCGGAGAAGGCTGGCGGCTGGGAACTGCCCAACGCCATCACGCGCATTGATCCCGCCACCGGCCAGGACAGCGTGGTGTGCTACCTGCCGAAGAACGACGCCGGCGTGGCCGGCTCGGGCGGCTTTTTCGCGCGCTTCGGACCGGAAGGTTCGCCCTTCGCGGGCCGGCTGTGGATCACCGCGGCCAGCAATCACACCCTCTACACCATCACACCCGACGACGAGTGCAAGGCGTTCAAGACCCTGGACCTCGATCGTGAAGGTTCGCCGCGCGGCATCGGTTTCGCGCGCGACGGCCAGCGCATGCTGCTCGGCGTGGCGGCGGTGCCACCGGCCAATCGCAACAAGACCATTCCGGGCGGCGGCCGGGTGCTCCTGATGGCGGCCGATGGCCGTATCGACCCCGCGCCGCTGGTCGGCGGACTGCACGAGCCGGGCGCGCTGGCCTGGGCACCGGCCGCCTTCGGCGCCTACGGCGGGCAGCTCTTCATCAGCGACGCCGGCGAGTGGAACAACGACACCGAGGCGACCGAAGCCATCGCGCGCGACGGCAAGGTCTATCGCGTCGATGCTGCAGGCCGCCTGCACGAGGCGGTGAGCGGGCTCGCCAATCCCGTCGGCCTCGGTTTCCTCGGCGGCGGACTCGCGATCTCCGACATCAACGGCGACTTCCACGTCGGCACGCAGAAGTTCGCCGACGGCTTCGTGTACTTCGTCACGCCGCGGTGACGCGCGGCGCCGCCCACGCGCGCCGCGCGGGCGGTGTGCTGGCCGCACTGTGCGGCG
>JAIEQK010000305.1 GCA_019747795.1 Gammaproteobacteria bacterium | reverse complement strand
CGGCCGCCCCGCGCCGCGATGCTCGGCGCGCAGCGGGGCGTCGGACGCGGGCCAGGGCAGGGTCACGGGCGCGGGCACTGCGTCGTCGGCCCACGTCACTGTACGTTCCTCGGCGCCGACGCCGAGCGCCGTGGCGCCGCTGACCGGCGTGGTCTCGAAGGCCGCGCTGAACTGCTCGAGTGCGAGCACGCCCCAGGCGTTGGCCACGGTGGTGTTCCAGTGGCCGCTGCGCTGGCGCTCGAGCAGACCGCGCGCGAGGCGCGGCGCATCGGCGCGCCAGGCATCTGCGTGCAAGGTTTCCAGCACCGTGCGTGCGGCGTTCACATCGGGCGAGATCATGAGCCACCACAGCGCATCTTCGCGCTCGGTGGCGAAACGCAGCGTGGTGCCGCTCGCTTCGAGTCGCGCGCGCAACAGGCCTTCGAGCGCCGCACGGCTCGGCAGCTCCGATGCGGGTTCGGGCAGATGACGCACGAGATCGAGCAGGTCCAGCAGGCCCGAGGTCGGCCAGCGCGCGGGATCGAGGCTCAGGCTCGCGAACATGTTCGGCTGCGCCTCGCCATGGCGCGCGAGCGCCGCGAGCGCGGCGACCTTGCGCAACATGAGATCGGTCGTCGGCAGCACCGAGTCGCGGGTCAGCTCGCCGTTCACGAAGCGCTTCAGTGCCTCCAGCATTCGCATGCGTGGCGCGGCGGGGATCTCCCAGCCGGCCTCGTGCGCGATGGTCAGCACGTAGCTGGTCAAGGTGTCGCTGCCCGCCAGCCAGTCGCTCGGGAAGTAGCGCAGCAGGCCGTCGCCATCGAGATGGTCGGGCAGTCGCGTCATCGCCGCCTGCCACAGCGTCGCGTCGCGCAGCGCGATGGCGCGCGACAGGCTCTGTTCATAGCAGGCGTAGTCGTAATCGCCCATGTACTCGCGCACGCCGCTGAGGCCGTCACCGAGCCGCGCGCGCAGCGCCACTTCTACGCCACCACGGCCGGACAGCGCGCCTGTCGGCGGGGCGAGGGGCAGCGACAGCGCGGGCGCGAGCTGCGCGAGCGTCGCCTGCTGGGTGCGTACCGGCCACAGGGGTTCGACCTGCTGACGCGCGGTGAGGCGATCCTGCGCGGCGCCACCGTCCGCCGCGGCCTCCACGTCCCAGGCGAGCGACGTCGCGCCGTCGGGCGCGGTCATGGCCCAGGTGATGTCCTGCGCCGCGCCGGGCGCGAGGGTCAGCGTGATGGGCGCGAGTTCGAGCGGCGCGGCGTCGCCACCCTGCGGCGTGACGCGGGCGCGCGCGGTGACCGGCATCGCGGCATCCGTGACATTGCGCAGCGTGAAGCTCGCCTGGTAGCGATCGCCCTCGCGCACCAGCGGCGCGAGGCCGGCGTGCAGCATCAGGTCCTGCGAGGTGCGGATGGTGGCCTGGCCGGTGCCGAAGCGCGCCACGCCGGCGTGCGCCACGGCGACGATGCGGAACGCGGTCAGCGCGTCGTTCAGCGGCACGTCGACGCTCGCATGCCCCGCGTCGTCCAGCCCCACGCGCCCGCGCCACAGAAGCAGCGTGTCGAAGCGTTCGCGCGCCGCGGCGCCGCGCCCGCCGCCGCCGCCATGGGGCACGGCCTTGCGGCCGAAATGGCGTTTGCCGACGACCTGCATCTGCGCGGTCGAGGTCCAGAACTCCAGACCGCGCTCGCCCATCATCGCGCGCAGCAGGTCCCACGTATCGTTGTTCGCGAGTTCCAGCAAGCCTTCGTCGACCGCGGCGAGCGCGACCTCGGCATCGGGCGGCAGCGCGCTGCCGTCGGCCGCGCGAACCTCGAGTTCGACGTGGGCGGTGTCGCGCACCTGGTAGACCTCGCGCGCGGGCTTCACGTCGACCTCCAGGCGATGGGGTTGCCAACCGACCGCGATGCGCGCCACGCCGTAGCGATAGGCCGGCTTGCCGAGGTCGACCAGCGCGGTCGGCAGCGCGCCGTCCACCTGGAACGGCAGCTTGAGATAGCGCACCGCGGTGCCGAGCGCCGCCTGCCACCAGCCGACGCGGCCGCGCAGCGCCAGCACCGAGACGTAGACATTGGGTGCGTCGCGCGCTTCGAGCGGCACCTCGATCACCGGTTCGTGGCCGTCCAGCTCGGTGACGAAGCTGCGCAGCACGCCCTCGCGCGCGACGGTCACCAGCGCGGTGGCGTGACGAAACGGCGAGCGCACCTGGAAACGCGCGACGCCATCGGCCGCGTATTCCTTCTGCTCCGGCAGAATGTCGATGCGGTCGGCGTTGCCGGGCTTGAACCACCAGTCCTCGTCGCCCGCGACCCAGGCGGTGGTGCTGGCGATGGCGACATTGCCGTCGGCGTCCTCGGCGCGCGCGCGCAGCAGGAGTTCGCCGCTCGCGCTCGGCGCCACCTCGCAGGAGAGCTGCCCGTGGCGGTCGGTGGCGCCGTCGCAGCGCGTCGCGAGCGGCTTCACCGTACTGCTGGACTCGAAGGCGTAGAAGCCGCCGATGAGCCGCTTGCGATAGGACTGGCGCTCGCGCTGGAAGAAGTCCACGCGCACGCGCCGTCCCGCCACCGGCTTGCCGTCCAGGTCGAGCGCCACCACCTGGAAGCGCAGCTTGTCGCGCGTGCCGGCCCAGCCTTCCACCTTCATGCCGAGCGCGAGCGCCGCGGGCCACAGCGCGACGCGCGTTGTGCTGGCGAGGCGTTCACCATTGCTGTCCTGGTATTCGAGTTCCGCGACCAGCGTGCGCGCGGCGCTCGCGCGCGGCAGAGAGTCAACCTCGACCCGCGCGGCGCCCTGTTCGTCCAGCGTGAGCGCGCGCGTCGCGACGCTCGCGGCGGACTGATGACCCTCGCGATCGCGATAGGCGCCGTACTCGCGCAGGTACCAGGCGAAGGCGTCGCTCTCGTCTTCCTGCGGCGCTTCGGGCCCGGCGACCACGTCCTTGCCGCCGAAAGTGAAGTCCTGGTAGTGCTTGAAGCTCACGGTGCGAGGCTCGACCTGGGTACGCAGCGTCACCGGCAGACCGCCGGCGCTGCCGCCCGCGAGATAGCCGACGTGCAGCGCGAGCGGCACGCTCGCGGGCTGCACCTGCGGTCGACGCGGCCCCTGCACCACGGCGCGCATGGTCGGCACGCGGAACTGCTCGACGCGGAAGCGCGCGGTGACCGCGTACAGCCGGCTTGCGTCGTCGGCCTCGCGCACCAGCGCCACCTCGTAGTCGCCGAGCCTGGCCGCGGCCGGCACCGCCCACTCGGACAGCGCCACGCCCTGCGCATCGAAGCTCAGGGGCACTTCCACCTTCTCGTTGCTGCCGAGATGGGTGACGACGGCCTGCACCGGCTTCTCTTCGCTCGGCGCGAGCGCGAGGCCCGCGGCGACGTGACGCCTGAGGAAGTGTTTCATCGACACCGTCTCGCCGGCGCGGAACAGGGTGCGATCGAGCACGGTGTGCGCGACCGTCGCGCTGCTGCCATAGGCGACCGGCAGGCCGAAATCGTGGGGCGAGATGCCCTGCTGCCAGTGCGAGAGCGTGAAGCTCATGTCATCGCCGACGCGCGCGCTCGCGAGCAGCGGCGGCTGCGCCCAGGACTCACAGTAGTCATTGCCGTGGGGTTCGCCGAGCGACTCGGCGACGTGCGCGAGGCCCTGCGCGTCGGTCCGGCCCTTCCAGCGCACCGCACCGCTGCAGCCGTCCGCGATCTCGACCTCGGCGTCCGCGACCGGGGTGGCGTCGTCCAGGCGCGTGACCCATACCTGCGAAGACTCACGGCCCCATTGCAGGTGGACCGCGAGATTGGTGACCAGCGCCGCGGTGGCGACGTAGCGCGCCTCGCGCCGGCCGAGCAGCGCGGCGCCGAGCGCCGGGCTCTCCAGCTCGACCACATAGAAGCCGGGCTTGCCGAGCGGAATGCCGAGCACCTGGAAGGCGTGGTCGCCGTCCGGATTGGGCAGCGTGAAAGCCTCGAGCCGTGCGCGCTCGGTGTCCGCGAACACCGACTTCGCGCCGGTGTTCTCGCGCCACACCGACTCGCCCGCATCGTTCTTCAGCCATTCGCCGGCCGGCGCCATGGCCTGCTTCACGCGCCGCAGCCAGTCGACCAGCGCGGCGCTGTCGGTGACGCGCAGGCTCTGCGCCAGGACGGGCTGCGCGAGCTTCTGGCCCGGCAGCGCGGTCTCGACCTTGCGTACGGTGACGGGCAGCACGCCGCCGGCGCCGGCTTCGAGAATGCCGAACTCGCCGCTGAACTTGGCAAGCGGCGGGTAGCCGTCGAACTTCACCGTGAGCGGAAAGCGCTCGGCATTCTCCGGCGCGCGACCAGCGTCGTCCTGCAGCGTGTCCGGCAGGCGCAGGCTGAGTGC
The DNA here is from genome assembly GCA_019747795.1 of Gammaproteobacteria bacterium. Taxonomy (GTDB): domain Bacteria; phylum Pseudomonadota; class Gammaproteobacteria; genus JADJYF01. The sequence continues at coordinate 5,397 of JAIEQK010000305.1, read as the reverse complement.
CGCGTGCTCGGGAAACGGCGCGGCGAACTCCAGCGCCTCGACGCTCGCCGCGCCGGGCGCGAATGGCAGGGCGCGATACGGCCGTCCGTGGTCGTCCACGAGCTTCACCTCGGTGGCGCGCGCGATGGGCACCGGCGCGGAGAACAGCACGCGCAGCGGCCGCAGCGGCAGGCACTCGGACTGCGGGTTCACTCGCTCGCACTCGACGCGCACGCTGAACTCGGGGCGCGTATGAAAGGCCAGCACCTGGGGCTCGCTGGTGGCGAGTCCGCTCACGCTCGTGATGCCCGCGCCCCATACCAGGCGCACGTCGCTGTCGGCCGGCAGCGCACGGCGACAGCGCAGCACGACCAATGCCTCTTCGGCCTGCGCGAGATCGTCACGTCGCACCTTCTCGATGCTCTCTTCGCCGGACTTCCACAGCACGGCGAAGTACTGGTAGCCGAGCGCGCGGCGCTGCGCGAGCACCTGCGCGCGCGCCTCGCCGTCCAGCACGTCCACCGGAATGCGTTCCGCGAGTTCGTTGACCGCGCAGCTCGCATGGGCCGCGATGCTGGCCACCTCGGCCGGCGCCTCGAGCGCCAGGATGAAGTGCTGCTCGGCGTCGATGCCGGTATCGCCCTCGGCCGGCAGGGAGCGACGGATGCCCGGGCCGCCGGTATCGAAGACGAACACCGGCTGCGCGTCGAACGCGACCCCGTCGTGCGTGACGAGTGCGGCGGCGAGCGTGAAGCGACAGCGCAGTCCGGCCGGCAGCGGCGCATCGAAGTCGTAGACCCATTGCCGCGCGTCCAGCCAGCGGCCACGACCGGCGGCCGGACATTCGACATCGAAGGGCGCGGGCTGACGGCTCTCGCCGAATGCGACCATGTCGGCGGAGAAGCGCACGCTCACCTGGCGCGGCGCCTTGACCGTGCCCTGCGGCGTGAAACTCTCGACCCGCGGCGCCTCGGCGGCCCGCGGCGACGCGCACAGTGCGCAGAACAACAGCATGACCAGGGCCAGCGCGCGCAGGCCCCGCTCGACGTATCCCGCACCGGCCATCATGCCCGCCCCCGCTTCGGTCTCGCATTGTCGCTGCTGTCGCGTGCCGCTATCGTACACGCTGCGCCGCGAGGGGCGGCACGGCGAGGACGGGAACGATGCAGGCGGGGGAACGGCAGGGCGGCGCACGCGTGCCGATGCTCGTATGGGTGGCGATAGCGCTGGTCGGCGCGAGCGCGCTGGGCGGCATCGCGCTCAGGCGTGGCGAGACCATCAACAGCCTGTGGTTCATCGTCGCGGCGGTGTGCGTGTACGCGCTCGCGTTCCGTTTCTACAGCGCCTTCGTCGCGGCCCGCGTGCTGATGCTGGACGCGAGCCGCGCGACACCCGCCGAGCGCCTGAACGACGGGCGCGACTTCATGCCGACCAACCGCTGGATCGTGTTCGGTCACCACTTCGCGGCCATCGCCGGTCCCGGCCCCTTGATCGGCCCGACACTCGCCGCGCAATTCGGCTACCTGCCGGGCACGCTGTGGATCCTGATCGGCGGCGTGCTGGGCGGCTGCGTACAGGACTTCATCATCCTGTTCTGCTCGCTCAGGCGTAACGGCCGCTCGCTCGGCCAGATGGCGCGCGACGAACTCGGGCCGCTCGGCGGCTTCGCCGCGCTGGCCGCGGTCATGACCATCATGATCATTCTCATCGCGGTGTTGGCGCTGGTGGTGGTGAACGCTATGAAGCACAGCCCCTGGGGCACCTTCACCGTCGCCATGACCATTCCCATCGCGCTCTTCATGGGCATCTACCTGCGCACCTTGCGCCCGGGGCAGGTGATGGAGGCGAGCGTGATCGGCGTCGTGCTGCTGCTCGCCGCGGTCGCGGGCGGCGGCTGGGTGGATCACTCGCCGACGCTGCGCGTGCTGTTCGACTTCGATGGTCCGGCGCTCGCCTGGATGATCATCGGCTACGGTTTCTCGGCCGCGGTGCTGCCGGTGTGGCTGCTGCTCGCGCCGCGCGACTATCTCTCGACCTTCATGAAGATCGGCACCATCGCCGCGCTCGCACTGGCGCTCATCGTGCTCAGGCCCGACATGCACATGCCGGCGCTGACGCCCTTCATCGACGGCACCGGGCCGATCTTCGCCGGCAAGCTGTTCCCGTTCGTGTTCATCACCATCGCCTGCGGCGCGATCTCCGGCTTCCATTCGCTGATTTCGTCCGGCACCACGCCCAAGCTGCTGGCCAACGAGGCCGACGCGCGCATGATCGGCTACGGCGGCATGATGATGGAGTCCTTCGTCGCAGTGATGGCGATGATCGCTGCCTGCGTGCTGGACCCCGGCGTGTACTTCGCGATCAACAGCCCGCCGGGTGTGGTCGGCGCCGATCCGGCCGCCGCGGTCGCGACCATCAGCGGCTGGGGCTTTCCGGTCACGGTCGAACAGATGGCGACGCTCGCGCAGCAGATGGGCGAGGCCTCGCTCTTCGCGCGCACCGGCGGCGCGCCCTCGCTCGCGGTCGGCATGGCGAACATCTTCGCGCGGCTGTCCGGCGACGGCCTGCTCGCGCTCTGGTACCACTTCGCCATCATGTTCGAGGCGCTGTTCATCCTGACCACGCTCGATGCCGGCACGCGCGTCGCGCGCTTCATGCTGCAGGACCTGTTCGGCAACTTCTACGCGCCGCTCGGGCGCGTGAGCTGGATGCCGGGCGTGCTGTTCTCCAGCGCCATCGTGGTGTTCGCCTGGGGCTATTTCCTCTACCAGGGCGTCATCGATCCGCTTGGCGGCATCAACAGCCTGTGGCCGCTGTTCGGCATCGCCAACCAGATGCTGGCGGCCATCGCGCTCTGCGTCGCGACCACGGTGATCGTGAAGTCGGGGCGCGCGCGCTACGCCTGGGTGACGGCCGCGCCACTCACCTGGCTCGTGATCATCACCACCAGCGCGGCCTACGCGAAGCTGTTCGACGCCGCGCCGCGGATCGGACTCCTGGCGCACGCGGCCGATCTGAAAGCCAAGGCCGCGGCCGGCGCGCTGCCGCCGCCGATGGTCAAGCAGCTGCCACAGCTCTTGTTCAACGACCAGGTCAACGCCGCGCTCACCGCGCTGTTCCTGCTCCTGACCTGGGTGCTGGTGCTGGACACCGCGCGGGTCTGCTTCCGCGCGCTGCGTGGCTTGAGCACGCCGCCCTTCACCGAGGTGCCCTATGTCCAGAGCCAGCTCGCGCACTGAGCGCGCGGTCGCCTGGCTGCGCGCCGGCCTCGCGTGGTGGAATGGCGACGCGGCCTACGCCGCGTTCGTTGAACACCTGCGCGCGCATCATCCGGAGCGCCCCGTGCCGAGCAAGGCGGAGTATCACCGCGCGGAGACGGAGCGGCGGTGGAACGGAGTGCGGCGGTGCTGTTGACGGCATCGGGGTGTAGGTCGGACTTACACCCGACATTCCATTCCAGAGCCCTCATCGAAGCCATGCAACCAATGTCGGACTGAAGTCCGACCTACAGAGAAAGACACAGGATTCATGATCGTGCAGACAACCGACCTCTACTCCTCCAACGGCCGCACCTGGGGCGAGGCGCGCTATGCCGCGCCCCTGCTGGACGCCATCGCCGCGCAGGCGGGTGACGCCGATCGCACGCGCTCGGTCTCGAAAGAGGTCATCGCTGCGCTCAAGGCCAACGACATCATGCGTCTCTCCGCCAGCCGCGAGCTGGGCGGACTGGAGGAGAGCATGGTGCAGATCGGCAATGAGCTGCGCGCCATCGCCGCGGCCTGCACCTCGACCGGCTGGTGCATGTGGAACCACCTGTGCACCTTTCACCATTTCGTCGGCCTGCTGGGCCCCGAACATCGCGAGTTCCTGGCCGGCATCACGCGGCGCCATGAGTGGGTGTGCTACCCGGCCGGCGCGTCGACCCAGATCGTCTCCGAACAGCGCGGCGACGAGACCTTGCTGACCGGCGTGGCAGCCTTCGGCTCGGGCGCGCGCTACGCCGACTGGGCCGGCGTGGTGTTCAGCACCGGCCAGGAGAACAAGGGCGGCTTCTCGATGGCGGATCTCCGCCATCCCGGCGTGCGCATCGAACCCACCTGGGAGGCGATGAGCGTGCGCGCCTCGGCCACCGATCACATCCACTACGATCACGTGCCGGTGCCGACGACGCGCGTCGCGGAAGTGGTGCCGAAGTATCGCTTCCTGCACCGCGAGGCGGACTTCCCGATGATCCACCCGCGCTATCGCGAGGACTGGGTCGCGCTGTCGGTGCTGTGGCTCGGCACCATGGCGACCGGCGTCGCCGACGCGTCCTTCGAAGAGACCGCGCTCGGCATCCGCGAACGCATCGCCATCTACGGCACCAAGATGGTCGAACGACCCACCATCCACGTGAACCTCGGCCGCGCCAAGGCGCTGATCAACGCCGCCCACGACACGGTGTTCGCGGCGCTCGCCGAGACCGACGCGCGCATCGCCGCCGGCGTGCTGCCGACCGAGGGCGATTACTTCCGGCAGACCTCGGCCGGCATGCAGGCCGTGCTGTTGTGCGACGAGGCCATGACGCTCGTGCTGCGGGTGCTGGGCGGCAACGGACTGCGCGAGGGCACCGACTTCGAGCGCCGCTACCGCGACTTCCAGGCCATGCCGCTGCACATCAACGGACACATCGATCGCATCACCGAGCAGCTCGGTCGCCTGAGCCTCGGGCTCGCTACGCAGAATCCGTTCTGAGGACTTCGTCAGGCTTTGGCATGACGGCGGCGAGCGCGACGCGCGGCTCTTGTATGCTCCGGCTTCGATTCCATTCTTCGAGGCCGATGCAATGACGCTCCCGCTGTCCCGTCTCGCGCTCGCCGCGCTGCTGTCCACCGCCGCCACGGCCAGCCAGGCCGCGGTGCTCGGCGCCGTGGATTTCGAGCAGGTCTACACCCTGCCGAGCGGCCCCGGCGCGGAGCCGCCGCCGCCGCCCGCCTTCCTCATCTTCCGGCTCGGCTACTCGGGCACGGTGGGCGGCGTGGAGGATCCTGCGACTTCGATCTTCGAACACCTGCAGATTCTCGACGGCTCGGCGCCCTTCACCGTCACCTTGAGCAGCGCCGCGGACGACCCCGAATACCCGGCCTACATCGCGCGCGGGACCAACGGTCAGAACGACGAGGTGCGCCTGAACATCATCGGCAACGAGGGCGGCGGCATCGGCTACTCGGATCTCGAGAGCGCGTTCACGGCCCTGCTGCCGGGGATCCCGGGCCCCGATCTCGCCGGCTTCACCATCACCGGCATCGAACTGTTCGTCGCCCACGTGTCGATCAACCAGAACGCCGGCTTCGGCGAGGAAGCCTGGCGCATCAGCGGCCAGCTCCGCGTACTGGGTGACGCACCCACGACCGTGCCCCTGCCCGGCGCGGCCTGGCT
>JAIEQK010000199.1 GCA_019747795.1 Gammaproteobacteria bacterium | reverse complement strand
TCGGAGCGGCTCTGGATCACGCGGCCCTCGTGCTCGGTGATCGAGCAGAAGCTGCAGCCGCCGAAGCAGCCGCGCATGATGTTGACCGAGGTCTTGATCATCTCGTAGGCCGGGATCTGCGCGTCGCCGTAGCGCGGGTGAGGCCGGCGCTGGTAGGGCAGATCGAACACGCCGTCCATCTCGGCGGTGGTGAGCGGCACCGGCGGCGGATTGACCCACACCTCGCGCTGGCCGTGGCGCTGGATGAGCGCACGCGCGTTGTGCGGGTTCGCCTCCTGGTGCAGCACGCGCGAGGCATGCGCGTAGAGCGCGGCGTCCTTCACCACCTTCTCGAAGCTCGGCAGGCGGATATAGGTCGTCTCACGCGCATCGCGCGCCTGGCGCGCGAGCGGCATCGGGATGACGCGTGCCGGCTTGGGCGCGTCGGGCTCGGCCTCGTCGGCGCAGGGCGTGGTCTCGGTGAGATAGGGATTCGGCAGCTTGTCGATCTGCTTCGGCCAGTCGATGCGCGTCGAGTCGAGCTCGGTCCAGCCGGCCGGCGGCGCGCGGCGCACGATGGCCGTGCCGCGCAGGTCCTGCATGTCGGCGATGCGCCGGCCGGCGGCCAGGCCGTGGGCGATGTCGGCGATGGCGCGCTCGGCGTTGCCGTAGAGCAGGATGTCGGCGGCGCTGTCGATGAGGATCGAGCGACGCACCTGGTCGCTCCAGTAGTCGTACTGCGCAATACGCCTGAGGCTCGCCTCGATGCCGCCGATCACCTGTGGCACTTGCGCGTAGGCCTCGCGCAGCCGCTGGCAGTAGACCAGCACCGCGCGATCCGGCCGCTTGCCCGCCTCGCCGCCTGGCGTGTAGGCGTCGTCGCTGCGCAGGCGCAGATCGGCGGTGTAGCGGTTGATCATCGAATCCATGTTGCCGGCCGTGACGCCGAAGAAGAGGTTCGGCGCGCCGAGCGCGGTGAAATCGGCGGTCGAATGCCAGTCCGGCTGCGCGATGATGCCGACGCGAAAGCCCTGCGCCTCCAGGAAGCGTCCCATCACCGCCATGCCGAAGCTCGGGTGATCGACGTAGGCATCGCCGGTGACGATGATGATGTCGCAGCTGTCCCAGCCGAGCGCTTCCATCTCGGCGCGGCTCATGGGCAGCCAGGGCGCGGGCCCGAAGCACTCGGCCCAGTACTTGGGATGACCGAAAAGGTCCGGGGCGGTGACGACGGGCATGGAAGCGGAATCGCGGCTCAAGGGCGCGTATTTAAGCACAATCGCGATCCGCCGGCCGCTGCCGGCGGGCGCTTAATCAGCGTCGCCGCGGATCTCGCCGAGGCGACGAAACAGCGTGCGGGCGGCGCGCGGCCCGCGGCCATCGTCGCGCGCGGCGCGCGCGTCGTCGATCAGCCGCCGTAGTTCGGCGCCGTCCAGTGCCGGATAGCGCGCCAACAGGCTGGCCTCGAGGGCCTCGTCTCCCGCTATCAGTCGCTCGCGCCAGTCCTCGAGCTCGTGCATGACCGCCACCGCCGCGCGCTGCGGCTGCTTGAGACGCTGCACGGCGGTGAGCACCGCGGCGTGATCCTCGGTGGCGAGCAGCCCGCGGGCGTAACGCAGCTGACGCTTGCGCGCCGCACGGGTCATGGGGCGCGCCGCACGCAGCGCCGCCGCCAGGCCCTCGGACAGCGGCAGGCTGGCGAACTGGCGTTCGGACAACTCGACGATCTCGGCCACCAGGGGATCGAGCGCGAGCAGTTCGCGCTTGCGCTGCGACTTGCTCTTGTCGCCGTCGTCGGCCGACATTCCGTCGAGCTCGTCCGGCGCGGGGAAGTCGTCATCGGCTGCGCGGCGGGCTCGGCGGCGGGACATTGGAAAGGGTTCCGGGTGGATGCCCCGTATTGTAGCCGCTGCGCGGACCTGCGGCTGCTACACTGCGCGGCCCCATGCGCATCGACCTCCACACCCACACCACCGCCTCCGACGGCAAGCTCGCGCCCGCGGCGCTGCTGGCCGCGGCCGGTGAGGCCGGCGTGGAGGTGCTCGCGATCACCGATCACGACAGCGTCGGCGCCTACGACGGCTTGACGCCGCCGGCCGGCCTGCGCCTGGTCGCGGGCGTGGAGTTCTCCACCACCTGGCACAAGCTCGGCATCCACGTGGTGGGGCTGGGCGTGGGGCTAGCCAGCGCGGCGCTGCGCGAGGCGCTGGATTTCCAGCAGGCCGCGCGTCAGGCGCGCGCCGCGCGCATCGCCGCCAAGCTCGAGAAGCGCGGCATTCCCGACGCCCTGGCCGGGGCCGCGCGTTTTGCCGGCGAAGGCCGCATCGGCCGCCCGCACTTCGCCCAGTACCTGGTGGAGATAGGCGCGGTGCCCAGCATCGAGTTCGCGTTCCGCAAGTACCTGGATGGTTCGCGGGTCGGCGGACTGCAAGACGGCTGGGCGGACCTGCCGCGCATCGTCGCCTGGATCCGCGAGGCCGGCGGCATCGCGGTGCTCGCCCATCCGGCCAAGTACCAGCTCACCCGTCGGCGCCTGGAGGAACTGGCCAGCGAGTTCGTCGCGGCGGGCGGCGAGGCCCTGGAAGTGATCTCCGGCCAACAGCACATCGAGCAGACCCGGGCCCTGGCCTCGCTCGCCAGCAGTCAGGGCCTGCTCGCCTCGCAGGGCTCGGACTTCCATGCGCCTGGTCAACCCTGGGCGCGGCTCGGCGCGGTGACCACGCTGCCCGCCGAATGCGTGCCGGTGTGGGAGCGGCTCGTGTCGTGATCGGTTTGGCGAAGCCGGCATCAGCTGAGCGCTGACCTCTACGGTACTTGACCGTAGTCAGCATTACCCAGACATCCACCCCCCAAGATTGTCCGGCACGTGGCCCGCGCGCCTGTCGCTCGCGCCGCGCCATTCAACCTGACAATGCGCCGTGACGCCCACGGCGGGAGGGCTTCCGTGTTCAAACTTTCCCACCGTCCGGCAGTGGTCGCCGTCGCCACGCTGCTGACCATCGTCAGCAACTCGTCTCAGGCCGCGATCATCGGCTTCCTGGGCAACTTCGACGTCATCAACGACACGGGCAGCACCGCCCACGGCTTCGAGATCGAGCTCGAGGGCCTGCTGGAATCGGAGGTCACCGATACCTTCGGAGGCGCCGGCGGATTGAGCCGCGGTTTTCCGACGGGTCGCGGCTTCGATCCGCTGGTCGCCGTGCAGCGCTACGGTGCCCCCACTGTGACGCCCTACAACACCGGATCGGTGTTCGGCGTGCGGGTCACCTACCAGGGTCAGTGGGACGGCAACGCCTGGGACTTCGGCACGCCGAGCGGCACCTTCGTCACGCCGGGCGACAATTGCTGGACCGGCGGCGGGGTGGGCTATGGCGCGGGTACGCCCTGCGATCACTTTGGCGTCGGTACCAGCAAGAACGCCACCAAGACCACCTACAGCTGGCTGCTCGAGACCGCCACGCCTGGCGTCCTGACCAACGGCCAGGTGAACCTCCCGGCACCTGTCATCGCGCAGCCTCCGGTGAATCCGGCGGTGGTGCCCGTGCCCGGGGCCGTCGGGGTCGGGGTGCAGGCGCCCAGACCGGAGGTCGATCCCAACCTGTTCGGCGAGGCCATGTGGGTCAAGGTGTTCACCACGGAATTGGAGGACCCGGTCAATCTGGAAGAACTGGTGGGGAACGATCCGAAGGTGCAGAACGCGGTCACCGAAGTGGAGTGGCAGCTGTTGCAGTACGACCCGGGCAATCCCGACTCGCCACCGTCGATTCTCGAAGCTGGCTACGGCGCGCCGGTGGGCCCCAACGCGGGGGCCATCCTGCGGCGTTACGAGTATTTCGCCTACTCGGGTGATTACGACCCCGAGACCAACGAAGCGCTACTCGCCTTCAGCGATTCGCATCCCAACTGTTCCGCCGACCCCGCTTGCTCGTTCGATCCGACCAAGCCGATAGAACTGGGCCACTACCTCGGCGCGCAGAATGTGGCGGGCAACTTCCGAGCCCCCGCGCCAGTGCCCGTCCCCGGTGGTCTGCTGTTGCTGGCGCCTGCCTTATCGGTGCTCGCCCTGCGCCGACGCAAGGCCTAGTCGAAGCGTCGGCCTGGGCGGATTTCCGCGCAGCGCCGTCGGCTCGACGGGGCGATGGCGGGCCGGAAGGGCCCGCCATCGCGACGGCGAGGCGGGTCTCCTTCCAGAGCCGCTGTCCGGGTGCCGGGCAGACTCCGCTCGTTTCGAGCCCAGGGTTCCCACCGCCGCGCGATCGCGGCCGTGCGAGGCGCGCCGATCGCGCCCTCGAAACGGCGGCCGCCGTCGCGCGTGATTGTCACTGGACGAGAAGCACGGCCAACTCGAGCAGCACTTCGTCCGCGCCGCGCCAGCCGAGCAGCGACAGCCCCACCGGACAGCCTTCCACCTCGCCCACCGGCACGCTCAACTGCGGGCGCCCCGCAAGACCGGCGGTGCAGGTGAGTTGCATCGTGCGGCGGCGGAAGTCCTCCGCCGCGGCCGCCTCCAGGCCGCGTAGCGGCGCGATGCAGGGCGCGCTCGGCAGAAGCACCAGCGTGCCGGGCGGCAGCCGCGCTTCGAGGTCCGCGCAGACGTCTTCGCGCAGGGCCGCCGCGCGGGCGTAGGTCGCGGCGTCGATCTCGCTCGCCAGCGCCATGCGTTCGCGGATCCCGGGGCCCAGCGCCGGGCGATGCGCGGTGACCCACTCGCCGAGTTCACGCCATACCTCGAAGCCCTGGCACAGGCGCATGCAGTCGCGCCAGCCGTCCAGGCCGGTGGGCGCGAGAGTGATCTCATGCAGGTCCCCGAAGCGCGCGCGATGCTGCTCGATGAAGGCGAGCAGTCGCGCGGCGACCGGCGCATCCGCGACCTCGAAGGCGTCGCGCGCGATGCACACGCGCGCGATCGGCGCCGGGCTCGTCGGGCCCTGCAGCAGAATCTCGCCGACGCGCCGCGCGAGACCCGCGTCGCGCGTGAACCAGCCGGCCGTATCGAAGCTCGGGGCCATCGCGAATGCATGGTCCAGCGACACGCGGCCGTGGGTGGGGCGCAGCCCGAACAGGCCGCAGAAGGCCGCGGGCACCCGCACCGAGCCGCCGGTGTCGCTGCCGAGCGCGAAGTCCGCGAGCCCACCCGCGACCGCCGCGGCCGAGCCGGAACTCGAGCCGCCGGGAATGCGCCCCGGCGCGCGCACATTGGTCGGCGTGCCGTAGTGGGCGTTCTCGCCCGCGACGCTGTAGAAGAACTCGTCGCACACGGTCTTGGCGAGGAAGTCCGCGCCCGCGGCCAGCAGGCGCGTGACCAGCGGCGAGGTGGCCTCGGCCGGGCCGTGCGCGGCCAGCCAGTCAGGTGAGCCGACGCCGGTGACGTGGCCTTCGATGTCGAACAGGTCCTTGACGACGAAGCTCGAGCCCGCGAGCGGCCCATCCGCCGCGCCGGCCATGGGCGGTGGCGTGTGCGGCACGAAGGCGCCGAGCGTGTCCGGCGGGCGGTGAGGCGTGCGGCTCATGGCGCCACCGCCGGTGTCACGCGGCAAGGCAGGCCACGCAGCAGCCAGGCGCCGAGCACCGCATCGCTGTGGCGGTCGTCGCCCGGCGTGCAGACGTTGATGTTGGTGGCCAGCACGCCGAAGGGATCGGGCGCGACGGCGTCGCCTTCCGGATACCACCAGCGATCGGCGACCACCGTGTCCTCGCGCATTGCATCGCTGAATTCGGCCACCTGGCGCACCGTGCCGTGGGGCGTATGCAGGCTGATCCACTCGCCATCCCGGACCCCTGCGCGCGCCGCGGCGGCGGGGTGCAGGCGCGCGATCGGATGGGGCCGCCGGCGGCGAAAGCGTGCCGAGATCTGCGCGCTCTCGTGAAAGCCTTCGAGCGCCCGTCCGCCGGTGGTGAGGACCAGCGGATAGTTGTGATCGTCCTCCGCGCTGAATGGCGCAAGCGGCTCGGGCAGGGCGGACCGGCCCCAGGCCGCGAGCAGGCTGGAGGCCAGCTCCACGCGGCCGCTCGGCGTGCCATGGCCCTGGGGCGCGCGGTCGGCGGCGTGGTCGGGATGGCGTGCGGCGGCGCCGGCCAGCATGCCGGCGGCGGCGACGGTGGCGAAATCGAGGCTGGCGGGCGCGAGGCATTGACTGTAGAAGTCCTCCTCGCGCTCAGGCCAGGCGTCGGCCTGGCCGAGACGGCGCCCGAGATCCCGCCACAGCGCGTAGTCGGAGCGCGCCTCGCCCACCGGCGCCACCGCCGCCGGGTTGGCCGCGACGAAGTCGCCGACCGGCGCGACGAACGCGATGCCGAGAGAGAAGTAGGGCTTCTCCAGCCAGTGGCTCGCCGGCAGCAGGTAGTCGGCCAGCGCGGCGGTCGGGGTCATGAAGAGGTCCTGCACCACCAGCAGTTCGAGCGCGGGATTGGCGAGCGCGCGCGCGGCAGTCGCGGCCTCGGGGTTCGCGCCCAAGGGATTGTGGTGCTGCACCACCAGGGCCTTCACCGGGTAGGGCTCGCTCAGCTCGATGGCGCGCCACAGGCTCGGCGTGTGGGCGGTCGCGATCCACGCCTGGCTGTGGCGATGACCGTGCCAGGCCGCCGCCACCGCGTCGTCCACGTCCTGGTAGCCGGCGCCGATGAAAGGGAAGCGCTCCGCGCCAAGGCGCTTCGCGCGCTGCGCGGGCGCCAGGTGATCGGCGTCCAGCAACTGGCCGTTGGCGCGCAGGTCGCGCGGCGGGCCGGCCAATTGGTGCGCGCCGGCACGGCCGAGGTTGCCGCTCACGGCGATCAGACTGGCGATGGCGCGCGCGGTGTCGAGCGCCGGCCGGCCGCTCTGGCACAGCCCGTTGCCGGCGTTGAGTACGGTCGGCCCGGCGGCGATGTCCCGCGCCAAGGCCGCGATGTCCTCGAGCGCGATGCCGCAGTCCGTCGCCAGCGCCCGCAGGTCGACGCCCGCGAGATGCGCGCGCAAGTCATCGAAGCCGACGCACTCGCGCGCGACGAATTCGGCGTCGTGCAGATCCTGCTCGATGAGCGATTTCAGGAGCGCGATGGCGAGCGCTGCGTCGCTGCCCGGACGTGGCGCCAGCCACTGGTCGGCGCGTCGCGCCTCCTGCGTCCGCAGCGGATCGATCACCACCAGCCGCGCGCCGGCACGATGGGCGCGTGAGATGGCGCGCCACAGGAGCGGCGCCGAGGCGATGGGTCGCATGCCCCACACCACGACCGTGCGCGTCACACCTGGTGTCGGCCAGGTGAACACCGTCGGGCCGTGGCCGTAGGTGAGGGTCTCGGCCAGGGTCAGACTGGCGTAGCACACCTTGTCCTGGCCACAGGCGTTGGGGCTGCCGTGGCGATTGAGGAAGCGCTCGCCGATGCCCCAGTCGCCGCCGCGAAAGGTGCCGTAGGCATAGGCCAGGCTCTCCGCGCCGTGGCGCGCTGTGGTGTCGGCGATGCGCGCGGCTATCTCGTCCAGCGCGGTGTCCCAGTCGATGGCTTGCCAGTGGCCCGCACCGCGTGGCCCGACGCGCTTCATGGGCGTGGTGACGCGCCGCGGGTGGTAGAGGATCTCGGGCGCGTCGGTCGCCTTGGGGCACACGTAGCCCTGGCTGAAGGGATGCTCGGCGGCGCCGCGCACCGCATGCACGCGACCGTCCTCGACCTCCACCTCGAGCCCGCATTGCTGAGTGCAACCGCAGCAGGTGACGCGGCGGACGTGGAGCGCGGGAGACTCGGCCATGGAAGCTCGCTCGTGAGACAGGAGCGTCGAACCTTAGCCCGAGCGGCCGGCGCCGCGCCAGCGTTCAGCGGCCGGCGTAGGTGCCTGTCGCGCGCCTGTTGCTCGGCGGCGCCGCGCAGATCACCCGGTCCCGTCCGCCGTGCTTCGCGGCATACAGCGCGGCATCGGCGGCGGCGAGCAGGTCCTCCAGGTTGTGCGCATGCTCGGGATAGCTCGCCACGCCCACCGACACGGTGCTCGCGATGCGCTGGCCGGCGTAGTCGAAGGAGCTGTGCGCGACGCCAAGCCGAATGCGTTCGGCCGCGTCCAGCGCGGCGCGCGCGTCGGTGTCGGGCAGGAGCGCGACGAATTCGTCACCGCCGTAGCGCGCGCAGTGATCGATGCCGCGCAGCGCGCCGCGCATGACCTCCGCGATACGTGCCAGCAGGCGATCGCCCGCGGCGTGGCCGTGGAGATCGTTGGTCGGCTTCAGGCCGTCGGCATCGATCATCACGAGCGTCAGCGCGCGCCCGTGGCGCACGGCGCGTTCGTACTCGCGCTTCAGCACGCCACGGAACGCGCGGCGGTTGGGCAGACGCGTGAGTTCATCGGTTTCGGACGCGGTCTTCAATGCGATCTTGGAGAAGCGCATGTCGGCCGCGAGCAGCATCACGAGATAGGTGGTGAGCACAAAGGGCGCGAAGCGCGTGAGCAGCAGGTTCAGGGTGTCGGCGTCGAGCGCGAGCTGCCCGTCGGCGCGAAAGTCGACCAGCAGGTAGAGCACGAAGATCAGCGCGAGCTGCAGGAGCGTGGTGGTCTTGCCGAGTGTGAGTCCGCTGATGACCAGCACCAGCAGGTAGAGATTCAGCAGGGGACTGTCGGCCTTGCCGGTCTGCCACAGCAGCCAGGTGATGAAGCCGGTCATCAGCCAGGTCTCGGCCGCCAGCCGCCAGCGCGTCTCGCGCCGGAACAGCCCGCAATAGCGATGCAGCAGCACGCCGAGGGCGTACATCACCGTGGCGCCGATGAAGCGCGGCGGATCGGCGACCTCGGCGTGGGGGGTGACGTAGTACAGCACCACGAGCGCGACCAGCAGCAGTGCAGCTCGGCGAGCGTGCGCGAGAAACCGCGCAGTTCCATCTGCTCGATGCTGAACAGTCCGGTGGTATTGCCGGCGTCGGGGAGGGGCGCCTGCATGACGGCGGTACTCGAGGCCACGATTGAACTGACGATGCGTTAGCGGCCGGGACGCGGAGTTCTGCATCCGGGGGTAGGCCGGCGCGGCGCAGCTTGCTTCAATGAACGGCACCCGGACCGGCTGGAGCGACACCATGGACACTGACGCGCGCGCGCTGCGCCCCGACACCTTCAATCGCCACCTGGCCAACGTCTACCCGGCGTTGGCGATGCTGGCCGGCATGCAGCTCGAAGTGTTCACGCCGCTCGCCGAAGGGCCGCTGACGGTCGACGAACTGGCCGCGCGTCTCGGCGTGCGGGCGGTCAAGCTGCGGCCGCTGATGTACGCCCTGGTGGTGGCGGGCATGGTCACGGTGGACGGCGAACGCTTCGCCAACACCGCCGAGAGCCAGGCCTTCCTGGTGAAGGGCTCGCCGCCCTACCTCGGCGGCACACACGGCGCCTATGCCGATCTGTGGTCGGCGACCCTGCACACGGCCGCGTCGATCAAGAGCGGCGTGCCGCAGGCACGCCACGACTTCGCGCGCATGCCCTACCCGGAACTGAAGGCCTTCATGCGCGGGCTGGACGCCGGCGCGGGTGCCACCGCGCGCCGGCTCCACAAGGACTTCGCGCTCGACCGCGGGCACGTGCTGGACGCCGGTGGCGGCGCGGGCGGCCTGGCCGTGGCGCTGTGCGCGCTCGCGCCGGCACTGACCGCGACGGTCGCCGAACTCGCCAACGTCACGCCGGTGACGCGCGAGTGCGTGGCCGAAGCCGGCATGACCGAACGCGTGACGGTGCTGGAGACCGACCTGGTGGCCGGCCCGCCGCCCGGCGTGTACGACGC
>JAIEQK010000317.1 GCA_019747795.1 Gammaproteobacteria bacterium | reverse complement strand
CGCTCGGTCGCGCCGGCACGCGCCTCGCGGCCGGCTTCGACGTCGCGGCGAGCGCGCCAGGCTGGCCGGCCCAGAGCTTGCCGCGCCTGAGCCGCCTGCTGCGCGGGGACCTGGATTCGACGCTCGCGCGGTTGCGCAAGCTCCTGAGTGCCGGACCGGTGGCGCTCGCCGACCTGCCAAGCAATATCGCGCAACGTTTCGTCGCGGCCGACGGCCGCGCGCGCATCGAGATCTACCCCAAGGAGGATTTGAACGACAACGCCGCGATGCGGCGCTTCGCCCACGCGGTGACCGCACTCGAACCCGCCGCGAGCGGCCCGCCCATCGATCTCGTGGCCGGCAGCAAGGCGGTGATCCGCGCTTCGCTGGAAGCCTCTGCCCTGGCCCTGATCGCGACCCTGGTCATGCATCACTTCGTACTGACCGGGATCATCGACGCGCTGCTGGTGGCGGCGCCTCTCGTGCTAGCGACCTTGCTCACGGTCGCGACTTCGGTGCTGTGCCATATTCCGCTCAACTTCGCGAACATCATCGCGCTGCCCCTGCTGATCGGATTGAACAACGCCTATGGAGCCTACCTGGTGGTACGTCGCAACCACGCCGTCGATATCGAGCAACTGCTCGCGACCAGCACCCCGCGCGCGGTGCTGTTCAGCGGCCTCACCGCGGTTGCGTCCTTCGGCACGCTCGCGGTGTCCAAGCATCCGGGCATGGCGGGCATGGGACTCCTGATCAGCCTGTCACTGGGTTACGCGCTGCTCTGCGCACTGGTGGTGCTGCCGGCGCTGATGGCGGTGGTGGAGCGTCGGCAGCGCGCGCCGCGCTGAGGCTTGGCCACCATGGACCCGCTGTACTGGAAAGCGCTGATCCTGGGGATAGTCGAGGGTCTGACCGAGTTCCTGCCGATCTCCTCCACCGGTCACCTGATCCTGACCGCCGATCTGCTGTCGTTCAACGACGCCAAGGGCAAGGTCTTCCAACTCGTCATCCAGACCGGCGCCATGCTCGCCGTCATCTGGCATTACCGCGCGCGCTTTCTCGGCGTGCTGCGCGGCCTCGGCCGCGAAGCGCAGGCGAACCGCTTCGCGCTGAACCTGGCCGTGGCCTTCACCCCCGCCGCGGTCCTGGGCTTTCTCTTCTCCAGCTACATCAAGAGCGCGTTGTTCAAGCCCGTGCCGGTGGCCATCGCCTTCGTGGTCGGCGGCGTGGTGATCCTGTGGGCCGAGAAGCGCGAGCATCGCGTGCACTGCGAATCGGTCGACGACATGACGCCGCTGGACGCGTTGAAGATCGGGCTCGCCCAGGCCTTCGCGCTCATTCCCGGCACGTCGCGTTCGGGCGCCACCATCATCGGTGGTCTGCTGTTCGGGCTCTCGCGCCGCGCCGCCACCGAGTTCTCCTTCTTTCTCGCGGTGCCCACGCTGATCGCGGCCGGCGGCTACGACCTGCTCAAGCACCGTGACCTGCTGGCCTGGTCCGACCTCGAACTCTTCAGCGTCGGCCTCGCCACGTCCTTCGTCTCGGCCTTCCTCTGCATCCGCTGGCTGCTGCGTTACGTCATGCGTCACGACTTCACGGCGTTCGCCTGGTATCGCATCGTGTTCGGCATCGTGGTGATCGCGACCGCGCAGGCCGGCCTGGTGGATTGGTCAGCCGGCTGAGCCGCTTGCCGCCGACTGCATCACGCGCCGTGCATATGCACAGCGTTCGATTGTGCAAACTGTGAACTTTCGTCACGTCCCGGTCATGGGCATGGGCCACCATCCCTGCACCGCGTCGAACCCGAGCCCACGGCCCGAGCGACGCGTCGGCCAACGTGGAGCAGAACAGTCATGCATGATGTCGTCGATGATTTGGTCGCGGCCATCCGCCGCCACGAAACCGCCCTGACCGCATTGCGCACCCCTGGGCATCGCGCTTCCTCACCGGAGGAACTGGCGCGAATCGAGCGCAAGCTCGAATGCTGCGAGCAATGGCTGAAGCTGCTCAGGGTCGACGAGGACCTGGCGCGACGCCGCGCGGCCCGCGCCCAGGCGCCGATCCCGAGCAGTTTCCCGCCGCCGGCGCCACGCCGAGACGGCCCGGTGCGCAAGGTCTCCTGAGCGGCGACACCGCCCTCAAGCGGCGCCCGTCTCCATGCCGGCCCGCACCACGCGCTCGGTCAGGGCCGGCGCGCACAGCTCGATGAAGCGAAACGCGAAGCCGCGGAGGTAGTGCCCGCGCAGCACGGCGATGCGCGTCATGTTGCGTCCGAACAGGTGGCTCGCGTCGAGCATGCGCAGCCCCTGGTCGCGCACGGGGTCGAAGGCCATCGAGGCGAGGATGCCGACGCCCATGCCGAGTTCGACATAGGTCTTGATCACGTCCGAGTCGAGCGCGGTGATCACCACGTCGGGCGCGAGGTTCGCTTCGGCGAACGCCGTGTCGATGCGCCGGGTGCGCCCGCTGAAGCCCTCCTGGTAGGTGATGATCGGATACTGCGCGATGGCCTCCAGACTGAGCGGCGCGCTTTGTTCGAGCGCGTGGCCTACCGGCACCAGCACCGCGTGGTGCCAGCCGTAGTAGGGAAAGCTCGCCAGCTCCTCGATCTCGTCCAACGCTTCGGTGGCGACGGCGATGTCCGCCTCGCCGGTCAGGAGCATGTCGCTGATCTCGGCCGGGCTGCCCTGGTGCAGGCGCAGATGCACCTTCGGAAACTCCTGCTTGAACTGCTGCACCACGGGCGGCAGTGCGTAGCGCGCCTGGGTGTGCGTGGTGGCCACGGTCAGCTGTCCAGCCAGGCGATTGCCGTATTCCTCGGCCAGGTTCTTCACGTTACGCGCGTCGCGCAGCATGCGCTCGACCACCACCAGGAGTTCCTTGCCGGGCTCGGTGAGTCCGAGCAGGCGCTTGCCCTTGCGCACGAAGATGTCGACGCCGAGCTCCATCTCCAGGTCGCGTATGTGCTTCGAGGCGCCGGACTGCGAGGTGTACAGCGCGTTCGATGCCTCGGTCAGGTTGAAATTGCGTCTCACCGTCTCGCGGATGATGCGCAGCTGCTGAAAATTCATCGAAGCTCCGAAGAATGCAGGACCCTGCCGAGGGCAGGGAGTGCGCGATATGCCGCGCCGTGGGACCGTCGATGCTAACAAGCCTCGCCGGCTTGGCCTAACAACAAAAACTCACAAGCTATGCACGTCTGACGAGAGCACAGCACGGACGCTGCCCTCGCCCAGTGGCGACCGGTACAGACAGGCTCCGCTCGCCGGTTGCCTGTCTTATCGATGCTGGGGATAAGCATGCCAGAGAAAGCCATTTCCCTGAGCGTGCCTCGACTGCCACGCTTGCCGGTCTCGCGCGCCCCTGCGCGCCAACGTCGTGCCACGAGTCAGGAACCGATACATGTCCATCTCAGCGATCAATGCCCGCAACCAGTTCAAGGGCACGGTCCAGGAAATCATCCGCGGCCCGGTGCTGTCGGAAGTCGATGTGCAGACCCCGGCGGGGATGATCACCTCGGTGATCACCACGCGCTCCATCGACGCGCTCGATCTGCGCGTCGGCTCGGAAGTGCTGGCGGTGTTCAAGTCGACCGAGGTGATGCTCGCCAAGCTGTGAGCGGCGCGCGGTCATGTGCCTCATCATCCACAAGCCGGCCGGCGTCTGCCTGCCCGAGGACCTGCTGGCCTCGGCCGTGGAGTTCAATCCCCATGGCTTTGGCCTGATGGCCTTCGGCGACGGTGGACGCCTGGTGGTCAAGCGCCGCGCGCGGGGCGGTCTGCGCGCGCTGCTCGACCTGTACCGACCCCATGCCGACGGCGAATGCGTGGTGCACCTGCGCTATCGCACGCGCGGAGAGATCGATCTGTCCAATACGCAACCGCTGCGCGTGACGCCGGCCATCGGCCTGGTACACAACGGCACCATCGCCCTCGGCAGGCACAGCGAGGCGCGCTCGGACACCTGGCACCTGGTTGCGGACTATCTGCGCCCGATACTCAGCCGCCGTCCGGCGCTGATGTACGACCCGGGCTTCGGCGACCTGCTCGCCGCCTGGGCCGGGCCACACAACCGCTTCGTGCTGATGGACGCGCGGCTGGGCCATACGTGCATCATCAACCGCGAGGCGGGCAAGGAGGTGAATGGTCTGTGGTTGAGCAATTCCCGCTGGTTCGACGGCTCACGCTTTCCCTGGTACCGACGCGACGAGACACCCGTGGTGCGCGGCGCGGAACTGAGCTTCGCGCATTGAGCGGCCGACGCCCATGAACGAGCGCCTCGCGGTCAACAGCGCGTCGGTCTCCGCGCTGGAAGACATCATCGACTACATCAATGACCACGTGCGCCAGCTCGCGAGCGGCACCGCGGAACCGGGTTTCTCGGCGCAGCGCGCGGTGCTCGAGGTCAGGGGCGGCGTCGTGCAGGCGCGCGTCGGACCCTTCGTGCTGGGTTCAGCGCCGCGCGCATTGGTCCCGCCCGGCGGCTCGCGTCCGCACGCGCGCCTCGCCCACATCGCGGTACGGCTCGCCAGCGGACGGCCGGTCGCGCCCGACATCCTGTTCCGCCTGCAGAGCACCGCGCCGGCGCTGGTCGCACTCGATCGGCTGTGCCGCATCGTGCACATGCTCCAGCATCTCGAGCAGCAGCGCGAAGACGAGGATCTCTGGCTGCACGTGAGCCTGCGTCACGCGCTGGCGGTCACCCAGGGGCACGGCCAGTTCTTCGACACCCTGCTCAGGCGCTGTGGGCTCGGTCCCGCGCGCATCGTGCTCGTGCTGCCGGTGCTGTCTACAGACGACTCTGGTTTCGAGCGCTATGCGACCGCGCTCGCCAACTACCGCGACGCGGGCTACCGTCTGGCGCTCGACGTGCGTGAGCCGTGCCGCGCGACGATCCGCGCGGCCCTGCTCGAACTGCAACCGGACTGGGTGCGCCTGCGCGCGCGCGACCTCGCGCACCTCGACACGGGCGCGGCGGCGCATGGCCTCTTGCTGCGCGGCGCGGTCGCGGACGTAACGCTGCCCGCCACGCAACAGCTGCTGTTCGAGAATCCGCTCGGTGCCCTGTTGCCGCGCTTCCTGCTCTGAGCGAGCGCGCCCCACTCGGCATCGTGCGCGCCCAATCGTGCATCGATGTGGTGCGGCGCGGGGCGTATGGCGACGCGCTAAGCGGGCTGATCGTGGGAAATCGTCGTCAGCCGGTGCATTCCCGTCGAGTGGCACGATAGTTGATGCGGAAGTTCATTGGCGGCAGTCATCCGCGAATGCCGCCTTCACCCGCCTGCGCGAGGTAGGCCCACATGCATGACATCATCCAAGACCTTTGCATCAGGGTGCGCGACCACGACGCCGCGCTCCGCATGCTCGCCGGCGCTCGCGGCGACCGCGCGGCCGAAGCCGCGCGCCTCGTGCGCGAACGCGAAATCTGCGAGCGCTGGCTGCGCGTCGCGGGGGGCGAGGGCGCCCTGGCGCGCATGCGCGCAGGACGCCGGGCCGCGAGTCGCTGAGCGCGACGGCCTCAGGGGATGAGGCCGCGCGCGCGCAGCGCGTCGATCACCTGGGTCGCCGCCGCTTCGGCGCTGATGGACGTGGTGTCGATGCGGATCTCGGCCGCTTCCGGCGGCTCGTAGGGTGAGCTGATGCCGGTGAAGTTGCCGATCTCCCCGCGTCGCGCCTTGGCATAGAGCCCCTTCACGTCGCGCGCCTCGGCATCCGCCAGCGGGGTGTCGACGAACACCTCGATGAACTCGCCCGCGTCCAGCAGCTCGCGCGCCATGCGGCGCTCGGCGCGGAACGGCGAGATGAAGGCCGTCAGCACGATGAGGCCGGCGTCGACCATGAGCTTCACCACCTCGGCCACGCGCCGGATGTTCTCCACCCGGTCGGCGTCGCCGAAGCCCAAGTCCTTGCACAGGCCGTGACGCACATTGTCGCCGTCCAGGATGTAGGTGTGGTGGCCAAGCGCGTGGAGCTGCTTCTCGACCAGGTTGGCGATGGTCGACTTGCCGGCGCCGGACAGCCCCGTGAACCACAGGCAGCAGGCCTTCTGGCCCTTCTGCGCGGCGCGCGCCGTCTTGTCGATGTCGAGCGCCTGCCACTTCACGTTGTGCGAGCGGTGCAGCGCGAAGTGGATGAGTCCCGCGCCCACGGTGTTGTTGCTCAGCCGATCGATGAGGATGAAGCCGCCGGTGTCGCGGTTCTCGCGGTAGGGATCGAACGCGATGGGGCGGTCGAGCTCGAGTTCCACCACGCCTATTTCGTTCAGCTGGAGCTGTTCGGCGGCGACGTGCTCCATGGTCTCGATGTTGAGCTTGTGCTTGACCGGCGCGACCGTCGCGGTGACGGTCTTGGTGCCTATCTTCAGCAGGTAATTGCGCCCGCGCAGCAGCGGCTGGTCGGCCATCCACACGACCGTCGCCTCGAACTGGTCGGCCACCTGTGGCGGCGCGTCGGCGGCGGCGATCACGTCGCCGCGCGAGGCATCGACCTCGTCGGCGAGCGTCAGCGTGACCGACTGGTTGGCGACCGCCTGGTCGAGGTCGCCGTTCAGCGTGACGATGCGCGACACCGTGGTGGTGCGCCCGGAGGGCAGCACCGTCACGCGATCGCCCGGCCGCACCGTGCCGCCAGTGATGGTGCCGGCGAAGCCGCGGAAGTCGAGATGCGGGCGATTGACCCACTGCACCGGCATGCGCAACGCCTGGCGCTGCACCCGGGTCTCGTCGATCTCGACGGTCTCCAGCACGGTCATCAGCGGCTCGCCGTCGAACCACGGCGTGTTGGCGCTGCGCTCGGTGATGTTGTCGCCCACCACGCCCGAGATCGGAATGGCGCGCACGTCGGGCAGGCCGATGCGCCGCGCGAGTTCGCGGTACTCGGCCTCGATGCGTTGGAACACGGCCTGTGAGTAGTCCACCAGGTCCATCTTGTTCACTGCCAGCACCACGTGCTGCAGGCCCAGCAGGCCGACGATGTAGCTGTGGCGGCGCGTCTGGGGCAGCACGCCCTTGCGCGCGTCGATGAGGATGATGGCGAGATCGGCGGTCGAGGCGCCGGTCACCATGTTGCGCGTGTACTGCTCGTGGCCGGGCGTGTCGGCGACGATGAACTTGCGTCGGTCGGTGGAGAAGAAGCGGTAGGCGACGTCGATGGTGATGCCCTGCTCGCGCTCGGCGGTCAGGCCGTCGAGCAGCAGGGCGTAGTCGATCTCACCACCGCGGGTGCCGACCCGCTTGGAGTCGGCCTCCAGCGCCGCGAGCTGGTCCTCGAACAGCATCTTGGACTCGTAAAGCAGGCGCCCGATGAGCGTGCTCTTGCCGTCGTCCACGCTGCCGCAGGTGATGAAGCGCAGCAGGCTCTTCTGCTCGTGCGCGGTCAGATAGGCGTCGATATCGGTGGCGATCAGATCGCTGATGTGTGCCATCAGAAGTACCCCTCCTGCTTCTTCTTCTCCATCGAGCCGGCCTCGTCGTGATCGATGAGCCGCCCCTGGCGCTCCGAGGTGGTGGTGAGGAGCATTTCCTGGATGATCTGTGGCAGCGTGGTGGCGTTGGACTCCACCGCGCCGCTCAGCGGATAGCAGCCGAGCGTGCGGAAGCGCACCTTCTTCATCTCCGGCTTCTCGCCGGGCGCCAGCGGCAGGCGCTCGTCGTCCACCATGATCAGCATGCCGTCGCGTTCCACCACCGGTCTCTCGGCGGCGTAGTAGAGCGGCACGATGGGAATGTTCTCCAGGTGGATGTACTGCCAGATGTCGAGCTCGGTCCAGTTCGAGATCGGGAACACGCGCATGCTCTCGCCCGGGTTCTTGCGCGTGTTGTACACGCGCCAGAGCTCGGGACGCTGGTTCTTCGGATCCCAGTGATGCTGCGCGGTGCGGAACGAGAAGATGCGCTCCTTGGCGCGCGATTTCTCTTCGTCCCGCCGCCCGCCGCCGAAAGCGGCGTCGAAGCCGTACAGGGTGAGCGCCTGCTTGAGTCCCTGGGTCTTCCACATGTCGGTGTGTACCTTCGAGCCGTGGTCGAAGGGATTGATGCCGAGCGCCTTGGCCTCCGGGTTCTGGTACACGAGCAGTTCCATGCCGACCTCGGCGGCCACGCGCGCGCGCATCGCGTACATCTCGCGGAACTTCCACGTGGTGTCGATGTGCAGCAGCGGAAAGGGCGGTGGCGCGGGATAGAAGGCCTTGCGCGCGACGTGCAGCATGCACGCGCTGTCCTTGCCGATGGAGTAGAGCATCACCGGCTTCTCGGCCTCGGCCACCACCTCGCGCATGATGTGTATGGCTTCGGCCTCCAGCCGTTGCAGGTGGGTGAGGGTGGTCATGGGCGGTTCTCTTGTGGTGCCTGGTTGCGGGTGTCAACGAACATGTCACGCATCTACGTGACGGAACTGGTGGTGGACCACGCCGAGCTTGCGCATCCGCGCGCGAAGCGTGTGCGGGTTGATCGCGAGCAGGCGCGCGGCGCCGTGCGGGCCCTCGATGCGGCCTTGCGTGCGGGCCAGGGCCTTCTCGATATGCGCGCGCATCGCCTGGTCGAGGGTCTGCAGCGGGCCGTCGTTCTCCACGCCGATGCGGCGTTCGCGAGCCGGCGCCAGCCGCGGCACGGACCCGGCGGTGGCGCCCAGCGCGGTGGCGATCTCGAGCCGCTGCCCGTCGCCGATGATGGCCGCGCGATCCATCACCGCCGCGAGTTCGCGCACATTGCCCGGCCAGTCGTAGGCCGTCAGCAGGGCGAGGTCAGAGGGCGTCGGTAGCTGCAGGCGCACACCGAAGCGCGTCGCGGCGCGGCGTGCGAAGTGCGCGGCCAGGGCCGGAATGTCGGCGGGCCGTTCGCGCAGCGGGGGCAGCACGATGGGAAAGGTCGAGAGGCGATACCAGAGATCCTCGCGGAACTCGCCGTCCTGGATCAGCAGCGGCAGGTCACGATGGGTGGCGGCGATGATGCGCACGTCCACCTTCAGGTCCGTCTCGCCGCCGACGCGGCGAATGAGCCCGTCCTGCAGCACGCGCAGCAGGCGCACCTGCGCGGCCGGCGGCAGGTCGCCGATCTCGTCCAGCAGCAGGGTGCCGCGATCGGCGCGCTCGAACCAGCCGCGGCGCTGACTGGTCGCGCCGGTGAAGCTGCCGCGCTCGTGGCCGAACAGTTCGGAATCGATGAGCTCGGGTGGAATGGCGCCGCAGTTGACGCGGATGAAGGGCGCTTCGCGGCGCCGCGAGCGCTGGTGGATCTCGCGCGCGACCATTTCCTTGCCCGCGCCGGTCTCGCCCAGGATCAGCACCGGCACATCGGACTTTGCCACCAGTGCGATACGTTCGAAGGCGCCCTTCAGCCCGCCGTCGATACCGATGAGATCATCCAGCCCCGGACCGTTCCCGAGCCGGGTGCGCAGCCGCTCGCTCTCGGCCTCGGCGGCATTGCGCAGGGTCTCGAGCTCACGCAGATGCTCGTGGTTGTCGAGCGCCGCTGCGTACGGATCGAGCAGCGCGCGCAGGCGCTCGCCGGCGCGTTCATCGAACGGCGTCTCGTCGCCGGCCACTGCGATCAGCAGGCCGCGCGCGCCGTGGGCGCCGAGCAGTCCGCCCACCAGGCAGTCGCGTGGCCCTGCGGGCAGCAGGCGCG
>JAIEQK010000297.1 GCA_019747795.1 Gammaproteobacteria bacterium | reverse complement strand
GGGACGGCGCGCGGCGCGGCCCGGGACCGCGCGCGGCGTCACGCCGACTTGGGCTTGGGCAGTTCCGCCTCGCGCGCTTCGGTAGCGCCGCCGGCCTTGACCCAGGCGCCGAAGCCGCCGGCCATGTGCGCCACCGGCGCGAGCCCCATCTCGTGCATCGCCTGGCAGGCGAGCGCCGAGCGCATGCCGCCCGCGCAGTAGAAGATGAACTTCTTGCCCGAGCCGAACTGCGCGCGATAGTAGGGGCTGTCCGGGTCGACCCAGAACTCGAGCATGTCGCGCGGCGCATGGATGGCGCCGGGGATGGTGCCGTCGCGCCACAGCTCGCGAATGTCGCGGATGTCGACCAGCTGCACGTCGGGGTCGTCCTTCACCGCCATCACTTGCTCGACGCTCATGGTCTCGATCTCGCGCTCGGCTTCGGCGCAAAGTTGCTTGATGCCCTTGGTGATCATTCGCGTGCTCCCCCGTCAGGACTTGGGCTTGGGCAGCTTGGCCTCGCGCGCTTCCGTGGCGCCGCCGGCCTTGACCCAGGCGCCGAAACCGCCGGCCATGTGCGCCACCGGCGCGAGGCCCATGCGCTGTACCGCGCGACAGGCCAGCGCCGAACGCATGCCACCCGCGCAGTAGAAGATGAATTTCTTGCCCGAGCCGAACTCCTCGCGGTAGTAGGGACTGTCGGGATCGACCCAGAACTCGAGCATGCCGCGCGGCGCATGGCTCGCGCCCGGGATGGTGCCGTCGCGCCACAGCTCGCGGATGTCACGGATGTCGACCAGCTGCACGTTGGGGTCGTCCTTCACCGCCATCACTTGCTCGACGGTCATGGTCTCTATCTCGCGCTCGGCCTCGGCGCAGAGTTGCTTGATGCCCTTGGTAATCATGTTCTTCCCCTCTCGAAGCGCCACGCCAGTCGTTATCGCCGCGTGGCACGATGACGTCAAGTCGCGCCGCGCGGCCTCAGATCGCGTCCTCGTCGTAGGGCAGCGCCGGCAGCGCCGCGAGGTTGTCCGCGTAGCGCTCGCCATCGAAGCGCGCACCGTGCTCGAGGATCTCGAAGAACTCCACCGACAGCGCGCAGGCGATGTAGCGCAACGCCTGTTCACGGCTGTGCCCTTCGCCCTGCAGGCGGGCGAGCGTGGCCGCGACCTCGGGCGGTTCGCCGTCCCGCACCTGGTTCTCGATGGTGTCGAAGATCACCTCGAGGACCTTGCCGTCATCCTCGCTCTCGTCGACCAGCAGGCGCGGGTACTGATCATTCATGGCCCCGCCTCCGTCGGCACGCTCACCTTGCGGCTCGCCATCAAGCCCAGGTAGGCGAGCAGGTCGTCCAAGTGCGCGTCATCCAGCACAGCACGAAAGGACGGCATCTTGCTGCGCGCATGGTAGGCGGTGGCGTCGTGGATGAAGCCGCGCAGATGGTCCGGCGTCCAGTACTCGGTGACGTTGCGCGGCACATTCAGTTCGGGGCCCAGGTCGCCGCCCTGCAGGTTGATCGCATGGCAGCGCAGGCAGTGCAGCTTGAAGGTGTCGAAGCCGCGGCGCGCGGGCGTGTCCGCCGCGAGGTCGGCCGGGTACAGCGCGGCGTAGCGCGTGGCGAAGTCGATCACTTCCATGCGCACCAGCTGGTAGGGCCAGGGGAAGTCCGGTCCCAGCGCGGCGCCCTCGCGCCACACCAGGAAATAGGGCGCCGGGGACACCAGCGCCTTGCCCTGGCGCACGGGGCGAAAGCCTTCTGGATTGTCGTGTTCGCGAAACGCGACGAAGGCGTCGTGGGCCTGCACGGCGGCGTAGGCCACGGTCGGCGCGTAGCCGTCGCGCGCGCCGAACACGAGTTCGTCGCCATGGGCGCCGTCAGCGCCGGCCAGCGCCAGCACGTCGCGCAAGGCAAAGCCGTCGAAGGTCACCGGCGCGTCGTAGTCCGGGTCGTCGATGGTGACGGTGTGGACCGGGAGGCGCGCCGCGAGCGCGGCGCGATCGAAGCGCTGCGCACGGCCACCGACGACTATCTCGAGCGTGTCGTCCTCGGCGGCCGCGGACAGGCACAGCAGCAAGGCTAGCGGGTACAGCAGGAAGCGGCGCAGTCGCATGGGAATGTCCGGGACGGGCGGGGCGCGATCATAGCGCGCCGGCTCAGCGCGCGGTCGCGCAGCCGAATGCAAGTTCAAAGGTGGTCGCGCCCGCCGGCCAGCGCTCCGCATTCCGCGGTGCGGCCGCGGGGCAACAGGCGGCCGAGGCCGCGAGCGTCGCTTCGCGCAGCGCCGCGTCGCGCGCGATCGCCCAGTCCTCGGCGCGCGTGTCGTCCGGCAGGCGCAGGCGCACGTGACAGGCATCGCCGCCCGCGTCGAGCGCCGCGACGATGCGTCGCTCGGCGTGCGCCAGCGGCGGTGCGGGAACGACGTCGGGCACCGCGCACTCGGCCGGCGTGCGCGCGCAGCCAGCGACGAGCAGCGCGTGGCAGGCCAGCAGCGCAGCGGTCAGACAGTGGCGTTTCATGGCGGCATTGTAGGTCGGACTTGTAGGTCGGACTTCAGTCCGACATTCAAGGACAAATTTTCGATCAGCGCCGCGCAATCGAATGTCGGGTTGAAACCCGACCTACAGAAGAGGTGGCGCTGAAACCCCAGCAGTACAGGGACGGCGGCGCGAGGTTCTTCCCGCGGCAAAGAAAAAGGCGATGCCCGCTCGCGCGGACATCGCCTCGCGTGACGCTTACTTGCCCTCGGTGAGGTAGTTCACGTCGTGGGTACGCTTGACGTCCTTCAGTTCGACCAGCGGGAAGCTCGTGCCGCGGGTCGGCACCAGGGTACCGCGGCCGTTCTGCAGGTCGATCACGTTGATCGACTGGAACGACTCCATGCGCGTGCCGGGCGGGGTCACGTCAGCCTTGTAGGCCTTCTGCTCGGCGTACTGCGGATCCTCGGTCCAGGACTTCTGGATCTGCCACACCTTCCACAGCTCGCCGGCCTTGTCGAACGCGTTGGCGTAGTAGCACTCGCCGGACTCGCGATCGATGTACAGGAACTTGGTCGAGTACGGATGGTTGGAACGCTTGGGGTACATGCGCAGGACGTCGGTCTTGCGGAGCGCCCAGTCGTCCAGCGGCGCCCAGCCATTGGGACCGTAGTAGATGGTGTCGACGGTGCGCGAACGGGCGACGGCGAGGATGCGGGCGGTGCCGACATACTCCCAGTCATGCTCGAGCGGGCGGCCGTTGAAGCCGTAGAAATCCTCGAGGGTGTGATCGGTGCCGAGCAGCGAGTCGGACTTCACTTCCACCGAGATGCGACGCACGCGGCGCAGGGACGGAATGTACGCCCACGAGTCGTCCGCCTTGCGCGGATCGTCGTAGCGCAGGATGAGGAACGCGGTACCCGCGATGTCGAACGGCGAGGTGAAGCCGGTGTACTCGCGGAAGTTGGTGTCCTTCGCGAAGCCCTTGCCGCCGTCCAACTTGTAGTCGGTGTCCGGCAGATCGGAGCGATGGGACATGATCACGCGATGATAGGGGCCCGCGAGCACGCGCTCGAAGGAGCCGCCGCCGGTGTAGTACTTCTGGTACTTGCCGCCGTCCGCGCTCATCACGTCGTGCTTGCTGTGGTCGCCGCCCTTGCGCACCCACACCCAGTGCACTTCGCTGATCTTCAGACCGGCCTGCTGCCAGCGGAAGGTCCAGTTCCACACGGCCTTCCAGCCGTCGTCCTTGCTGCCGGGCTGGAACTGCTCGGGGTCGAAGGGTCGGCCAGCGGTGTAGTTCTCGATCGCGCCGTCGGCCGCGATGGTCGCCGTGCCCTTGAACTTCTCGGTGGCAGCCTTGTAGTTGTCGGACGGGCTCAGATCGCCAGCGTCCTTGATCTTCATGTCCATGCCTTCGAACAGCACTTCACTCTGCTGCTCGGCGGGAATGAAGGGCTTGACCAGGTCGGCCTTGTCGAAGGTGATGGCGTCACCGTCGACGAACTGCGGCTGGGCTTCCTGGTTGGCCTTGAGCCATGCCAGGTGATCGTCTGGACTGAAGGCTTGCGCGGCGAATGGTTGCGCAACCACCGCGGCCAGCAGGGTGTAACGGAAAGACTTGAACATCTTATTCTCCTGTTCGGGACACTCGAGGACCGCAGCACTGGCCGAGGGCCGCGCGGCGCCGCCCGCGAGTCTAGCGACGGGCCATGGCGGGCGGGCGGCTTGGCGACAGTCAGCCGGGGACGCGAGGATACCCTGTCTGATATTGGAACAGCCACCCATGCGCGGAGGGCCCGGGCAAATCCATTTCTGGTCCTAGCCGTCGGCGGCGGGCGGTTCGGCGGACTCGGCCGGGCGCGGCGGTGCGGGCCGCCACAGTCCTCCGGCGCTGAAGCACCCCCAGCCCCAGCGCAGCCAGCCGAGCAGCGCGAACGCCAGCCACAGCGCCCAGGCCAGCATCAGGCCGCGGTAGAACCACAGCGAGACGGACAGCACCCAGGGTTCGGGATGGGCGCCGCCCACGCGATCGGCGAACCACTGCAGGAGCGCCGCGCTGGAACCGTTGCCGGCGATCTGCATGTCGGGCTGGCCGAGCAGGCCGCGCTCGATGGCGGCAAACAGGCTGAGCAGCGCCGCGAGCGTCAGCAGCGCGAGCGCGACCTGGCCGGCGTTGAAGCGCCAGCGCTCGGCGAGCGGCGCCTGGCGCCCACGCAGCGCGAGCGCGAACAGCCAGGCCACCACCAGCAGTGCGTAGCCGAGCGCGACCTGGGTCAGCCCCACCGCGAGCAGCAGCCATTGGCCGCTGCCGAGCGGCGTGAAGCGCGTGCGGCCGAGGCCCACCGCGACCAGGCTCCACACCAGCAGTACGCCCCAGAACAACACCGCCGGTCCAAGCGCCGGCCCGCCGGCCAGCAGCACCCAGCGATCGGCCGGCATGCGCAGCGACAGCGTGGCGTTGACGCTGTCCGCGCCGAGCGACCAGCGCGGCAGGCGCAGCAGGCCCGCCATGGGTTCCGACTCGCGCCAGGTGACGCGGTAGGTCGCGGTGCCCGGGTGAACCGGCAACACCAGCCGCTCGCCGTCGGCGCGCAGGGGCTGCGGCACGTCGTCGATGGCGACGCCCTCCACCGCAGCGCCGCGGGGCAGCTCGACGACGTGCTGGCCGCCCTGGGAACTCGTCAGCGTGAAGTTCAGCGTGGCGTCTCGCGCACGCTGCGCCGGCGCGTAGTCGAAGGTGCTCGACTCGATGGTCAGCGTGCGGCCCTCCACGCCCGCCGGCCGGCTGAGCGCGAGGCTCACCTGCTCGCCCGGCCAAGGCTGCCAGGTCGGCAGCCAGCGGCCGTCCGCCTGGTGATGCACCACGGCCAGACCGCCCAGTTCGGCGTGCCACAGGGGCGCGATGTCGGCGCGCCAGGTCTCCACCCACTCGCGGCTGGGCGGCGCGACCAGGGTCAGGGGCGAGCGCTCGGCGAGCACCGAGGACCAGGCGAAACGCGTGTCACTGGCGGCCAGCACCACCTGCACCTTGCCGTCCACCACCTGCACATCGGCGCTGGTCACCGCCTCGCCCGGCAGCAGCGGAATGGCGAGCGCCGCCGCGCTGTCGGCCGGCGTCTGCCGCGTGACGGTGGTCTCCACCCGCCACTCGTGGGCGAAGCGCAGCACGCGTTCGACCTGGAAGAAGGCCGGCAGGCTGCGCGGTTCGAGGCCGGCGTCGGCGCCGGCCGCTGCCGCCGCGCGGCGCGTGAAGATGAGCTGCGCCTCGACGCCGCCATCGGGCCGCAGGCCGCTCACGCTCCAGCCGTCCAGCGCGAGGCGCAGGCGCTCGGGACGCAGGGGCAGCGCCAGGGTGAAGCTCGCGCCGATGGGCGCCGGGCCCTGCAACTCCACGCGATGACGACCGGGCGGCACCTCGAGCCACAGCACACCGGCAGCGTCGCGCGAGAGCCCGCGACCGGCATCGCCGTCGACCCGCACCTCGGACGGAGTCCACTGGTCGGCGCCGCCCGGCAGCGGCACCGCCACCGCCGCTGCCGCGTGCAGCTCACCGGTGAGCGTCACCTGCTGCGCTTGCACGTCGACCGCGAGACGCGGCAGCGTGGCGCAGCCCGGCAGGCATTCCGGCGCCCGCGTCAGGCGCGCCGCGAGTTCGTCCAGCAGTTCGCGGGACGGCAGATCGGCGCGCGCCGGCGCGCCGCCGCCGAGTGCCACCACTGTGACCAGCAGCAGCGCCGCCTGGGGCGGCCGTGGTCGACGCCAGGGCCCGAAGGCGAGGCGCAGGAAGCTCGCACCGAGCGCGGCCAGCAGCAGCACGCGCAGCGCGGCCAGCAGCAGGTTGACCCGTGGCGACAGCAGCAAGAGCTCGACCTCCTGATCGGCCAGCACCGGCCCGTTCCAGGTCAGCGTCACCGTCGACCAGTCCCAGGCCGGCAGCCCCGGCCCGGTCTGCACCCGCGCATCGCGCGCATAGGGCGCGGCGTCGCTCGCGTAGTCGTACGGCCGCGCGCTGCGCGCGACACTGCCCCCGGCGAGCTTGTCGAACGCCCCGTCGGCCATGGCGGGCGCGGCTTCCAGGCTCGGCGCGGGCGGCGCCGCCGTCGCGACCGAGGCGGGCTGCGGCACGGCGTCCTGGCGTGCGACGACCTGCCAGGGTCGCTCGAATTGCGGGTACAGCCCGGTGCGCACCTGGTCGATCATGAAAGCGAGGCTCGTCAGCACCAGCGCCGCGAGCGCCAGGTTGCGATAGCCGCGCACGACGCGCTTGAACAGGTGTTCCGGCAGCACCCCGAGCAGGGCCTGCGCGGCCAGCAGGTGCAGCCACACCTGGCGTGGCGCGCCCGACTCGTGCCACACCAGCGCGAGCGTCACCAGGGTCAGGGCGCCCAGCGCGAAGCCGTGCATGCGCGCGGCGGCGAGCGTCGCGATCAGCACCAGGAACAGGTCGAGCAAGGTCCAGCGCTGCAGCCACGTCCCGGGGACCTCGTCGACCCCGCGCGCGGCCCACAGGCGCCAGCCCGGTGGCAAATGCAGCTGGGCGCGCAGCGACTTCACGTCCAGCGCCCAGCCGACCGCCGGCAGCGCGCCACGCGCGAGGCGCGCGTCGGCCAGCAGATCGAGTTCGCCGTGCCGCACCTCCACGCCGCGCGCGCCGCCGTCGACGCTGGTGATGAACTGCGGTTCGCCGTTCAGCTGCACGCGGCCGAGTTCCAGCGCGGGATGGCTCGTCAGACGCCAGGTACGCGTGACGCGCCCGGTGAGATGGTCCTGCACGGTGTAGCCGCCGCCGTCGAAGTCGAGCCACAGCTGGCGCTCGAGGCCGAGCTGGTCGGGCTCCGGCTGCGGATCGCCGCGCCGCTGCTCGGCGAAGGTCAGCCGCTGGCCCGCGGCCAGGCGCCAGGCCGGTAGCGCGTGCCAGTCCTCGGGCAGCGCGGTCTGGCGCGGGTCCACCGGCTGACCGCCGGCGACCTCGACCACGCGCAGCTCGGTGCGCGCGGCGAAGCTCCAGACTTCCTCCTGCGGCCAGTCGGAGGCCGCGGGCGGCGGTCCGAGCTCGGCGAGCGGCGCGACAGCGCGGGCGGTGAGCGTGAGGCGCCACTGGCCAGGACGCAGACGCACGCGCAGGCTGCCGTCGTCCTCCAGGCGCGCGGGCAGCGGACTGTCGAGGCTGACGGGCACGAGCCCATCGGGCAAAGCGCGGGCCACGTGCCATTCACGCTCAGGGCCGGCGACGTCGAGCGCCAGCACCGTGGTCA
Organism: Gammaproteobacteria bacterium; assembly: GCA_019747795.1. Lineage (GTDB taxonomy): Bacteria > Pseudomonadota > Gammaproteobacteria > JADJYF01. The sequence goes on along the minus strand of JAIEQK010000297.1, from coordinate 1,800 downwards.
CCAGCGCCGGCAGCTGGTCCTCCACGCGACGGAACACCGCGACATCGAGATGCTCGCCCTGCGCGTCCGCGCGCGGCGCGGCGGCCAGCCACAGGCGGCCTTCGAGTGCCGTGGTCGGGCGCGGCGCGCCCGCCGCGTCGGTGACGAGCAGCACCACGCCGGTGTCGGCGGGCACGGCGAGACTCTCGGGCAGGCGCGACCAGTCGAAGCGGCCGCGCAGCGCATGGCGCCCGGCCGCGAGGAACAGCGTGGGACGTCCATCGCGCGCCACCACCACCGCGGGCTGTTCGTCGGCCAGCACGTCCAGCGGCCACTGGCCCGTGCCGCCCGGCAGCGCCACCCAGGCCTGCGCGTGCAGCACCGCCTCGAAGCCGAACTCACCGCCGGTCGCGTCGAGCGCGAGGCGCAGTGGCGTGCTCCAGGCGCAGCGTCGCGCGCCGCTGTCGAACTGCAGCGGGCAGGCGTGCTCGGGCACGCCGTCCAGCACCCAGGCGGTCCACGGCGCGAGCGGCGCCGGTACTTGGTCGATTTCGAGCGGCGCCGCCGCCAGGACCAGCGAAGTCCACAGCCACAGCAGCGCCGTGTTGAGCCAAGCTCGCGCCGACATTCCGTTCTCCCCGCCGCCCGGATCCATTGGCGGCGCTGTAGGTCGGACTTCAGTCCGACATTCGTCTCAAGGCCTTCCGCGATCCGAGGGACAGGTTCGCGGTACTGGCGTCGGCGCCGCGCCGTTGCGGCAGCGCCTGGCGTTCTGGGAGGAATGTCGGACTGAAGTCCGACCTACAAGGACTGCGGGCGCGTCAGTTGCCGGTCGCGACCAGGCCGTCGGAGTGTTGCGCGAGCAGGCCTTCGACCTGGCGCGCGGCGTTCTCGCAGGCGTCGAGGCTGTTGGCGACCTTGAACTTCTGCTTCACCGACTGCTTGCGGCCTTCGAGGTGGCGCAGCACCGCGCGGGTCAGGGGCCCGCAGGCCTCGGCCATGCGCGCCTCGGCGGCGGCGAGGCCGGGTTCGGCGGCGACGAAGTCGTCGCGCATCGGGAAGCGGTCGAGCAGCGCGTCGGCGACGCGGCTCTCGTAGAGAAAGATGCGCTGGGCTCGAGCCTCGGTGTCCTCGGCGGTGACCGGCGCCGGCGCGGCGCTCGGCGTGGTCGCGGCGCTCGCGACCGGCGCGGGCGGCGTGCTCGCGCAGCCGACCAGCAGCGCGCACGACAGGAGCACCGCCATGCCGCGCGCAGAGAAGGAAACTTTCGAGGAACCGAACATGCGCCTGCCCTTTCGTCGCAGCCCCCTAGTGACGCCGCGCCCGCTCATGATAGCGATCGTCCCCGGTTGCGCGACACTGCGCGTGCGCTGATGTGAATTGCACCGCATGCCGCGCCGCCGGCGCCAGGATGGCGCGCGCATCGCGCGTTCGGCCATCAGCCGCTGTAGCGGCGGTGGCGTGCGCGGCTTGATACGGCCGGCGCGCCGCCGCTGTCGGTATAGTGCGCGGCCATGAGCTCCGTCCTCGACCCTTCCGCCGCGCGCGACCCCGACGAGCGCAGCCGCGCGCTGCTGACGGTGGTGGACAGCGTGGCGCGCGAACTGCACCGCGGCCACGACGGCCTGCCGGCCGCGCGGCTCGACAGTTCACTGGCCGAGGAGCTCGCCATCGACAGCCTGGCGCGGGTGGAACTCGGTCAGCGCCTCGAGCAGGTGTTCGGCTGCGCGCTCGCCGACCAGCACTTGTTCGATGCCGAGACGCCGCGCGACCTGCTCGCGGCGCTCGACGCGGGCGCCGGGCGCGCGAGCCTGGCCTTGC
>JAIEQK010000013.1 GCA_019747795.1 Gammaproteobacteria bacterium | reverse complement strand
GCGCCCGCCGCGGCCGAAGCCGCGGCGCCGGCCACCGCCGCCGCCGATACCGGCAAGGGCAAGAGCACCTACGACGCCGTGTGCTTCGTGTGCCACACCCCCGGCGCGGCGGGCGCGCCGAAGCTCGGCGACAAGGCTGGCTGGGAGCCGCGCATCGCCAAGGGCATCGACGTCCTGCACGGCAGCGCGATCAACGGCTTCATGGGCAGCGCCGGCATGATGCCGCCGAAGGGCGGACGTCCGGACATCGCCGACGAGGACATCAAGGCCGCCGTGGATTACATGGTCCAGGCCGCGAAGTAAGCCGCCGCAACGAAGGCCCCGCCGGGCGCGCCGCTGGTCGGTGCGTCCGGCGGGGCCTTCGTGTTTTTGGCGGCGAAGTACGCAGCTTCGATGAGGGGCTCTGGAAGGAATGGCGGACTGAAGTCCGCCCTACAGGGTGCCGGGGTGTGAGGCTGGAGCGACGCCGTCACATCGCCTGCAGGTTGGCATAGGCCGCCACCAGCCACTTCACCCCTTCCGATTCGAAGTTGACCTGCACGCGGGAGTGGTCGCCCTGGCCTTCCAGGTGCAGCACCACGCCTTCGCCGAAGATCTTGTGCGCGACACGCTGGCCGAGCCGCAGGCCGTAGGCGTTGGGCGTGTTCTCCATCACCCCGCCGCTTAAGGTCGACCGTCCGGCGCTCACCCGACCGCCCAGGCGCACCTCGTCCAGCACCTCGCGCGGCAGTTCGCGGATGAAGCGCGAAGGCTGCGGGTAGTAGTCGGCGCCGTGCAGGCGGCGTGACTCGGCGTGGGTGATGGTGAGCTTCTTCATTGCGCGGGTGATGCCGACGTAGCACAGGCGCCGCTCCTCCTCGAGCTGCACCGGATCGGCGGCCGAACGTTGATGCGGAAAGAGTCCTTCTTCCACACCCACCAGGAAGACCTGCGGAAACTCGAGGCCCTTGGCCGAATGCAGCGTCATGAGCTGCACGCAGTCGCTGTGCGCATCGGCCTGCCCCTCGCCCGATTCCAGCGCGGCGTGGGTCAGGAAGGCGGCGAGGATGGGAATGTCCTCGTCGTCCGGCGAGGGCTTGAAGTCGCGCGCGGCGGTGACCAGTTCTTCCAGGTTCTCGATGCGGTCGAGGCCGCGCTCGCCCTTCTCCTTCCTGTAGTGCTCGACCAGGCCCGACTGCGCGATGACGTGCTCGAGCAGTTCCGCCAGCGGCAGCTCGTCGATCGCGACGCTCATGCGGTCGATGAGATCGAGGAAGCGCTGCAGCGCGCCCAACGCGCGCGCCGCCATCTCCTTGTGATCGAGCAGCCGTCGCGCGGCCTCCCACAGGGTGATGCGCTCGCGCTTGGCGGTGTCGCGCACGTCGTCGATGGAGCGCTGGCCGATGCCGCGCGGCGGCACGTTGACGATGCGCTCGAAGGCCGCGTCGTCACCGCGGTTCGCGGCCAGGCGCAGGTAGGCGAGCGCGTCCTTGATCTCGGCGCGCTCGTAGAAACGAAAGCCGCCGTACACGCGGTAGGGCAGGTCGGCCTGGCGCAGCGCGTCTTCCAGCACGCGCGACTGCGCGCTGGTACGGTAGAGCATGGCGCACTCGGCGAGCCGCCCGCCGTGATCGAACCACTGGTTGATGCGGTCCACGCAGAAGCGCGCCTCGTCGAGATCGTTGTAGGCGGCGTAGAGCGTGATGGCCTCGCCCTTGGCGCCATCGGTCCACAGCTCCTTGCCGAGGCGCGAGGGATTGTTCGCGATGAGCGTGTTGGCTGCGGTCAGGATGTTGCCGGTGGAGCGGTAGTTCTGCTCCAGGCGAATGAGCTCGTGCTGCGGGAAATCCCTGCGGAAATGCTGCATGTTCTCGACCCGCGCGCCGCGCCAGGAGTAGATCGACTGGTCGTCGTCGCCCACCACGAAGATGCTGCCGTCCTCGCCCACCAGGTTCCGGAGCCAGGCGTACTGGATGGCGTTGGTGTCCTGGAACTCGTCCACCAGCACGTGCCAGAAGCGCTCGCGATAGTGACGCAGCAGGCCGGGATGGTTCAGCCACAGCTCGTGGGCGCGGAGCAGCAGCTCGGCGAAGTCGACGAGTCCCGCGCGATTGCAGGCGTCCTCGTAGGCGCGGTAGATATCGATCATCGTGTGCAGCGCGCCGTCGCCGAAGTCGTCGACGTGCTGCGGGCGCTGGCCGTCGTCCTTGCGCGCGTTGATGAACCACTGCGCCTCCTTGGCCGGCCATTCGTTCTCGTCCAGATCGAGCCCGCGGATCGCGCGCTTCACCACGCGCAGCTGATCGTCGGAGTCGATGATCTGGAAGTTGTCCGGCAGGTTCGCGTCGCGCGCATGCGCGCGCAGGATGCGATGCGCGATGTTGTGAAAGGTACCGACCCACATGCCGCCGAGCGGCCGGCCGGTCAGCTGCTCGATGCGCCCGCGCATCTCGGCCGCGGCCTTGTTGGTGAAGGTCACCGCCAGGATGCCGAGCGGCGAGGCCTGGCCTGTCTCCAGGTACCAGGCGATGCGATGCACCAGCACGCGCGTCTTGCCGCTGCCGGCGCCGGCCAGCACCAGCACGTGCTTGGCATTCGAGGACACGGCGTCGCGCTGCCGCTGGTTCAACTTGGCGAGGATGGGCGTATCGGTCATCGGCTCTGGCATGCGTGGACGCCGCGGGCGCGCGGCAGGCGCTTAGTCTACCCCAGGGCGATGGCCCACCCCGGCGGGATTCATTAGCATGGGTGCATGAACCAGCGCATCGCCGTCGACTACAACCAGCCCGCCGTGCTCGAGCGCCTTGCGCTCGAGGTCATCGACCTCGCCCGCGCGCGCGGCGCGCCGGCCGCCGAAGTCGGGCTCTCGTCCGGCGAAGGACTCTCGGTCACCGTGCGCGACGGCGCCTGCGAGACGGTCGAGCACGAGCGCGACAAGAGCCTCGGCATCACCATCCACCTCGACGGTCGCAAGGGCAGCGCCACGACCTCGGACTTTTCCGGCGAGGCCCTGCGCGAGACGGTCGACGCCGCGCTCGCCATCGCGCGTGCGGCGGAGCCGGACAGCTACGCCGGCCTGGCCGCGCCCGAATACCTGGCGCGCGAGATCGCCGACCTCGACCTCGACCATCCCTGGGATCTCGAAGCCGAGGCCGCCATCGAGCTCGCGCTCACCTGCGAGCGCGCGGCGCGGGGCGCGGACGCGCGCCTGAAGCAGTCCGATGGATGCAGCGTGAACCGCTATCGCGGCACGCGCGCCTACGCCAACAGCCACGGTTTCCACGCCGCCTATCGCGGCACGCGCCACGGAGTCTCAGCGGTGATGATCGCCGCGGACGCGGCCGGCATGCAGCGCGGCTACTGGTTCTCGAGCGCGCGCGACGCCGCGACCCTGGAGGACGCGGAGGAGATCGGCCGCATCGCCGCGCGCCGCACGGTGGCCAAGCTCGGCGCGCGCAAGATAGCCACCACACGGCTGCCGGTGATCTTCGAGAACCGCATCGCCGGCGGCCTCGTCGGGCACCTGATCTCAGCCATCTCGGGCGGCGCCCAGTACCGCCGCGCGTCCTTCCTGCTGGACGCGCTCGGCGAACAAGTGATGGCGTCCGGCGTGAGCATCCGCGAGGAGCCCCATCGTCCGGGCGGCCTCGGCAGCGCGCCCTTCGACGATGATGGCATCGCGACCTTTGCCAAGACACTGGTCGACGCCGGGCGGCTCGAGACCTACCTGCTGTCGGCCTACGCCGCGCGCCGCCTGGGCCGCGCGCCGACCGGCAACGCGGGCGGCGTGCACAACCTGGTGGTGAGCCACGGCGAACGCACGCTGGAGGCGATCATCGCGGGCTTCGATCGCGCGCTGCTGGTGACCGACCTGATGGGCATGGGCGTGAACGGCGTGACGGGAGACTACTCGCGGGGCGCGGCCGGCTTTCTCATCGAGGGCGGCGCCATCGCGCATCCGGTCGAAGAGATCACCATCGCCGGCAATCTCAAGACCATGTTCAAGGATATCCAGGAGATCGGCGCCGACGTCGACCCGCGGAGCAGTGTGCACGTGGGCTCGATCGTGCTGGGCGAGATGGCGATCGCGGGGTCGTGAGGTCCCTGTCCTTGCAGATGCGTAAGCTGTAGGTCGGACTTCAGTCCGACATTGAGAGCCAGGCTTCAGTCGGGGCTTTGGAAAGGAATGTCGGACTGAAGTCCGACCTACAAACGGTTCCACGCGTCCAGCGCCGCCACCTTGTAGGCCTCGGCCAGCGTCGGGTAGTTGAACACCGCGTCGACGAAGTAATCGAGCGTGCCGTGATGGGCGATCACCGCCTGGCCGATGTGCACGAGCTCGGTCGCGCCCTCGCCGACGATGTGCACGCCGAGCACCCGCCGGTCCTCCAGGCTCACCAGCAGTTTGAGCAATCCCTCGCGCAGGCCCAGGATCTGTCCGCGCGAGGTTTCGCGAAAGCGTGCGATGCCGGTCTCGTAGGGAATGCCGGCGGCGCGCAGCTGTTCCTCGGTCTGCCCCACCACGCTCATCTCCGGCACGGCATAGATGCCGAAAGGCGACACGTCCATCGCGCTCGGCCGGTCGCTGCCGGTGAAGGCGTGCTGCGCGGCGCGACGGCCCTGCTCCATGGAGGTCGAGGCCAGCGCCGGAAAGCCGACCACGTCGCCGGCCGCGTAGATGTGCGGCACGGCGGTGCGGAAATGCTCGTCCACCTGCAGGCGCCCGCGTTCGTCGGTGGTGAGACCGGCATGCTCCAGGCCGAGCTTGTCGGTATTGCTCTGCCGACCGGAGGCGAACAGCGCCATGTTGGCGCGCAGCCGCTTGCCGCTCGCGAGCTTCACCACCACGCGGTTCTCGTCCTGCGCCTCGACCGACTGCACGGTCTCGCCGAGCCTCAAGCTCACGCCGCGATCGCGCAGGTGATGGGTGAACTCGTCGACGATCTCGCGATCGAGGAAGTCGAGGATGTGGTTGCGCCCGTCGACCAGGGTCACGCCGATGTCGAGCGCCGAGAGAATGGAGGCGTACTCGACGCCGATGACGCCGGCGCCCACCACCACCACCGTGCGCGGCAGTTCGCGCATGTCGAGGATGTTGTCGCTGTCGACCACGTTCGGCAGGTCGAAGGGGATGCCCGGCGGATGCACCGGCCGCGAACCGGTCGCGATCAGGATCTTGTCGGCCTCCACCAGGCGGGATTCGTCCGGACCGGTGGTGACGCGCAGCACGTGGGGCGATTCGAACACCGCGCTGCCGGCGATGGTGTCGACGAAATTGCGGTGCAGCTTGTGCACCAGGATCTCGATTTCGTGGCGCACGGTGATGTCCAGGCGCTGCATGAGATCCTCGGCCGTGATGCGCTCCTTGACCCGGTAACTGCGGCCGTAGAAGCCGCGCTGGCGCCAGCCGGTGAGATAGAGCACCGCCTCGCGCAGCGTCTTGCTCGGAATGGTGCCCGTGTGGACGCAGGCGCCACCAATGAAGAAAGCGCGCTCGATGAGCGCCACGCTGCGGCCGAGCTTGGCCGCCTGGATGGCCGCGCGCTGCCCCGCCGGGCCGCTGCCGATCACCACGAAGTCGTACTTGGTCATAGGCCTCCCTGGGCCCTGCATGAGGTCTCGACATGAAGTCATGTCGATGATCGGAAATGCTCGCCGCCTGGTGCCCGCCCAGCCTGTTAAGCTGTGCCCGGCACGCTGCGGCGCTTGCGCCGGCCCTGGCGTCGTTCATGATCAACGGACATCGCGCCGATAACTTGAGCGTGGATGTCCATCGAGGCTGCAGGATTCGCGCCAGCGACCGAGAGCCAGGCCGCAACGAGGAGTCGAAGCGTGAGCCAGCGCCCCGTCGACAAAGCCTTTGAGCCACGCGCGCGGGCGAGCGCCCAGCCTGCCGCCGCGCGCGGGCCGCTGGCGGCGGTGATCGCCGCCGCCGAGCAGGTGGTGTTCGGCAAGACCACCGAGATTCGCCTCGCGCTCGCCTGCCTGCTGGCGCGCGGGCACCTGCTCATCGAAGACCTGCCGGGCGTCGGCAAGACCACCCTCGCGCACCTGCTCGCGCGCCTCGTCGGGCTCGACTACAAGCGCGTGCAGTTCACCAGCGATCTGCTCCCTGCCGACGTGCTCGGCGCCTACGTCTACGAGCGCGACGCCGCGCGCTTTCGCTTTCATCCGGGACCCGTGTTCACCCACCTGGTGCTGGCCGACGAGATCAATCGCGCCACGCCGCGCGCGCAGAGCGCGCTGCTCGAAGCGATGGAAGAACGCCAGGTCACCATCGAGAACGAGACCCACCCGCTGCCCGATCCCTTCTTCGTGATCGCGACCCAGAACCCGGCCGAGCAGGTGGGCACCTTTCCGCTGCCGGAGTCACAGCTCGATCGCTTCCTCATGTGCCTGTCGCTCGGCTATCCCGACCGGCGCGCCGAGCGCGCGCTGCTGGCGGCCTCCGACCGGCGCGTGGCGCTGGCCGAGATGGCGCCGGTGCTGTCGCGCGAGGAACTGCTCGCGCTGCAGGCGCGGGTCACGACGGTGCATGTCGCCGATCCGCTGCTCGATTACGTGCAGGACGTGGTCGACTACAGTCGTCGCGCGCCGGAGTTCGGCTGCGGGCTCTCGCCCCGCGCGGCGCTGGCGCTCTTGCGCGCCGCGCGCGCCTGGGCGCTGATCGACGGTCGCGGCCACGTGCTGCCGGACGACGTGCAGGCGGTGCTGCCGAGCGTCGCCGTGCATCGCCTGCGTCCGGCCGACGGCGGCCGCGCGCTGGACGTCCAGGCCCTGCGCGAGCGCCTGCTCGCGGCCGTGCCCATTCCGTGAGCGCCGGCGCGGGCAGCGCCGGCCAGCGTCTCGATCGGCGCCGCGTCTATATCCTGCCGACCGCGAGCGGTCTCACCTTCGGCGCGATGCAGGTGGTGATCCTGCTCGGCGCGATCAACTACGACAACGCGCTCGGCTACCTGCTGGCCTTCCTGCTGTTCGGCCTGGTGCTGGTGGCGATGCTGCACACCGCCAGGAACCTCATCGGTCTCACCTATCTCGGCGCCCGCGCCCAGCCGGTGTTCGCCGGCGAGGACGCGCGCTTCACCTGCCGCTTCGCGAACGACGCGCGCCAGGCGCGCCTGCGCCTGGCCGTGGGCCCCTGGGCGCACGGCCTGAAACGCGCCGAGAAACGCTACTGGACCGCGCAGGCGGTGGAGTTCGATGTCGACGCCGGCGGCCAGGTCGACGTGGTGGTGACGTGCCTCGCCGCGCGCCGCGGCTGGCTGGACCTCGGCCGGCTGCGCGTGACCGGCGCCTGGCCGCTCGGCATCCTGCGCGCCTGGGCCTACTTCGACGGCGAGGCGCGCTGCCTGGTCTACCCCGCGCCTCGCGGCCGGCTGCCGCTGCCGGTGGCGCCGAGCGTCGGCGCGCAGGGCACACTGGCCCTGGCCGGCGGCGCGGAGGAGTTCGCCGGCCTGCGCCGCTACCTGCCGGGCGATCCCGTGCGCGCGATCGCCTGGAAGTCCGCCGCACGCGAGCGCGAACTGGAAGTGAAGCGCTTCCACGGCCAGGGCGCCGCGCGGGTGCGGCTCAGCTGGCAGGCGGTGGCGTCGCTCGGCGATACCGAGGCGCGGCTCGCGCAGCTCTGCCAGTGGGTGCTGGAAGCGAGCCGCCGCGGCCTCGTCTTCGCGCTCGAACTGCCCGGCGCGCCGCCCGGTTTCGGCAGCGGCGCGGCCCATCGCGACGCCTGTCTGCGCGCGCTCGCGCTGTACGAGGCGCGGCCGTGAAGCGCGCCGCGCTCACACCGAGCGAAGTCCTGTGGGTGACGGTCGCGCTGCTGCTCGCACTCGCGCCGCACGCCGCGCGTTTCTCCTTCGTGCTGGTGCTCGGCTTCGGCCTCGCCTGCCTGTGGCGCTATCTCGGCGCGCGGGATCGCCTGCCGCTGCCGGACGCCGAGCATCGCCTGCTGTGGCTGGTGAAACAGGCCGTGGCGGTGGCGGCCTTCGTCAGCATCTACATCGCCTACCGGGGCAAGGTCGGACGCGACGCCGGCGTGGAACTGCTGGCCGCGCTGCTGGGTTTGAAACTGCTCGAGATGCGCACCGAGCGCGACTACTACGTGGTGACCTTCCTGTGCTACTTCCTGGTGGTCACCAACTTCTTCTACTCGCAGACCATTCCGACCGCGGTCTACATGCTGGGCGTGGTGATCGCGGTCACCGCGACGCTGGTGCAGTTCAACACGCCGCCCGCGCGCCGCGACGCTCGCGCGATGCTGCGCCAGGCGGCCGCGCTCACCGTCCAGGCGCTGCCGCTGATGGCTATTGCCTTCCTGCTCTTTCCGCGCATAGGCAGTCCGCTGTGGGGCCTGCCCGCCGACGCCTTCGACGCCACTTCCGGGCTCTCCGACAGCATGCAGGTCGGCGACATCACGCGCCTGGGTCTCTCCAGCGATATCGCCTTTCGCGTGCAGTTCCACGGCGCCGAGCCGCGCGCGCGCGATCGCTACTGGCGCGGCCCGGTGCTGTGGCGCACCGACGGTCGCACCTGGAGCGGCGCGCCCTTCGCGCCCGAGCCCGCGCCGCCGGTGGAGGCGCTGGGCGAGCGCTACAAGTACACCGTGACGCTCGAACCGCATCGCAAGCGCTGGCTGCTGGGCCTCGACGTGGTCACGACGCTCGGCCCCGGCGCGCGGCAGACGGTGGACTACGCGACACTCAGCGGTCAGCCGGTGCGCAAACGACTGCGCTACGAACTCGAGTCAGCCACCCGCTATCGCACCGCGCCGCCGAGCGCCATGCAGCGTCGCGCCGCACTGCAGTTGCCGGCCGACAGGCACCCGCGCGCCCGCGCGCTGGCGGCGGCGTGGCGCGCCCAGGCGCGGGACGACCAGGGCGTGATCGATCTCGCGCTGCGTTACTTTCGCGAACAGCGCTTCTATTACTCGCTGACGCCGCCGCCGCTGCCTCGCGATGCGGTGGACCAGTTCCTGTTCGAGAGTCGTGAGGGCTTCTGCGAACACTTCGCGTCGAGCTTCGTGGTGCTGATGCGCGCGGCCGGCATTCCGGCGCGGGTGGTGACCGGCTACCAGGGCGGTGAACTGAACGAGGTGGGCCAGTACCTGGTGCTGCGCCAGCGCGACGCCCACGCCTGGGCCGAGGTGGTGCTGCCCGAGCGCGGCTGGGTGCGGGTCGATCCGACCGCGGCGGTGGCGCCGGAGCGCGTGTCCCTCGGCTTCAGCGATGCGCTGCCGGCCGGCGCCGAGGCGCCGGTGTTCGATCGCCGCGGATTCACCGGGCAGTTCTGGACGCGCATGCGCGACGCCCTCGATGCCGTGACCTACGGCTGGAACCAGTGGGTGCTGGGCTACACGCCCGCGCAGCAGCAGTACCTGCTGGACCTGCTCGGCGCGGGCGACTGGCAGACCGGTGGACTCGTGATGGCCTTGAGCGTGAGCCTCGGCCTCGGGCTGCTGGTACTCGCCGTGCTGCTGTGGCGCGCCCAGCGCGCGGTCACCGACCCGGCGGCCGCG
>JAIEQK010000322.1 GCA_019747795.1 Gammaproteobacteria bacterium | reverse complement strand
GTGGCGCGGCGGGTGCGGGCGCGGGCGGCGGCGGAGCGTTCTTGGCCAAGGTGCGGCCGACGACCCTTGCAGCCGCAGCGCGGACCCTATCGATTAGGCTGCTCAATTAATTCTCTGGTGCCATGGGGCGGCGCAGGGGCGAGGTCGCCCGAGGTGCGCGGCAGTGGATGGGGCATGTTTCGCCGGCGTTGATCGCCATGTCGTCGGTGAAGTTTTCTTCCACGGCCGCTAACAGCGGCGTCGCGGTATGATACCATCCGCGCTCCGAAATACGCTCCCTTCGTCTAGTGGCCTAGGACATCGGCCTCTCACGCCGAGAACAGGGGTTCGACTCCCCTAGGGAGCGCCACTTCGGACTTGCCCGCAAGGCGCCGCGCAGTCCGGCGTCGGCGCGGCGGCCAGCACTGCTGGCGCATCCACACTCAAATCGTCCTTCAGCCACACCGCGTCTTCGAGCGAGAAGTCCTGCGCGCGCGCGGCCGCGAGCGCCTTCGTGCCCTCGGCGCCGCGGGCACGCAGCACGAGCATGGCGATGCCGTAGGCGACGAGCCCCGGCTGCTCGACGTGCACCTGGTGGCCACTGTGCAGCCCGACCAGGTGCGCGGACACGGCGCTCGAGGCCGCAAGCTCGCTCTGCAAGGTGAGCCACAGCCCTTCGAACAGCCTGCGCCGCTCGTTCATCTCGCCCGCCAGGCGCCCGCGCGAGATGACCACCAGCGGCGTGCGCCCCAGCGGCGGCGCGGCCCGCACCTCCGCGGCGCTGTCACGGAAGCTCAGCAGTTCGGCGGACAGGGTGCGCCGGGACTTCCAGCGATGGGCCTCGGCCTCGATCGCGAGGCGCAGCCGAGGCGGCAGGGCAAGATTCGCCGGCGGCTGGTCGCGAAACTGGACCACGCCGGCCCGGCTGGTGGGCGCGGTGACGAGATTGAGCGGGGGCGCCTCGAAGCGCTCGACCTGCTCGGGATGCGAGGCGTCGATCAGGGCAAGGCCCGCCGTCAGTTCGGGATGCTGGCGGGCGAAGAGCTGCATGTTGTAGCCGCCGAAGGAATGCCCCACCAGCACGTAGGGTGGCGGCAGGTGCTCGGCGCGCAGCAGGCGCTCCAGTTCGGCGGCGATGCGCCCGCTGGTGCGCGGCAGCGGTCCCATGTCGCTGCCGCCGTAGCCGGCGCGGTCCCAGGTACAGACCTGGGTCAGCCGCCTGAGGCGCTCGACGACGAACACCCACTCGAGCGAGGAACCGCCGAGGCCGGCGTCCAGCACCACCGTGGGCGCGCCTCGCCCGCTGCAGTCCATGTGCAGACGGTAATCGTCGATGTAGCTATCATGCGCGGCGTCGGCCGCCGCGGCCGGTCGACCGAGCACGATCGCCAGCAGCAGGCCGAGCCAGTGCACGCGCGTCCTCGCAGCCATGTGCGCCTGAAATCCCATGCGAGCGTATTGTCGCCTCACTTGTCCAGCATAGAACGTCCGTGCCAGAAGTCTTCGAACCCGTGCCCTTCGCCCGGCGCCTGATGGCGCTCCTGTACGACGGCCTGGGGATCCTGACGGTGACCTACTTCGCCACTTACTTACCGGTGAACATGGAAGGTCGGATCATCGAACCCGGCAATCCCTTCCTGCGCCTGTACCTGGCGCTCATCATGTTCGGCTATTTCGGCCTGTGCTGGACGCGCGGCCGCACGCTGGGCATGCAGGTGTGGAAACTGGTGATGGTGGCGGGCGCGGGCGACCGCCGGCCCACCTGGCGCGAGGCGATGCTGCGCTTCATCGGCGCCGGCCTGTCCTTCCTGCTGGGTCTCGCGGCCTACCAGGTGCTGAAGCGCTCCGGCGTGCCGCACGCGGAGTTCGCGCTGCTGCTCGCCTTCGCCGGCTACGTGCCGGCGCTGTTCGATGCCAACCACCTGGCCTGGCACGACCGCTGGTCGGGCACCCGGCTCCTGCGCCGCCGGGTCACCGCGTCCGGCGGTTGAGCACGGCGGCCACGCCGAACAGCAGCAGGGTCGGTCCCAGCGCGCTCAGGAGCGGCGGCGCGCCGATCACAAGGCCCAACTGGCGCGAGGTCTCGTTCATCACGTGGAAGCCGAGGCCAATCAGCGCCCCGAGCAGGATGCGTCGGCCGGCGCTCACCGAGCGCGACGCGCCCAACACCAGCGGCACGGCCAGGTAGACCATGACCGCCGCGGCCAGCGGATAGCCGAGCTTGACCCACAGCGCGTGGCGCCAGCGGTCGGCGCGCTGGCCGTTGCTCTCGACGAAACGCACGTAGCGCCACAGGTCGAGCGAGGACAGGGTGTCGGGATCGATCGCCACCAGGCCCACCAGGTCGGGGTCCAGCAACGAGTCCCAGGTGGCCGTCGCCAGTCGCTGCGAGACCGGGTTCGCACCGCTGAAGTCGGTCTGCCCGACATCGTGCAGTTCCCAGCGCCCGCCCTTGATCTCGGCTTCCTCGGCGCGCGTCGCCTTCAGAAGGCGCTTGTCCTGGTCGAACTCCAGGATGCGCAGGTCGCGGAAGCGCTCGCCGGGCAGGATCTCGCGGATATTGATGTAGGCCTGGCCGTCCCGCGCCCAGAAGCCGTGCTCGGAACTCGACACGCTGCGCTCGTTGGCGGTCAGCGAACGCAGCGCCCGTGCCTGGCTCTCGGCCGGCGGGAACAGGAACTCGCCGACCAGCACCGCGAGCGCCACCACGACGAGCCCGCCCTTCAGCACCGACCACACGATGCGTTCGCGCGCCACGCCGGCGGCGCGCACCACGGCGATTTCATTGCGCTCCATCATGCCGCCCAGGCCGATGAGCGAGCCGAGCAGGGCGGCGATGGGCAGCAGTTGGTAGGCGAGGCCGGGCAGGCGCAGCAGCACCACCGAGATCACCTGGGGCAGGCCGTAGTTGCCCTTGCCGAGGTCTTCCAGTTCGTCGATGAAGCTGAAGAAGGAGAAGATCGCGAGTAGCACCACCAGCACGGTCAGCGTGGTCGCGATGACAGTGCGGCGAATGTAGCCGTCGATGATTCTCATGCGCGGACGAGGCGCCGCGGGAGCGGGGGAATTCACGTTGTTGTGGAGCCTGCTGGCGCTGCCGAACTTAAGGCCGGCCGCTTTGCGCCCACCTTCGCAAACGAATAAACTGCCGCGACGTCGCAGGCGGCCCGCATGGCCGGCGCCCGCAGTCTTCGCGGCGTTGCGGTCCATCTTCTCACGGCGAGCTTATCTATGGAATTTTCCGTCAAGCATGGCGCGGCGCGAAAGCTGAAGACCGCCTGCCTCGTGGTCGGCGTGTACGCCGGCAAGACCCTGGGCGAATGGGCCGCGGACCTCGATCGGGGCGCGCGCGGCGCGCTCGCTCGCGTGGTGAACCGCGGCGACGTGAGCGGCAAGCCGGGCGAATGCCTGCTGCTGCCGGACGTCGCCGGCATCGACGCCGAACGCGTCCTGCTGGTCGGCATCGGCAAGCGCGAGGGACTCACGCCCGAAGAGTACGTGAAGCTGCTCGGCAAGGCGGCCGAGGCGCTCAAGGCAGCGCACGTCAAGAACGCGGTCAGCACGCTGCAGTCGCTGGTGGTTAAGGGCCGCGACGCGGCCTGGGTTGTCGAACAGCACGTGCTCGTGTTCGGCGCGAGCGCCTACCGCTACACCGAGTTCAAGTCCAAGGCGGAAGGCGGCCAGGGTCTCGCCCGGCTCACCTTCCTCGCTGACGAGGCCGCCGTCCCTTCGCAACGTTCCGCGGTCGCGCTCGCCCGGGCCAAGCTGAACGGCATCGAATTCATGAAGGGCCTGGCCAACCGCCCGGCCAACCGCTGCACGCCGACCTACCTGGCCGAGCAGGCCGTGGCGCTCGCCGAGCAGCACGACAAGCTCACCTGCACGGTGCTCGAAGAGGCCGACATGGAAGAGCTCGGCATGGGCGCGCTCTTGTCGGTCGCGCGCGGCTCGCGCCAGCCGGCCAAGCTCATCGTGCTCGAGTACCGCGGCGCGGCCAGGAGCGTGAAGCCCATCGTGCTGGTCGGCAAGGGCGTGACCTTCGACTCCGGCGGCATCTCGCTCAAGCCCGGCCCGGGCATGGACGAGATGAAGTTCGACATGTGCGGCGCGGCGAGCGTGCTGGGCGTGATGGCGGCGCTGGCCGAGATCGGGCCGAAGCAGAACGTCATCGGCGTGGTGCCGGCGACCGAGAACCTGCCCGACGGCAACGCCAGCAAGCCGAGTGACGTCGTCACCAGCATGTCCGGCCAGACCATCGAGATCCTGAACACCGACGCCGAGGGCCGCCTCATCCTGTGCGATGCGCTCACCTACAGCGCGCGCTTCGAGCCGGCCGTGGTGATCGACATCGCGACCCTCACCGGCGCCTGCGTGGTGGCGCTCGGCGAGCACGCCTCCGGCCTGTTCAGCAACGACGACGCGCTGGCCGACGCCCTGCTCGCCGCCGGTCAGAAGACTGGCGACCGCGCCTGGCGCATGCCCGTGTGGGAGGACTACCAGAAGCAGCTCGACAGCCCGGTGGCCGACATGGCCAACGTCGGCGGTCGCAACGGCGGCGCCATCACCGCCGCCTGCTTCCTCGCACGCTACACCCGCAACTACCGCTGGGCGCATCTCGACATCGCGGGCACGGCCTGGGGCAGCGGCAAGAACAAGTACGCCAGCGGCCGGCCCATGCCGCTCCTGCTGGAGTACATCCTCTCCCAGGCCTGAGGCCCGCGCGCGGCATGACGCGGGTCGATTTCTACGTGCTGGAGCCACCGTCGGCGGCCGGCCACGACCGCATGATGTGCCGCATCGTCGAGAAGGCCTGGCAGCAGGGCCACGGCGTGTACGTGCAATGCGAGGACGACGCCCAGGCGCGCGCCTTCGACGACCTGCTGTGGCAGTTCCAGGACACGAGCTTCGTGCCCCATGCGCTGGCCGACCAGGCGATCCCCGAGATCCGAGTGCGGATTGGCTGCGCGGCGGTCGACGAGTTGCAGCCCGACGTGCTGGTCAACCTCGCGAGCGCCGTGCCGGAACTCGCCAGCCGCTATTCACGGGTGATCGAATCGGCCGGCTACGACGACGCCAGCCGGGTCGCCGCCCGAGGTCGTTACCGTTACTACCAGGACCGCGGCTTTCCGCTGAACACCCACAAGGTCGGCCGCTGACATGGCCGCCGACGGTGACCCCGGCGCGCCGCCGCGCCTGACCGACGCCTTGGACGCGACGCCGGTCGCGCCACCGCGGCTGGTCGAAGAGGTTGACCCGGCCGCGGTCCGCGCCGCGCCCGCCGCCCTGGTGCCGCAGGCCGCAATCGACGCGCGCTTCGCGGCGCTCTCCACCGAGCTCGAGCGCCTGGTGCAGACCTCCGTCGCGGAGGCGGTCGCCGCGCTCAAGGCCGACATGCAACACGCGCCCGCGGCCCCCGCCGCGCCGGTCGCCATGACCCGAGAAGTGAGCCGCCCGATGGCAATGGACAAGAGTTACGACCCCCGCGCCCTGGAACAGAACCGCTACGCCGAGTGGGAAGCCCGCGGCTATTTCGCGCCGAGCGGCGAGGGCCAGCCCTATTGCATCGCGCTGCCGCCGCCGAACGTCACCGGCAGCCTGCACATGGGCCACGCGTTCCAGGACACGCTGATGGACGCGCTGATCCGCTACCACCGCATGTGCGGCGAGAACGTGCTGTGGCAGGGCGGCACCGATCACGCCGGCATCGCCACCCAGCTGGTGGTCGAGCGCCAGCTGGCCCAGGTCGGCAAGTCGCGTCACGACCTCGGCCGCGAGGCCTTCGTCGAGGCGGTGTGGAAGTGGAAGGAAGAGTCCGGCGGCACCATCACCCGCCAGCTGCGCCGCATGGGCGCGGCGATGGACTGGAGCCGCGAGCGTTTCACCCTCGACGACGAGCTGTCGCGCGCGGTGCGCGAGGTGTTCGTGTCTTTATATGAGGAAGGCCTCATCTACCGCGGCAAGCGCCTGGTCAACTGGGACCCGGTGCTGCACACCGCCATCTCCGACCTGGAAGTGGTGGCCGAAGAGGAAGACGGCAGCCTGTGGCACCTGCGCTATCCGCTCGCGGACGGCAGCGGCCACCTGGTGGTGGCCACCACCCGACCCGAGACCATGCTCGGCGACACGGCGGTGGCGGTGCATCCGACCGACGATCGCTACCGGCGCTTCATCGGCAAGGAAATCGCGCTGCCGCTCACCGAGCGCAGCATTCCGATCATCGCCGACGACTACGTCGACCCGGAGTTCGGCTCGGGCTGCGTGAAGATCACCCCGGCCCACGACTTCAACGACTATGCCGTGGGCCAGCGCCACGGCCTGCCGCTGATCAACATCTTCACGCCGGATGCCGCGATCAACGACAACGCGCCCGAGCGCTTCCGTGGGCTGGACCGCTTCGAGGCGCGCAAGCGCGTGGTCGCGGAACTGGAGGCCGCCGGCCTCCTGGTGCGCGTCGACCCGCACAAGCTGATGGTGCCGCGCGGCGATCGCACCCAGGCCGTGATCGAGCCCTATCTCACCGACCAGTGGTTCGTGAAGGCGAAGCCATTGGCCGAACCGGCCATCGCCGCGGTGGAGGACGGCCGCATCCGCTTCATCCCCGAGAACTGGTCGAAGACCTACTTCGAGTGGATGCGCAACATCGAGGACTGGTGCATCAGCCGCCAGCTGTGGTGGGGCCACCGCATCCCGGCCTGGTACGACGCCGAGGGCAACATCTACGTCGGACACGACGAGGCGGAGGCGCGCGAGCGTGGCGGTATCGGGCCGGACGTCGCGCTGACCCAGGACGAGGACGTGCTCGACACCTGGTTCTCGTCCGCGCTGTGGCCCTTCTCCACGCTCGGCTGGCCGAGCGAGACCCGTGAACTCTCGACCTTCTACCCGACCAGCGTGCTGGTCACCGGCTTCGACATCATCTTCTTCTGGGTCGCCCGGATGATCATGATGGGCATGAAGTTCATGGGCGACGTGCCGTTTCGCGAGGTCTACATCCACGGCCTGGTGCGTGACGCCGACGGCAACAAGATGTCGAAGTCGAAGGGCAACGTGCTCGACCCCATCGACCTCATCGACGGCGTGGAACTGGACACCCTGGTGGCGAAGCGCACCACCGGCCTCATGCGGCCCGAGGACGCGCCGAAGATCGAGGCCGCCACGCGCCGTCAGTATCCCCAGGGCATCGCCGCCCACGGCACCGACGCGCTGCGCTTCACCTTCGCCGTGATGGCCACCCAGGGCCGCGACATCCGCTTCGACCTCGGGCGCATCGGCGGCTACCGCAACTTCTGCAACAAGATCTGGAACGCCGCGCGCTTCGTGCTGATGGTCTGCGAACAGCACCGCGGCGACACGCCGCCCGGCGCCCGGGTCGTCGGCATGCCCGAACGCTGGGTGCTGAGCCGCCTCCGCGCGACGGTCGGCCGCGTGCGCGAGAGCTTCGCCGAATACCGTTTCGATCTCGCCGCCCAGGCGCTCTACGACTTCGTGTGGGACGAGTACTGCGACTGGTACATCGAGATGGCGAAGGTCACGCTCTACGCCGACGACGCCACCCAGGCGGAGAAGGACGGCGTGTGCGCCACCCTGCTCGCGGTGCTGGACGGCGCGCTCCGCGCCCTGCATCCCTTCATGCCCTTCATCACGGAAGAGATCTGGCTGAAGCTCGCGCCGCTGACCGGCAACGGGGGCGAGACCCTGATGCACCAGCCCTACCCGGCCATCACGGACCACCCCGAGGCGCCCGAGGACGAGACGGTGTGCGCGTGGCTGAAGGACTTCGTGCTCGGCGTGCGGCGCATTCGCGCGGAGTACGACATCGAACCCTCGGCGCGCCTGCCGGTGCTGGTGCAGGACGGCAGCGCCGCCGAACAAGGCTGGCTCGTCACGACGCGCCGGGTGATCGAACAGCTCGCCCGCACCCAGCCCATCGCGTCCGCGCCGGCGACTCCCGGGGACGCCGCCACGGCGCTCGCCGGCGGCATGACCATTCTCGTGCCGCTCGCCGATCTCATCGACCGCGACGCCGAACTCGCGCGCATCGCCAAGGAACTGGAGCGCCTGGAGGGCGACATCGCACGCGCCGAGGCCAAGCTCGCCAACGCTTCCTTCGTCGAGCGGGCGCCGCCGGCGGTGGTGGGCAAGGAGCGCGACAAGCTCGCCGAGGCGCGGGCCGCGGCGGAGACCCTGCGGGCGCAGCAGGCCAAGCTCGGCTGAGACGGAAGCGTGGGGTGCCCGGGGCGCAACGACCCCGGCCCGGGATCAGCCGGTCGCGAGGCCGAGGATCAGCCTGACCGCCGCGTAGACGACGAGCACGAAGATGACGGTCGCAATCAGCCCGACCACGATATACTGGCGGGCCGAGCCGCGTCTGAAGTCGCGTTCGTGATTGCGTGAACTCTGGACGCCCAGCAGGGCGGCCATGATGCTGCCCACCACTTCGCGGAGCGAGAGCGGGCGGTCTTCGTCGGGATCGGTCATCGGGAAAGTCGTCGCTGCGGGCGCTCGCGCCTAGGGGGCGCACGCCGGGCGGAGGCGATCCGCGGGCAAAGCGCTATGCTTACGGTGAGGAAGGCAGGAGTCATTGCCATGCTGGAGCGTATCAGAGAAGACGTCGGCTGTGTGTTCGAACGCGATCCCGCGGCGCGCCACGCACTCGAGATCCTGACCTGCTACCCCGGCGTGCACGCGGTCCTGCTGCACCGTGTGAGCCACCGGCTGTGGCGCGCTGGCCTGAAATGGGCGGCGCGCTTCCTGTCCCACCTCGGCCGCTTCTTCACCGGCATCGAGATCCATCCCGGCGCCACCATCGGGCGGCGCTTCTTCATCGACCACGGCATGGGCGTGGTGATCGGCGAGACCGCCGAGATTGGCGACGACTGCACGCTGTACCACGGCGTGACCCTGGGCGGCACGACCTGGGAGAAGGGCAAGCGCCATCCAACGCTCGAGAACGGCGTGGTGATCGGCGCCGGCGCCAAGGTGCTGGGCCCCATCACCGTCGGCGCGGGCGCGCGCATCGGCTCGAACGCCGTGGTGGTCAAGGACGTACCGGCCAAGGCCACCGTGGTCGGCATTCCCGGCCGCATCGTCTCCGCCCTGGACGAGAAATTCCGCCAGCGTGCGGAGACCGCACGCAAGCTCGGTTTCGACGCCTACGGCCAGGTCCCGAACATGCCGGACCCGGTCTCCCAGGCGCTCGACAACCTGCTCGACCACGCCCGCGAGGCCGAGCTCGAACTGGCGGAACTGCGCCAGCGGGTCGAGGCCGGCGGCGCAGCCCGGCGCGCCAGCGACGAAGCCGTCGAACCCTGAGTCCCCTGTAGGTCGGACTTCAGGAAACTCTGATTAAGGCCATGTCGCCGCATGAAGGCGGCGTGGTCGGTAGTCAGTTG
>JAIEQK010000162.1 GCA_019747795.1 Gammaproteobacteria bacterium | reverse complement strand
TGTTGGGGCATCTGGTGCCAGCCCGTGGTGAACCGCGACCACCGTACTCACCACGGCGTGACGGTGCACGAGGTCGATGCGGAGATAGATCATGGGCCGATCTATCTCGCCGAGCGTTGGGAGGTTCCGGCGGACGCGACGATCCAGAGCGTCTACGAGCGGAGCGTCGCGGAGTCGACCCGCATGCTGGAGAAGGTGTGCGCGGGGATTGCCGCCGGCCAGAACGGCACGAAGTGCTTCACCCCCAGCGCCGACCGCTGGGACCCGCGCAACCGCCATACGCCGATACAGGACATTCGCGGCTGGTTCGCCCGCCTGGACCCCAAGCATCCGGCGCATGGTGAGCGAGTGTTCCTGAACCACCCGCGAGCGGTCGTCAACCCGCCGTACTTCGACGACCTCTGACGGCCGTTCTGTCGGCACGGGCGGGCCCGTAAGCGCAATGATTTCCAAGTCGTGAGCGGCGAACCGCGACGGGACCCCTGCCATGCACGAGCGCATTCACCACCACTACCCGCAGTGGCTCTTCGCCGCCGTGGACGTCATCGTGTGCCAGGACGGAGAAAGCATGGGTAGTACCGCCGGGCCGGAATGCCCGAAATAGGGCGCCATCGAAGCGAAACTGCAGTTGAAGGCACAGCGGTTGATCTGGCGTTGGATCAACGAAGCACCGGGCGGATGGAAAACTACGCTGTGCTCCCGTCCGC
The DNA here is from genome assembly GCA_019747795.1 of Gammaproteobacteria bacterium. GTDB lineage: Bacteria > Pseudomonadota > Gammaproteobacteria > JADJYF01. The sequence continues at coordinate 8,647 of JAIEQK010000162.1, read as the reverse complement.
GAAGTCAGTCGTGGACTGGTCGTGGCCCACGGAGGCATGTGCCGCCGTTGCGCCAGAATCAGCGGCTGCACTCGACGCTACGCGCCGTTGAGCTTCCGCAGTCGAGCGCCGAGTACAGGCATCAATCGCAAGGACGTCATCATGCACGACGCTAAGGAACGACGGGCACCCGTACTGGGGATTGTCGCCATCGCGACGAGTACTGCACTGGTCTGCGTGACCACCTGGATCACTGGGCCAGGTGTGGCCAGTTTCAACGCCTTCAACGCAAGCGTCTTCGGTCGGTTCTACACCGCGGGCGCCATTGCCATGGTTCTGTTCTATGGCCTGGCGTTTGTGTTGGTCGCCGGGTCGGCGGTCATCGCTTCCGTCGCCGCCTGGATGACGAAAGAATCACCCCGTTGGGTAACCTGGGGCGCCATCATTGCAAGCCTGGTTGCGCCTGTCGTGGCGGTCAATCTGCTCAGGGGCGCATGACGCGGACGCGCCGTCCCGCGGCATGGCTCGCGACCTCCCGTTGCAATCCAACCCGTACCAGCAAGAGCCGCCCCGACCACTCGACGTCGTGCGCGGCGCCTGTGGCATCATGGCCGCCACTCCATCGTCGGTTTTCTCCATGACCACACCTGACGACATCGACGTGACGCGTCTGCACGGCACCTGGCGCCTGGTAGGGACCATCGCGCGCGACGCGCAGGGGCGTGAAGTCGAACCGCCCTATGGACCGGAACCCATGGGGCGCATCGTGTTGAGCCCGAACGGACGCATGATGGCCGTGCTCTGCGACGGTCGGCCGAGCCTGCCCGCAGGCGTGGAGCGCGCCTACGCCTCCTACTGCGGCAACTACCGTATCGAAGGGGGACGGCTCATCACGCGCGTCGACGCAAGCGATCTGCCCGAGCGCTTGGGCGGCGACGAGGTGCGTGAATTCGAGTGGCGGGGGGATGCGCTGGTGCTGCGTCCGCCGCGCCGCGCGGATGGGACGCAACGCGAACTGACCTGGGAGCGCGACGGCCCGGCCTGACGAATTCCGGGACGAAATCCGGGGACACAATACGCAACTCCTCTTCACGGAGTTGCGTATTGTGTCCCCGGAATTCTGCCGAGGAACCCGCCATGATTCATCGCGAACCGAAGAGCTCCAACCGCTACGGCGGCTGGCGCGAGGACTGGCTGGCGACGAACGTCGAGCCGGTGCTCGAGCCGGCGCTGCCGATCATCGATGCCCACCACCATCTTTGGCACTTGCGCGACAACCGCTACCTGCTGGACGAGTGGCTGGCCGACGTCGCCAGCGGGCACGACATCCGCGCCAGCGTGTTCGTGCAGTGCGGTGCGTTCTATCGCGCCGAGGGGCCGGCCGCGCTGCGGCCGGTGGGCGAGACGGAGTTCGTGAACGGCGTGGCGGCGATGACCGCGAGCGGCGAGTTTGGCGCGCACCGCGCCTGCGCGGCCATCGTCGGCTTCGCGGATCTCACGCTCGGCGATGCCGTCGCCGAGGTGCTGGCCGCGCACGTCGCGGCCGGCGGGGGACGCTTTCGCGGCATTCGCCACGCGGGTGCGTGGGACGCTTCGGACGCGGTCGGACGCAGCTCTAGCAACCCGTCACCGGGCCTGTACCGGGACCCGACCTTCCGCCGCGGCTTCGCGCGTCTCGCGGACTTCGGCCTCTCCTTCGACGCCTGGCTGTACCAGTTTCAACTGGACGACCTGGCGGATCTCGCGCGCGCGTTTCCCGATCAGTCCATCGTGGTCGATCACGTCGGCGGCATCGTCGGCATCGGCCCCTACGCGGGCCGCCGCCAGGAGTTCTACCCGGCCTGGCGCGCGTCAATCCAGGCGCTGGCGGCCTGTCCGAACGTCAGCGTGAAGCTCGGAGGGCTGTCGATGAAGCTGTGCGGCTTCGGCATGCACGAACGCGCCGAGGCGCCCGGCTCGGCGCTGCTCGCCGAGACCTGGCGACCCTACGTCGAGCCCTGCATCGAAGCTTTCGGCCCCGCGCGCTGCATGTTCGAGAGCAACTTCCCGGTCGACAAGCACGGCTGCAGCTACGCGGTGCTGTGGAACGCGTTCAAGCGGCTCGCGGCGGGCGCGAGCGAGGCCGACAAGCGCGCGCTGTTCCACGAAACCGCGGCGCGGGTCTATCGGCTGTCTTGATGTCCCCGTTTGACCAGCCAGCCGGTCGGCATTGCGTGTGTAGGGCGGGTTTCAACCCGCCATGTAGCGCGTCCAGCGAGGCCGTGCATGGCCGATTGAAATCGGCCCTACAGGTCTGCAGATCGGCATGGCGTGTGTAGGGCGGGTTTCAACCCGCCATGTAGCGTGTCCAGCGAGGCCGTGCATGGCCGATTGAAATCGGCCCTACAGGTCAGCCGTTCGGCATTGCGCGTGTAGGGCGGGTTTCAACCCGCCATTTAGTGCGTCCAGTGAGGCCGTGCATGGCCGATTGAAATCGGCCCTACAGGTCTGCAGATCGGCATTGCGTGTGTAGGGCGGGTTTCAACCCGCCATGTAGCGCGTTCAGCGAGGCCGTGCATGGCCGATTGAAATCGGCCCTACAGGTCTGCCGTTCGGCATTGCGCGTGTAGGGCGGGTTTCAACCCGCCATGTAGCGCGTCCAGCGAGGCCGTGCATGGCCGATTGAAATCGGCCCTACAGGTCTGCAGATCGGCATTGCGCGTGTAGGGCGGGTTTCAACCTGGCATGCGCGGCGTCACGGGCGCGCCGCGAACGGCTTCGCCAGCGGCTCGCCGATGAAGACGCCCTGGCCGGGCATCGCGACGCTCTTCCAGTAGGCTTCGAGCACGGTCTCGCCCGCCAGGTACTTGTCGACCAGCAGCACCGGGTCGGGAAACTTCTGGGTGAAGTTGCAGGGCTCGACCACCGTGCCGTAGCTCGCGGTGGCGCCGGCCGTGATCCACGCCAGCGCCGACATCTGCGGGCTGTCCTTCAGTACGCCGCCGTTCGAAGTCAGGTGGTCGGCCACCGCGCCCGGGCGAAAGCCGAGCGTGCCGAGGCCTTTCACGTCCTTCAGACCGGTGAAGTAGAACATCACGTCCTGCGCGCCGTAGAGCGCGTCCTGGTTCAGGCGATGGACCTTGAGCCGCTCGCCGATGAGCTGCTCGACCACCGGGTAGTTGGCCGCGCGCACATTGCGGTTCTTATCCGAGGTCGACATCAGGTAGGCGCTGCCGGACGGCGGCTCGCGGTCGGCGGCCACGCCACGATCAACCAGCGCGCGCCCTTGCGGAAGATCGCGCGCGGCGAGCAGCATCGCCGGCCTGATCCCGAGGTCGGTATAGGGTTCGCGCGTCGCGGCGCGGTACAGCGGGCTCGCGCGCGTGGGCTTGCAGCCGTCGGCGCAGAGCGCGCGATCGAAGCCGAAGGCGAAGGCGCTCGTGACCGACATGCATTCGACGCGGAAGGGCAGCGCCCAGGCGAGCGCATAGGCCTGGGTCGTGGCCGGCGCCCGCGCATCGACCTCGGCGCGCACGCGCTGGAACTCGGCCTCGCTCATCTGCGCCTGGCCGGGCTTGAAGCGGACTTCGACGAGATTCTCGCGCGGCAGGCCGCGGGCCTTGCGGTAGTAGTCGCCGAGCGCGCGGCTCTGCGCGTCCTCGGTGTTGACCACCACCACGAGCTGCTCGGGTTCGATGGCCTGCGCGGGCAAGGAGACGGCGAGCAGAAGCAGCAGTAACGGGGACAGATCACGGTTGCGTAGCAACCGTGATCTGTCCCCTGAAGGCCGCGCCTCAGGCGTGGAACAGCTCAGCCGTGGCACGGCCGCGGGCCGAGAGCTCACCGTCCTGGTTGTGGGCGACGAGGCTGAAGTCGACGAGCTTGCGGCCAGCGTCCTCGCGCTTGCCCGTGACCTCGGCCTCGATGGTCAGGAGCTCGCCTTCGAGGTTGTGGCGGCGCACTTCGACGTAGAGGTTCCGCAGCTGCGCGTCGTCACCTATCCAGTTGGTGATGATGTGCGACATCCACGAGCAGCGCTCCGGGCCGTAGTCGTAGGCGCCCGGTGCGCCGACGCGCCGCGCCATCTCTTCTTCCCAGTGCACGCGCTCCGGGCAGTCCGGAATGCCGAAGCGGTTCTTGATGCCGAGCGCCGGATGCTTGTGGATCTGCTGCCAGGCGAGCTTGTTGGAGCGCACGTAGAGACCGCCCCAGCCCTGCACGTAGCAGATGAAGCCGGTCACCGTCATCGGCCCCTTGGCCATCAGCGGCAGCTTGTCGCCGACCTCGATGTCGGCGTAGCGGCGCGGTGTGGCGCCGCGGATCTCCTCGGCTGCGTACAGCGCGTAGTGGCGCGCCAGCTCTTCCTCGGAATAGACGCGCTTAAAACCCTGCTTGAGATCGCCGTACTTCTTGTCCGAGTTGCGCGCGATGTCGCGATCGGTGCGAAAGCACCAGGTGTCGGCGGCGCAGAGCTGATCGCCCTCCTGGTCGTAGAAATCGACGTGGTAGATCTGCTGCACCGAGCGGCCGGCGAAGCGCGTGTCGAACTCGATCAGGTTCTTGAGGTACGCGACGGTCGAGACCTCGGCGTTGCGCGCGATGGGCTTCATCCACTGGAAGTCGCAGCCGGCGAACATCGCGTGGACACCCGGCAGGCCGCCGACGTAGCCGCTCACGATACGGTTGCAGGCGAACACGAAGGAGGGCGGCGCGATGATGCCGCCGTAGCGCGTGTTGCGCGCATAGTCAGGGTCACACCACAGCGGGTTGTCGTCGCCGATGCCGTGCGCGTAGTGGCGGATGTTGTCGCGCGTCGCCTCGTAGCACCAGGGTTCGAGGGTGTTTTCGATGCGCACGCCGATGCGGCTGCGCAGATCGTCGAGTGCCTCGTCGGTGATGCCGACGAATTCGCGGGAAACCGTGTCGTTCATGATGCTCCGGTTTGGTCCTGTGCGGCGGCCGCGCGCGCCTGGTCGCGCAGCACCTTGCGGTTGATCTTGCCGGCCGGGGTCTTGGGCAGCTCGCTGACCAGTTCCACGGCGCGGGGGTATTCGTGCTTGGCGAGGCGGTCCTTCATGTAGTCCTGCAGCGCCGGCACGTCGAGCTGATGGCCGGCGCGCGCCACGATGCAGGCCTTGGCTATCTGCCCGCGCAGCGGATCGGGCACGCCGATCACCGCGGCCTCGGCCACCGCGGGATGGGTGAGCAGCACGTTCTCGATCTCGACCGCGCTCATGGTCCAGCCGGCGGAGATGATCACGTCGTCGGCGCGTCCCGCGTGGTAGTAGTAACCGTCCGCGTCGCGCCGACCGAAATCCTTCACGCGGAACCACTCGCCGCGCCGCTTGACCGCGATCTCGCCGATTACGTCGTCGCCGAGCGGCTGGCCAGACTCGTCCAGGATCGCGACTTCATTGCCGGGCGCCGGCTTGCCGAGCGCGCCGCGCTTCACGCGATGCCCGCGCATGCCCGGGTAGTCGAGCATGATCACGCCGACCTCGGTGGTGCCGTACATGCTGGCCGGCGCGACACCGAAGGTGCGCTCGATCCAGTCGAAGGTGTCGGGGTCGAGCGGTTCGCCGGTAAACGAGCACTTGCGCAAGGAGTGCGGGCGACCCTCGGTCACGCCCGAGTTACGCAGCATGCGGTAGACGGTGGCGGCGGCGGCGAAGTTGTCGATGTCGAGTTCGATGAGCGCGTCGTAGAGCCGCGCGGGATCGAACTTGCCGGCGTAGGCGCCGACGTGCACGCCGAGCGCGAGCGGCGCGATGGTGCCGTGCCACAGCCCGTGTCCCCAGGCGGGCGAGGACGGGCAGAAGTAACGATCGCCCGGCCGCAGGCCCACGCCGTAGAGCGCCGCGACCATCAAGGTCACGACCGAGCGCTGCGTGTGACGCACGGCCTCGGGCAGTTCGCGCGTGGTGCCCGAGGTGTACTGGAACACTGCGAGCGAATCTGCACGGGTGCGCGGCGTCTGCGCCGCGGGCAGCGCCGCGAGTTCGTCCCAGAAGGCCGCGTTCGGCGTCACCACCAGCAGGTCGCGGCGCGTGGCGCCGAGGCGCGCGCCCTCGGCGTCGGCGATGAGCACGCGCGGCTTGCAGTCGTCGAGCCGCAGGGCCAGGCCGTCCGGGCCGAACAGCGTGAACAGCGGCACGGCGATGGCGCCGGCCTTGATCGCGCCGAACATGCAGGCGTAGAACGCGCGCCCGGGCTCCAGCATCACCGCCACGCGCTCGCCGGGGCCCACGCCGCGGGCCGCGAGCCAATGCGCGAAGCGGCTGGCGTCGTCGGCCAGCGCGCCAAAGGCGAGATGCTCGAGGCCGCCGTCGGCGGACTTCACGCTCACCGCCGTGCCCCGCGCGCGGTGCCGGTCGAGACATTCGTGGGCGAGATTCATGAACTCGCGATCGCCGTCGAACAGCGCCCACAGCGCGGCGCTGGTGCAGGCCTGCTGCGCGGTCGCGAAGTCGTCGATGTCGGTGAGACGGGTCATGGACGGGCTCGGTCGAAGGCCTCGCATGATATGCGCCCGGAGCGCGGGCCGACTACCCGCCGAATCGCGTGTGCCGGATCACCCTTTCGCCGGGTCGCGCGCTCACGGGGTGAAAGCTTTGCCGCGTGGCTGCCGCTACTGGTAGTCGAACGACCCGGCGACCGCCGGAACGTCGCCGCGCCCGTTGCTGCATCACAAGGACACGCCATGGCCCCAGCCGCGCCCAACGCCGTACCCCAAGCTCGCACCGTCGAGCCGACCTTCGTGTTCGGCGCCGACCTGAGCGGTGATTTCGCCGGTCCCACGGCGAGCGTGGCCTTGAAGCACTTCGGCGCCGACTCCGACATCGGCGTCGGGCCGAGCGGTGGCGCTTACGCCATCCCCTACCGCGACAGCGAAGGCAAGGTGCTCGGCTTCGGCGCGCTCGCGCCGCACATCCAGGGATTTCTCAACCACGCCCGCGCCCATCCCGAGGAAGTGTTCCTGGTCGCGCGCTTCGGCTGCGAGCCGGGCGCGCTCGGCGACGTCGACATGGCGCGCCAGTTCACCCACCTGCCGCCCAACGTGCTGCTGCCCGGACTCTGGTTGCGGGCCAACGATCCGAAGTTCGGCGTGCGCCTCCTGATCTTCGATCCCTTCGCGCGCTTCAGGGAGGAGTACTGGCAGGTGAAGCTCAAGCGCTTCCTGGCGCTGAATGCCGCCACCTGCAACGGCGGCAAGGTGGAACTCGTGAGCGTCGGACCCGCGCGCTCGGTGGTGGCGAACGATCAGTGCGCGCGCAAGCTCGGCTTCAAGCACCGCGTGTTCGGCGCCAACGAGGCGAATTTCGGCAAGGACGCGCAGAGCGTCGCCGACCTGAAAGCGATGTGGTACTCGACCCATTTCCTGTCGCTGTGCGACTTCAAGCAGACCGTCCAGCCGCAGCAGTTCCGCTTCACCACCGACGCGATTCGCGCGGGGTTGACGCTGGAGCAGTTGGAGAACGAGTTGGATTGAGGGGGCAGTCGCCGCGCGGACAACGCCGACGATGCATGGCCGAATTCAATCAGCCGTGCACGGCGTTCGGACATGTCGTGCCTGGCGGGTTGAAACCCGCCCTACAGGGGCATTTGGAATCGACGCGTGAATTGCCGTGCAACCCGCGGCGACGTTGTAGGGCTGATTTCAATCGGCCATGCACGGCGATGAATGAGGCGCCGAACACGGCGGGTTGAAACCCGCCCTACAGGGGCATGTGGAATCGACGCGTGAATTACCGTGCAACCCGCGGCGACGTTGTAGGGCCGATTTCAATCGGCCATGCACGGCGATGAATGATGCGCCGTACACGGCGGGTTGAAACCCGCCCTACACTGCCATCATCGCGATCAACGCTTCCATCAGCGCGCTCTGCGGATCCTCGAAGCCCGCGATCGCGGTGAGGTGATTCTTGCCCGGCTGGGCGAGCTCGGTGGCGGCGAGGCCGCGCGCGCGCCATGCGGCGACGTAGTCGGCCGACTGGCGGTGGAATTCCTCCGATTCGTCACCACCCAGCGTGACCAGCAGCGGCGGGCCCTGTTCCGGCACGTGGAACAGCGGCGACTGCCGTTCGATCAGATCCGCGTTCAACTGCAGCTTGGGCTGCAGCCAGGAATGGCGGAAGGGGCGCAGGTCGAACAGGCCGCTGATCGGCATGCCGCCCTTGATGATGTTGGGCGGCAGGCCGTATTCCCCCAGCCAGTCGGTCGCGACCAGCATGCCGACCTGTTGCCCACCGGCCGAGTGGCCGGCGACGTAGAGCCGCTCCGGGTTGCCGTTGTAGCGCGCGATGTTGTTCACCACCCACGACACCGCCGCGCGGCTCTGGCGGGTGATCTCCGCGAGGGTGACCTTGGGACACAGCGAGTAGTTGGTCACCACCACCGTCACGCCGCGCGCCACCGGACCGCGCGCCACCAGGCTGAACTCCTTGCTGGACAGGATGCGCCAGTAGCCGCCGTGGATGAACACCAGCACCGGCGCGTTGGGCTCGGCGGCGGGGAAGATGTCCAGCGTCTCGTCGCGGGTCGGACCGAAGGGCACGTCCAGCACGCAGTCCAGTTCGTCGCGCGCCCGCGCGCTGCCGTTCACGAACCACTCCACGTAGGGCCGCATGTCGCCGACCGCGACCTCGATGTTGTACTGCTGGTCGATCTCTTCCTGGGTGGTGAACTGGCG
>JAIEQK010000129.1 GCA_019747795.1 Gammaproteobacteria bacterium | reverse complement strand
CAGCCCGCGCCCGCGCCCGAGCGGAGCGGCCGGCCGCAGGTCAAGGAGCGCCTGGCGCGGCCCGCGCCGCGCGGCGAACTGCCACTGCCGAGCCGGGTCGCGAGCGAGACCACGCGCGAGCGCCAGGACGCGCCGCCCGAGCCACAGCCGCCACCCCAGCCAGCCCATGAGGGCATCGCCCTGCCGACCGCCGCGCAGCAGCTGGTGCACTCCTTCGCCATCGCCAACATGAGCGCCGAGATCCAGGAGCGCCTCGACAGCCGCGCCAAGCGGCCGCGCCGCAAGTACGTGTCGTCCAACACCCGCGAGTACAAGTACGCCGCCTACATGGAAGCCTGGCGCGCCAAGGTCGAGCGGGTCGGCAACCTGAATTACCCGGAGGAGGCACGCCGCCGTCGCCTGTCGGGCAACGTGATGCTCGACGTAGCGGTCAACCGCGACGGCAGCGTGGCCGAGATCAGCGTGCGCCGCTCCTCGGGCCAGCCGGTGCTGGACGACGCGGCGGTGCGCAGCGTGCGGCTCGCCGCGCCCTTCGACGCGCTCACCGCCGACATCACCAAGGAAGTGGACGTGCTGCACATCACCCGCACCTGGAGCTGGAAATCCGGCGGTGACGAAGGCGCGATGTCGGTGTCGCAGTGAGACCGGCGCGCCTTGTCAGGGCGCGCTCCACGGGGGAATACTCAGCGTCATGCAGGCCTTCAACCTCACCAACCACTTCCTGATCGCGATGCCGCAGCTCGCCGACCCGAACTTCGTGCGCTCGGTGACCTATATCTGCGTGCACAACGACGAGGGTGCGATGGGCATCGTGGTCAACCGGCCGCTGGACATGGCGTTGGGCGAGGTGCTGTCGCAGATGGCTCTGAGCCCCGGCACGCCAGAGATCGCCGCCCAGCCGGTCTACCTCGGCGGGCCCGTGCACACCGACCGCGGCTTCGTGCTGCACCGCCCGGCGAGCGCCTGGGGCTCGTCGCTGAACGTCACGCAGGACGTCGCGCTGTCCACGTCGCGCGACATCCTGGAGGCCATGGCGCGCGGCGCCGGCCCGAGCGAGACCCTGGTGGCGCTCGGCTACGCCGGCTGGGGCGCGGGTCAGCTGGAGGCCGAGATGGCGCAGAACGCCTGGCTGTCCGGCCCGGCGGATCTCGACATCGTGTTCAAGCTGCCGGCCGAGCGTCGCTGGCAGAGCGCCGCCAGCCGCCTAGGCGTCGACCTCGGCATGCTGTCACAGGACGTCGGCCACGCGTGAGCGGCGAGACCGTGCTCGGCTTCGACTACGGCGAGCGGCGGCTCGGCGTGGCCGTCGGCCAGACCGTGACCCGCAGCGCCGAGGCGCTGGTCACCCTGCCCATGCGCGACGGCCAGCCGGACTGGACGCGGCTCGCCGCCCTCATCGCCGAATGGCGTCCGACGCGGCTGGTGCTCGGCATGCCGGGCACGGACGACGGTGGTCCGCACGTCAACGCCCCCGCCATCGAGCGTTTCGCGCGTCGCCTGGCCGGCCGCTACCGGCTGCCGGTCGCGTTTGTCGACGAACGACTGTCGTCGTATGCTGCGGCGGAGGATCCGCAGTCCCGGCGCCTGGGTGTCGATGCCGTCGCCGCGCGGTTCATCCTCGAAACATGGCTGGCCGATAGCCAAGGCTGAGCGCCCCGCCGCCAGCTCGCGCTTTTCACGCAGTCCCTTGCCACTCGCTCGCCGGCTCCAGCGCGGGGCCTCGGAACGCTATGCACGACATCGAACAACTGGACGTCGAAGCGCTGATCGCCGACATCGCCGCGCGCCTCAAGCGGCGCATCTCGGACCTGGGGCTGGAAGCGCCGGCGCTGGTCGGCATCCGCACCGGCGGCGTGTGGCTCGCGCAGCGCCTGCAGAAGAAGCTCAAGCTGCCAGGCCCCATCGGCGAACTGAACATCGCCTTCTATCGCGACGATTTCAGCCGCATCGGCATGCACCCGACCGTCGAACCCTCGGCCCTGCCCTTCGACGTCAACGACCGGCACCTACTGCTGGTCGACGACATTCTCTACACCGGCCGCACCATTCGCGCGGCGATGAACGAGATCTTCGACTACGGCCGGCCGCGTTCCATCAGCCTCGTGGTGCTGATCGATCGCGGTGGGCGCGAACTGCCGATAGACGCGAGCGTGTACGGCGCGCGGGTGACCTTGCCGCCGGGACAGCATGTTAAACTCCTCGGACCAGATCCCCTGCGACTCGAGATCGGCGCCAGCAAGTCATGACCTGCGAAGCCTGCCGCGGACACGGCGCGTCTTCACTTCCCGCCGTGCGGCGCCCGCGCGCCGCGCGAGAGGTCGGCCGTTGATGAACGCGGCCGCGATCCAGCTCGACGCCCACGGGCGCCTCAGGCATTTCCTCACCACCGAGCACCTGCCGCGCAGCCTTCTGATCGAGATTCTCGACAACGCCGAGCGCTTCACCGTGGTGGGCGACCGGGCGGTGAAGAAAGTGCCGCTCCTGCGCGGCAAGACCGTGGTCAACCTGTTCTTCGAGCCGAGCACCCGCACCCGCACGACCTTCGAGCTCGCCGCCAAGCGGCTCTCGGCCGACGTCATGAATCTCAACATCGAGGCCAGCGCGGCGAAGAAGGGCGAGTCGCTGTCCGACACGCTCCGCACGCTCGAAGCGATGCAGACCGACATGTTCATCGTGCGCCACCAGGAGAGCGGCGCGGCGGAGTTCATCGCCCGCCAGGTGGCGCCCGAGGTCAGCGTGATCAACGCCGGCGACGGCCGTCACGCCCACCCGACCCAGGCGATGCTCGACATGTTCACCATTCGTCGCCACAAGCGCGACTTCACCAAGCTCAAGGTCGCGATCGTCGGCGATCTCGCCCACTCGCGCGTGGCCCGCTCGGAGATCCACGCGTTGAAGATCCTGGGCGTGCCGGAGATCCGCGTGGTCGGGCCCAAGACCCTGCTGCCGGTCGGCATCGAGGACATGGGCGTCCTGGTGCACCATTCCCTCGACCAGGGACTCGCAGATGTCGACGTGGTGATGATGCTGCGCCTGCAGCAGGAACGCATGCAGAGCGCGCTCCTGCCGAGCGGCCACGAATACTTTCACGCCTACGGACTCACGCCGGCGCGGCTGAAGCGCGCCAAGCCCGACGCCATCGTCATGCATCCCGGGCCGATCAACCGCGGCGTGGAGATCGATTCCGCGGTCGCCGACGGCAAGCAGTCGGTGATCCTGCAGCAGGTCACCCACGGTATCGCGGTGCGCATGGCGGTGATGTCCATGGCCATGGGCACCACGGCGCAGGCCTCGTGACGGGCAGGGCGGGACGCGCGGCATGAAGATCACCATAAGCGGCGGACGCGTCGTCGACCCGGTCACCCAGCGCGACGAAGTGGTCGACGTGTTCATCGACGGCGACACCATCGTCGGTCTCGGCCGCACCCCGGCCGGCTTCAAGCCGGCGCGGGTCATCGACGCGCGCGGCTGCATCGTCACCCCGGGCTTCACCGAGGTCGGCGCGCGGCTGCGCGAACCCGGCCAGGAGCACAAGGCGACCATCGCGAGCGAACTCGAAGCCGCGGCCGCCGCCGGCTTCACCACCGTGTGCTGCATGCCCGACACCCAGCCGGTGATCGACACCCCCGCGGTGGTCGAACTCGTGAACCAGCGCGCGCGCGGCGTGCGCGGCGCGCGGGTGCGCTGCCTGGGCGCGCTGACCCGCGACCTCGGCGGCGCGGTGCTGGCCGAGATGGCCGCGTTGAAGGACATCGGCTGCGTGGGCGTGGCCAACGCCGGCCGCGCGATCCGCGATTCCAACGTGCTGAAGAACGCGCTGGCCTACGCCGCGACGCTCGACCTGACGGTGTTCCTCGACGCCGAGGATGCCTGGCTCGGCGCGCAGGGCTGCATGCACGAGGGCGCGGTCAGCACCCGCCTGGGCCTGCCCGGCATTCCGGCCGCGGCGGAGCTGGTGGGCCTCGCCCGCGACCTCGTGCTGATCGAGCACAGCGGCGCGCGCGCGCACTTCCGCACGCTGTCCGCCGGCCGCTCGATCAAGTACCTGAACGACGCGCGCAAGGCGGGGCTCGATGTCACGGCGAGCGTCGGCATCGCGCATCTCGCGCTCTGCGACGAAGACCTCGCGCGCTTCGACGCCGCCTTCCATGTGCGCCCGCCGCTCCGCTCGCGCCGCGATCGCACCCGCCTGCTGCGCGGCCTGGCCGAGGGCCAGGTGGAGATCCTGACTTCGCATCACGAGCCCCACGACGCCGACGCCAAGGCGGGGCCCTTCGGCGCGACCGCGCCCGGCATCTCGGGCCTGGGCAGTTTCCTGCCCAGCATGCTCGCGCTGGTCGAGGCCGGCACGCTGGACCTCATGCGCGCCATCGACGCCGCGGCGGTGCAGCCGGCGCGCGTCATCGGCGGCCCGGTCGCGAGCCTGCGCGCTGAAGCCGTGGCGGACATCTGCATCTTCGACCCGGCGGCGGACTGGACACTCGACGCCGAGCACATGCTGAGCCGTGGGCACAACACGCCCTTCCTCGGCCGCAGCATGCGCGGCCGGGTGACGGCGACGCTGGTGGGTGGTCGCGTGGTGTTCGAGCGGAAGGCGGCCCATGGCTGAGGCCGCCGCGAACAAGCCGCACCGCGGCACCATCGCGCTCGCGGACGCGACCGTGCTCGCGGTCGAGCATTTCGCCGGCGCGCAGCATTACCTGCGACTCGACTGCCCGTCGATCGCGGCGCGCTGCACCCCCGGCTGCTTCGTGCACCTGCGCTGCGACGACCTGCTGCCCATGCGCCGGCCGATGTCGGTGATGCGGGCGTCCGCACGCGACGGCTGGCTGGACGTCCTCTACAAGGCCCACGGCCACGGCAGCGCGCTGCTCGCGCGGCGCGTGGTCGGTGAACGGCTGAGCGTGCTCGGCCCCATCGGCAAGCCGTTCCGGCTGGACGGCTACCGCCCGCGACCGCTGCTCATCGGCGGCGGCGTGGGCATTCCGCCGATGCTGTTCCTGGCCGAGCACCTGCGCGCACGGGCCGCCGACGCGAAGCCGCTGGTGCTGATGGGCTCCGAGGTGCCGTTTCCCTTCAAGGCGCGGCCATCGACGCTGATGGTGCCCGGCGTGCCGGCCGATGTGATCGCCGCCATGCCGCTGCTCGAGGACTGGGGCATTCCCTCGCGGCTCGCGAGCCTGGCCGGCTTTCCCGGCTGCTACGAGGGCTACGTCACCGATCTCGCGCGCGCCTGGATAGAAACCAGCGGCGTGGCGCGCGACGACATCGAGATCTTCGCCTGCGGCCCGACACCCATGCTGCGCGCCGTCGCCGCGCTCGCGCGCGACTGCGGCGTGCCGGCGCAGATCTCGCTCGAGGAATACATGGCCTGCGCGGTCGGCGGCTGCGCGGGCTGCACGGTCAAGGTCGAGACGGCCACCGGTCCCGCGATGAAGCGCGTGTGCGTGGACGGACCGGTGTTCGAGGCGGAGACGGTGGTGTTCTGAAATCGTTGTGAAATCGGGGACAGACCACGGTTGCTGCGCAACCGTGGTCTGTCCCCGATTTAGTCGGCCTCCGATTTCACAGCGGTCGCAGGCCGCGGGCCTGCAGCGCCTTTTCGATTTCTTCCTGTTCGAAGCCAATGAACTTCGTCTTGCCGAGCGTCAGCACGGGCACCACCTTCACCGGCATGCGCGCGTAGCGGCGTCGACCTTCGGCGTCCTGCTCGACGTCGTACTCGCAGTACTCGATCTTCTCGCGCACCAGATAGCGTCGCGCCGCCGCGCAATACTGGCACCAGGAGGCGCTCAGCATCACCACGGTGTCGGCAGTCGGCTCCAGATCCTTGCCGCAATGCACGGGGCGCACGCTGGAGCGGCTGATCTCCACACCCGCGAACACCCCCACCAGCGCGAGCAGGGCGAAGGCGCCGAGCCGGCGCGATGTGCGCGCCTCAGTCATCGAAACGCCACGCGTGGCGCGTGAGATCGATGCGCCCCTGCGCATCGAAGGCCACGCCCTCCAGCGCCAGGCGGTCGTACTGCTCGCCCGACCACTCGCCGTCGGCGCGGAGCGCAAGCTGACCCTTGACGTTCACCACCCGGTGCCAGGGCACGTCGCTGCCGGCCGGCAGCGCGGCGAGCGCATAGCCCACCTGGCGCGCGCCGCTCGGGCCCTCGATGTGGGCGAGCGCCGCGACCTGCTTGTAGGTGGCGACGCAGCCCTGCGGGATCGCCGCGACCACCGCCCACACCCGCGCGTTGCGACCGCGCGGCTCGCTCATCGCTGAGTTTCGAGGAAGCCCAGCAGCGCGGCGTTGAATGCCGCGGCCTGCTCGACGTTGGCGAGGTGCGCGGCCTCGGGGATCACCGTCAGCCGGCTGCCGGCGATGCGCTGGTGGATGAACTCGGCGGCCGAGACCGGCGTGCCGGCGTCGTCGGCGCCGACGATCACATGGGTCGGCAGCCGGATGCCGGCGATGGCTTCGCGCTGGTCCATGTCGCGGATTGCCGCGCAGCAGCCGAGGTAGCCGGCCGGCGAAGTGGCGAGGATCGCGGCGCGGATGGTCGCGACGGTCTCGGGTAGGCGCGCCTGCCCGGCCGGCGTGAACCAGCGGTTGATGGTGCCGTCGACCAGCGCCGCCATGCCACCCTGCTCGACCGCCGCCATGCGCTCGGCCCACATCTCCGGCGGGCCCATGTAGGCCGCGGTGTCGCACAGCGTCAGGCTCACGAGACGCGCGGCGTGACGCGTGCCGGCGCGCTGCCCGACCATGCCGCCGAGCGACAGACCGCAGAAATGCGCGCGCTCGAAGCCGGCCACGTCGAGCAGCGCCGCCATGTCGTCCACCAGCTGATCGAGGGTGTAGGGGCCGGGCGCCGCCTCGCTTCGGCCGTGCCCGCGGTTGTCGTAGCGCAGCACGCGCCAGCCGGCCGCGGTCAGCGCCGGCACCTGCGCGTCCCACATGTTGAGATTCGAGGACAGCGAGTTGGACAGCACAATGGGCGTGCCGCCGGTCGGGCCGTCGAGCTGGTAGTGAAGGCGTACGCCGCGCAGGGCGATGTCGGGCATGGGACGACTCCTTACAGACGCGCGCCGCGACGCGGCGCTAGCACTTGGGCAGCTCTTCGACCCTTGGCGGCTCGCCAAGCTCCACGCGCAGGCCATGACGGGCCGCGGCACGCGGCGTCACGCACAGCAGCACGGTGCGGTCCGCCGCCCAGGTGAGACGCACCTGGTCGCCGGTGAAGGGCGAACCCTCGTTCTCCACCGTGGTGCTCGCGACCGGCGCGCCGGCCTCACCCGCTTCGCGCGACAGGACGTAGAGCCGCAGGGTGTGGGGCACGCTCGCCTCCTCGCTCGGCAGCAAGGTCAGGCGCAGACGATAGTCGCCCTGGCGCGAGGGAAACTCCGAGACCACCTGCTCGGGCGGCGCGCCGCCGCAGGCGGCGAGCAGCGCGGCCAGCGCGCCGACGGCGAGGGCGCCGCGGCGCGTGCCGCTCATTGCACGGCCCCGAGGGTCTGTTCGCGCGCTTCCCGGTAATCGTCGTAGCGGCTGCGGTCGGGATGGCCGGCATCGCCACATTCCGCCGCGCGCGCCGCTGCCCCACCCTGGTGGGCGCCGCGCTGCTGGCAGGCCAGCTGATCGCCGACGTCGTAGAAAAGCCGCTGCCAGCCGCCCTCGGCGCAGCCCGCGAGGGCGCAGCACAGGACCAGCGGCCAGGCGCGAGGCAGGCTCATCGATCGCCCGCCCCGCTCACCTCAGCGCGCCCGTTCCTGGCGCGCGTCGAAGAAGTCCACCCAGGCCTCCCAGCGCTTGGAGTCGCTGGGGAACTTGGGATGGTCGAAACGCGCGATCACCAAGTGCTCGGCGCCGGCGCGATAGGCGATGGCGGCGACGAAGATGAGACCGTCCTTGTAGGCCTGACGCTGTTCGTCGGGCACCGACTTGGGCGCCACCTCCGACCACAGGCCCGCCGCGCGCAGCGCCGCGATGGCGCCGTCCGGCCGCGTCGCCGCGCTGCCGCGCGGCGTGCAGAGATAGAGACTGCCGTTCAGTTTGTCGCCCGGATCGAAGGCGAGGTCGTAGTCGTCGACGATGACGGCATTGTTGAATTCGGCCGGCACGCGGCTCGCGGACGCGGTCATGCTGCTTGCGCTCCCCTCGGTTCACGCCGGCGGCCCGCGCCGCCGCCTCGTGTTTTTTTGAAGCTAACCCAGGCGGTTGGGCCGATCAATCCTGAGCTTGCGGCTTGATCTCGACCTCGACGAAGGACAGCGGGTAGTCGTTCGCGTTGATCACGTTGTGCTCGACGCCGAGCGGCCGCGCATAGGACTGGCCGAGCACGAGTTCGGCGATGCGCTCGCCCTCCGGCGTCTCGAGTTTCAGCTTGCCGGTCGTGAGCGGCACCACCACGTAGTCGTGGGCGTGGCGATGCCAGCCGGTCTCGGCGCCCGGCGCAAAGCGCCACTCGGTGACGATCACCCGCTCGTTCTCGAGCTGGCGCAGGCCTTCGGCCTGGGGACGGGAAGTGCTCATGCTCGCGGTTCCTCGGGCTCTCGGTTCAGCGCAGCGCGTCGGGCTCGGCCCAGGGCACGACCGGGAAGATCTCGACGCCCTCTTCGACGAACTCGCCCTCGACGTCGACGCACACGCAGTGGCGCCGCGT
Organism: Gammaproteobacteria bacterium; assembly: GCA_019747795.1. Lineage (GTDB taxonomy): Bacteria > Pseudomonadota > Gammaproteobacteria > JADJYF01. The sequence continues at coordinate 692 of JAIEQK010000129.1, read as the reverse complement.
GATGCGCCAGCCTTCGGCGGTGCGCTGCAGACGGTCGTGGTAGGAGCCGCGCACTTCCCAGCGCGTCATGGTGCCCTCGGGCAGGCGCTGCAGGTGGGTGGCGATGACCCGCGCCGAGGCCTGCGCACGGTCGCCCTCCAGCGCGATGGCCGGGTGGGCGATGACGTGGTTGGTCCAGTAGCAGCGCTCGAGGAAGCTCTTGATCACGCCGCCGGCCTCCGCGCCGGTCGTGTCGAACTGGTGGCCGGCCACCTCGTAGTGCAGCGCGGCGTTGGCGGTGAAGACCCGCGCGAGCAGTTCGAAGCGCTTCTCGTCCAGGGCCTGGGCGTAGAGCGCGTAGAGATGGCTGATGTCGATCAGATCGGCGGCGGACATGCGTGGCTCCCCGCGACGCCGCGCGCCGCTCAGACGGTCAGTGTAGAGGCCGCGGACGAGCGCGGCAAAGCGGCCTCAGAGCGGTCGCGGCAGGGCCAGCCAGCGCGCCACGCTCGGGCGTCGCCACTGGTGCTCGGCGTAGGTCGAGAGCCGCGCCGGCACGGGGTCGCCATTCCGCAGCAGGCGCTGCAGCATGAGCGCGAGATCGGTGTCAGCGATGGACCATGCGCCGAACAGGTGCTCGGCGCCCGGCGGCAGCAGGGCCTCGGCGCAGGCGACGAGGCGCGCGGCGTCGGCCTCGGCGGCGGCCGGGAGCG
>JAIEQK010000301.1 GCA_019747795.1 Gammaproteobacteria bacterium | reverse complement strand
TCCGGCATCAGGCAGGTCCCGCCGCCGGTGGTTTCCGTCAGCCCGTAGAGGCCGAAGAACTGGCAGCCGAACAGGCGCTGCGCGTTCGCCAGCAGCGCCTCGTTGATCGGCGACGCGCCGTAGAAGAGTTTCTCCAGCGTCGAGAAATCGGTGGTGGCGGCCTGCGGCAGCTGGGTCAGCATCAGGATCAGCGCCGGCACGAACAGCGCGTAGGACACGCCGTAACGGGGCACGAAGTCCAGGATGCGGACCGGATCGACGTCCTTCATGATGAGGTTGGTGCTGCCCTGGGCGAGCGCGAACACGCCCATGTTGCAGCCCGCGACGTGGAACACCGGCATGCAGGTCAGCGTCACCTTGCCGGCGTCGAACAGGCCCCAGCGTGCGTCCTCGGAGCTGCGCCACAGGGCGAGGTAGTTGCCGTTGGTGATCTGCACGCCCTTGGGGTGACCGGTGGTGCCGCTGGTGTAGAGCTGCATGACGTCGTCGTCGGCGCGGCAGGGCAGGTCGGGATCGGTCGGCGGATGCTGGTCGCGCCACGCGTCGAACGCCGGCCACTGCGCGTGTTCGCCGTCCAGCGCGACGACGCGCGTGATGGACGGGCAGCGGGCGGCAACCTCGGCCATCACCTCGTAGTACTCGGCGCCGACGAACACCACGGTCGCGCCGGCGTCCTTCAGGATGTACTCGATCTCCGGCACCGCGAGCCGCCAGTTCACGCCGACCAGCACCGCGTTGACCTTGGCCACGCCGAACAGCAGTTCGAAATAGCGATCGGAGTTCTTGCCGAGAAAGCCGATGCGCGCCTGCGGCGCGACCTCGGCGGCGAGCAGCGCCTGGGCCACGCGGTTGCTGCGCCGGTCGAACTCGGCGAAGCTGGTCACGCGGTCTTCGAAAATCTGCGCGCGGGTGTCACCACGCTCGCGCGCCTGCAGGCGCGGCACGTCCGCGAGTCCACGGAGATGGTCGAGTTGGAACAAAGCGTCCCCCTTGTGCGAGCCTGGTTTAGGGTAATGAAGCAGTTTACCTGTCCGGCGCGGGATCTGAACCGAGACGGCGTGCATCCGCACTCACGTCCCATGAACCACCCTCGCCATTTCACGACGCGTCCGCGTGGCGGGACGCTGCTGCTCGCGGCCATCCTCGCCGGCTCGCTCGCCGCCTGCGGCGGCGATGATGCCGGGCCGGCGGCGGTCGCCGTCAGCCATCCCTGGATCCACGCCCCCACGGCCGAGGACCAGGGCGCGGTCGTGCTGCCGCCCTTCCTGGTCTACCGCGTGAGCGCGGAGCGTCGCGCCGAGGCCGTGCAGGAACTCGCCCAGGAACCCTACGTGCAGATCAGTCCCGGGATGGCTTCGCACTTCACCGGCAGCGAGGTGCAGGTGCCGGCCGAGATGCGGCCCTTCCTGATCCGCGGGCTGACCGCCGGCAAGTCCGAGATCACGGTCGTGCAGAGCCTGCACGGCCTGTGGGTCAAGGTGACCGGCAGCGATCTCGCCCACCTCGAACAGCAGCCGCTGGTGGTGCTGGTGGACCCGACGCCGAACGACATCTTCGTCACCGTGGAGCCGCGCCGCGCGCCCGCCGCCGCGCCGTGACGCGCTTCCCTGCGGTGGAGTCGGCCTCCTAGAATGGAGCCTCGAGACACCATCGCGCGAAGGAGAGAGGTCATGAGCATCCAACCAGGTAGCATGGCGGCACGGGACCTCGACGCCCTGCTGCATCCCCAGACCCATCTCGGTCAGCACCACCGCACCGGCCCGATGATGCTCCAGCGCGCCGAAGGCGTGTACATGTACGACGACCAGGGCAAGCAGTACCTCGAAGGCCTCGCGGGCCTGTGGTGCACCGCGCTCGGCTACGGCAACGAAGAGCTGGCGCGCGCCGCCTACGATCAGATCAAGCAGCTCTCCTACGCGCAGCTCTTCGCGAGCAAGAGCCACGAGGTCGGCGTGCTGCTGGCCGAGAAGCTGAAGGCCATGGTGCCGATTCCGGACGCGCGGGTGTTCTTCGGCAACTCCGGCTCCGACGCCAACGATTCCCAGATCAAGCTGATCTGGTACTACAACAACGTCATGGGCCGGCCGCAGAAGAAGAAGATCATCGGCCGCGTGAAGGGCTACCACGGCATCACCCTCGCGTCCGGCAGCCTCACTGGCCTTGCGATGTCGCACAAGGGCTTCGACCTGCCGCTGCCCGGCGGACGCTTCCTGCATACCGACCTGCCGCACTACTGGCGCAACGCGCTGCCCGGCGAGAGCGAGGAGGAGTTCGCGACGCGGCTCGCGAACAACCTCGAGCAGCTGATCCTGAAGGAAGGCCCGGACACCGTCGCGGCCTTCATCGCCGAGCCGGTGATGGGCGCGGGCGGCGTGGTCACGCCGCCGCGCACCTATTTCGAGAAGGTGCAGGCGGTGCTGAAGAAGTACGACGTGCTCTTCATCGACGATGAAGTCATCTGCGGCTTCGGCCGCACCGGCAAGCCCTTCGGCGCCGACACCTACGGCATCGAGGCCGACACCATGTCGCTCGCCAAGGCGCTGACCTCCGCCTACCAGCCGCTGTCCGCGGTGGTGGTGAAGGGCGAGATCTACCAGGCGCTCTTGAACGCGGCCGACGACATGGGCCCCTTCGGCCACGGCTACACCTACAGCGGTCACCCGGTGGCCTGCGCGGTCGGGCTGAAGACCCTCGAGATCTACGAGCGCGACGGTATCTTCGCGCGCGCGGCGGCCCTGAGCCCGCAATTCCAGGCGCGGCTCGCGCGCTTCAACAATCACCCGCTGGTCGGCGAGGTGCGCGGCGTGGGACTCATCGGCGCGGTGGAACTGGTGGCGAGCAAGACCACCAAGGCGCCCTTCGAACCGGCCGGCAAGGTCGGCGCGGAGTGCTTGAAGCACTGCCACGACGAAGGCCTCATCTGCCGCGCGATCGGCGACGTGATGGGCTTCTGCCCGCCGCTCATCATCACCCCGGCGCAGATCGACGAGCTGTTCGACAAGTTCGAACGCGCGATGGCCAAGACCCTGGACTGGGCCAACGGCCAGGGGCTGCTCGCCGCCTGAGTCGCAGCGCATGACGCAGGCGACGGCGGGCACGCTCGCCGCGGCCGGGTTCGCGCTCGAGGTCGCGCGCGTGCCCGGCAACCGTGCCGGTCCCACCCTCGTGCTGTTGCACGAGGGCTTGGGCTCGGTGGCACAGTGGCGCGGCTTTCCCGCCGCGCTCGCCGCGCGCACCGGTCTGCCCGTCCTCACCTATTCGCGCCCGGGGTATGGACGCTCTTCGTCCGTGCCGCTGCCCCGTCCCCTCGACTTCCACACCCGCGACGCGCTGGAGGTCCTGCCGCGCCTGCTGGACGCGGCGGAGATCGATGATTGCGTGCTGGTCGGGCACAGCGACGGCGCCTCCATCGCGCTGATCTATGCCGGCGCGACCGGTGATCCGCGCGTGCGTGGCCTGGTGGTGATGGCGCCCCACGTGCTGACCGAAGCCAAGACCGTTGCCAACATCGAGCGCGCGCGAGAGGCCTACGCCACCACGGACCTGCGCGCCAGGCTCGCGCGCTACCACGGCGACAACGTCGACTGCGCCTTCCGCGGCTGGTGCGACACCTGGCTCGCAGAGGGCTTCCGCGCCTGGAACATCGAGCACTGGCTCGCGGACATTCGCGTGCCGGTGCTGACCGTGCGCGGCAAGGACGACGCCTACAACACGCCGGTGCACGTCGAGAGCATCAACGCTCGAGTCAGCGGGCCAGTCACGCGCGTCGACCTCGACGCTTGCGGCCACGCGCCGCATCTCGAGCAGGAGGGGCGGGTGCTGGACGCGATCGAGAGGTTTTTGCAGACCCTGTGATGCAATCGGGGACAGACCACGGTTTCCGCTCCGCGGAAACCGTGGTCTGTCCCCGATTGCCCGCGCATCACGAGCCGCGAAATCTCCGCAGGGCCTCGCGTGCCGAATCGAGGCCGATCTCGGCGAGGTCGATCTCCGCCAACGGACGCCACAGCGTCTCACTCACGTCGTCCAGCGCGGCGAGCGGAGGGCGCGTGAGGCATTCGATCAGGAAGAACGCGTCGGCGGTGGCGTAGGTCACGCCGGCGTACTCGTAGACGTTCGGCACGGAGAACAAGTAGCGCGGCGTCGCTGGCAGCGGCGTCAGCGCGAGTTCCTCGGCGAGCTCCCGCGCCAGCGCGGCTTCCAGGCTTTCCGCGGGATCGACGAAGCCGCCCGGCAGATCGAGCGTGCCCGCGGCCGGCGCATGCGCACGCCGCGTCAACAGCAGCGCACCGTCGTGGACGATGAAGGCCGCGACCGCCGCCGCGACGTTGTGGTAGTAGCGAAAGGCGCAGTGCTCGCACAGGAACACACGCGTGTCGACGCAGACGCTGCCACGTGCGCAGGCGGGGCAGTGACGAAACGGCGCGCGCAGCGCACTCACGGCGAAGCCTGTACGGGATTGCCCACCGGCACGCGCTGTGCGCGCTCGACGAGGGCGGTGACGGCGGGGCTGGTCAGGCTCTCGAGGAAGGCCACCAGCGCGCCGCGCTCGTCGGCGCTCAAGCCGAGCGGCGAGATCAGGGGATCGAGTCCTTCGTTCGGCACGCCGCCGCGATCGTAGTACTCGACCACGTCGGTCAGCGTGGAGAGACCACCGTTGTGCATGTAGGGACGGGTCAGCGCGACGTTGCGCAGGGACGGCGTGCGATAGCGCCATCTATCGGCCGGATCCTGGGTCACCTCGTAGCGGCCCAGATCGTTCGGCGGCGCCTCGGCCGAGGACGCCACCGCGGCCAGGTCGTATTCGAGCGTCGTGCCGGGCGCGAGTTCGCTCGCGCGTCGACCGCCGGCGGGCAGCATTGAGACCAGGTAGCCGAGACCCGTGTTGTGCATCTTCTGATCGGTGAAGAGCGCCGAGTTCTCGCCGACGGTGTGACAGGCGCTGCAGCGCGCCTTGCCGCGAAAGAGCGCGAAGCCCTGCTGCGCGCGGGCACTGAGCGCGTTGGCCTGCTTGCCGTAGTACCAGCGATCGAAGGGGCTGCCGCCGGCGATGAGCGAGCGTTCGTAGGCGGCGAGCGCGCGGCCGACGTTCTCCATGCCGGGACCCGCGCTGTACACCGCGCGGAACTCGTCTGCGTAGCCCGGCAGGCCGGCGAGCTTGTCGAGCAGGTGGCCTATGGAGGGATTGGCCATTTCGTTCACCGCCAGCAGCGGCGACCAGGCCTGGGTCTCGAGGCTGCGTTCGCGGCCGTCGTGGAACAGCGTGTCGAGGAAGCCCACGTTTAACAGCGTCGGCGCGTTGCGCTTCACCGTGCGGCCCTCGATGCCGACCGCGGTGGCGAGATCGTTCACCGCGTAGCCCTGCGCGGGCACGTGGCACATGGCGCAGGACAGCGTGCCGTTCAGCGACAGGCGGCGATCGAAGAACAGCCGCTCGCCGAGCGCCACCTCGCGCCCGTCGGCGGCCGGCGTCGGCGCGGGCGGCAGACCCAGCGACGCGTCGTTCGCCGCGGCGCTGACCGGCGCGGCTGGCGCATGCTGCCCGTCGCCAGGCGCCAGGTCGCCCTGTTCCATCAGCACCGTCTGGATGTCGGCAGCCAGCGTGTCGGCGTGCAGGAAGGCCGGGCTGTAGATGTTCCGCACCTGCCGCCTGGCGTCGACCAGGAACACGCGCAGCACGTGGGCGAAGGCGTGGCCCTGGTCCTGCTGCACGCTCTGCTGGTAGGCCTCGAGCGTCGTGGCGAGACTCTCCGCGTCGGGACTCGTGACGAAGTCCCAGCTCGCGCCCGGCGCGCGAAACGACTTGGCGTAGCGCGCGAGCACCTCCGGCGTGTCGCGCGCCGGATCGAAGCTGAAGCTCACCAGGCGCAGATGCGGCGCGATGCGCGCGTCGGCGGCGAGACGCTTGGCCACCTGGCCCATGACGAAGGTCGCGAGTGGACAGCCATTGACGTCGTCGCAGTGGGTGTAGATGAAGGCCAGCAGGGTGACCCGGCCGGCATAGAGTTCGTGCAGTCGGCCACGCTTGCCAGCGCTGTCGACGTAGGGCGCATCGGCCGCCGCCCGCACCGGTGGCAAATGATAGGTGCCGGCGACCGGCGCGGCATAGTCGAGCTTGCCGTAGCCGGGGGCGAGCACCACCGGCGGCGTGGAGGATTTCTGGTGAGCCGCCGCGTTCGGCGCGAACGCGGCGGCCAGCAACAAGGCGGCGGCGCGGAAGCGCCGCCCGACAACGCGCATCACTGGGCGAGTCTGCGCCTCAGGGCTTGGCGTCCGCCACGCGTGGCGCCTCGGGCGCGGCGGGCGCGTTGGCGTACAGCGCCTTCGCGCCGAAGCGCATCTGGTGCGGCCGGCCAAGCTTGGCGGCGATGAAGTCGATGGCGAACTGCTGCTTCAACTGCTCGCCGTCCCAGGTGTAGGCCTTGAAGTACTGCAGGTCGCCGGCCTTGCCTTCCTTCTTGTCCCAGTTGCTGAGCAGGGACGACGTGTAATAGACGCGCTTGCCGTCCCAGCTCTGCGACAGCATGTTCACCTGGTCGCCTATCTTGTGCGAGTAGACCTCCTTGGCCTTGTGCGGATCGGACACGTCGAACAGACGCGTCATGCCGTCGTTCCAGGTGTTGACCCACAGGTGCTTGTCGTCAGCCGAGATGGAGATGTCCACCGGCAGCGGGATCTTGCTCGCATCGCCGATGTCGCCGACCGGCTGCGAGGTCCAGTCGCCGGCCTTGTCCGCCGCCAGCAGCCAGATCTTCGAGGTCAGCGCGGTGGTGGTGAAGCAGTAGTCGCGATCCGCGCCCCAGGCACAGCGCACTTCGAGGGGCGCGCCGGGTACGTCCAGCACCTTCTTCGGCTGGCGGGTGTGCAGGTCCCAGATCACGGCGGTGTTGCCGAAGCGCTTCATGGCCTCGGCGTCCCCCATCATCTTGCCGAGGTCCATCATGTAGTTGTTCCAGCCGGTGAACGACGACGTGATCAGCGCATTGCGACGCGGCAGCGCGCGCACGTCGTAGTTGTAACCGTCGGCGAACTTGCCGGACTTCACCGCGCCCTTCAGGTCGCCGTCCTTCGGCATCCAGTAGGTCGCGATGTACTCGCCGTCGTTGGTGTATTCGACCATCGCGGTCTCGCCGCCGTGGTCCTTGTGATTGGACAGGCCCGTGACCAGCATGCGCCCCGGCATCGCGTAGGTGGAATGCGGGCCGACCACGCCGCCGCTCTTCTCGACGAAGTCGCTGATGGTCTTCTTCAGGGTCGGCTTGGACGGATCGCTCTTCACGTCGAAGATGAAGATCTTGTTGGTGTCGAGGCCCGCGGCCCAGAGATAGGCGCGGTCGTCGGTCAGGTCGGAATGATGCGCCTCGTTGCGCCCGCCGACCGACAGCGACGCGATCACCTTGCCGTAGTCCTTGGAGGCGGGATTGACGTCGACCGTCACCAGCTTGTCCTGTTCGTCGCCGAGGCCGGGCATGCCCAGCGTCCAGATGTAGACGTAGTCTTCCTGGCCGACGATCTTCGCCATGTAGGGCGACAGACAGGTCTCGTCCGCCTGCGCGGCGAACGACGCGGTGGCCGCGCAGGCCATGCCGAGCGCGAGATGCAGGGCGCGGGTCACCTTGCCGACGCGGGCGCGCAGGGTGGGAATATTGTTGTTCATGGCTGCCTCCTCCTCTTCGTGTGCCGCCATTCGGCGTGCGGGGTCGACCTTAATGCAGCGTCTGGGGATAAGCAAATCAGCGATGTTGCGCGCGTGTATCACGCGTCGCGACGCGTGCGGCCCGCGACGCGCTGTGATGCGAGCATCGCGAGGACCAGGGTCGCGGCGCAGAGTCCACCCCAGCGCGCGGTGGGCGGAAAGCTCGCGGTGGTGAGCACCAGCAGGCCGGCGGCGACACTCACCGTGCCGATGGCGATGACGGTCGAGCCGTAGGGATCGCGCACCGGCGGTGGTGCGGTGCCGCTGCGCAGCGATTCGGCGGCGGGGGGCGCGAGCAGCTGGCGACCGGCGTTGCGGATCTGCACGAACAGCGCGAAGGCCACGCCGCTCGCGCACACCGTGAGCAGGTCGACGCGCAGGCCGCGCCAGCCGGCGAGACCCATCACGCCGAGGCCGGCGATCAGAGTCGGGATCAGCATGCGGCTCGCGGCCTGGGGCGTGCGCCCGCCGAGGATCACCAGCGCGAGACTGGACAGCGCGCCGAGCGCGCCCAGCACCACCAGCGTGGGCGGCAGGTGATCGGCGCCGCGCGCGTAGCCTACGAAGGGACCGTCGAGGCGATAGGCGTCGGCGGCGAGGCCGAAGCGCTGTTCGAGGTCATGACGCAGGCGCGCGAGCAGCGCGGCGCGCGGCATGTCGGGCGGCAGCTCGCCGACGTGTACCTCGAAGCGCAACGCGTCCTGCGACGGTTGCACGAAGGGATCGAGCAGCGCGCGGCGCACCGCGCCCGGCAGGCGCTTGTACAGCAGGTTCAGGTCGAAGGGCGCGAGCTCGATGCCGTCATTGACCTGGCGGCCGACCTCCAGCAGCGGCGCGAGCGAATCCACGCGGCTCACCCCCGGCAGTCTCCGCAGGTACGCGTCCAGCGCCCGCAGCTTGGCGAGGCGCTCGGCGCTGAACCAGGCCTCCGCGCCGTCGGTCGGGGTCAGGCCGCCCGGGCCGGCCGGCTCGGGCGCAGCTGGCGCCGGCAGCCGTACGCTGAGTTCGAACCACAGCGCGCCGCCGAAGTGCCGCGCCTGTTCCGCCAGCGCCGCGTGGCCCAGGCCGTCGCGTGGCAGGTAGTCTGCCGGCGCGGCCTCGCGAATGAAGCGCGGCAGGCCGCCGACCGTGGCCAGCGCGAGGGTCAGCGCGAGCAGCACCGACAGCCAGCGCGCCGGCACCGCGAGTGGAAACGGCGCGATCTCCTGCGGCCGGCGCGGCACCGTGGCGAGCAGCGCGGCGCCGACGCCGAAGGCGGCGAGCCAGGCGCAGGCGCAGCCCAGCAGCAGCATGCGGCCGAGCTCCGCGAGCGCCGCCAGCGGCGACAGGCAGAGCGTCAGTCCTAGCAGCGCGAGCACGCCGCTGGCCGGCAGGCTGGCGGCCACGGCATGGTCGACGGTGGCCGTGAGCACCGCGCGCCGATCGCCACCGGCGGCCATGTGCAGCTTGTAGCTCACGCGCAGCGTGAAGGCGAGTGCGACGCTGAACACCACCACCAACGGCAGGGCGGCGGCCGCGGCCACGCCCACCGAGCCGGCGGCGAGCTGCCAGGCGCCGGCGCAGGTCACCAGCGCGTGGGCGCCGCACAGGAATTCCAGCACCGGCGGACGGCGCGTGCCGA
>JAIEQK010000056.1 GCA_019747795.1 Gammaproteobacteria bacterium | reverse complement strand
CGGTGCAGGTCGCCCCGCGCAGCACCCTGATGCGCGGCTCGGCCGCGACGCCCAGGCGCAGATCGTCCAACGCGCGCGCCTGCTCGGCGCGCCGCGCCTCGACGCGACTCCAGCACAGTGCGCCGCCCAGGTCGTGGCCATCGTCCAGCAGCAGCACCTCGGCGCCGGCCCCGGCCGCCGCGAGCGCCGCGCTCATGCCGGCCGCGCCGCCGCCGATCACGGCGACGTCGGCGAACAGGTGCACGTGGTCGACCGTCTCGTGCACGTCGCTCCGCGCGACGTGGCCGAGGCCCGCGAGGCGTCGAATGATCGGTTCCCACAGGCGCCAGGCGCGGCCCGGCTTGTAGAACGCGTGGTAGTAGAACCCGACCGGCAGGAAACGGCTCAGCGCCTCGATGGCGCGGCCGAAGTCGCGCCGCGCGCTGCCGAACACGTTCTGCGCGCTGACCACGAGACCGGGCTCGATGAGGCGTGTGTCGGCGCGCACGTTCGGCTCGGGACCGACCTGCACCAGCAGGTTGGCGTCGTTACCGGCCAGCGACAGGATGCCGCGCGGGCGGTGGTACTTGAACGAGCGCGACACGGTGCGCACGCCGTTTGCCGCGAGCGCGCTGGCGATGGTGTCGCCGGCGAGGCCGCGGTAGGTGTCGCCGTCGAAGCGGAAGGTCACGGTGCGCCCGCGATCGATGCGCGCGCCCCAGGGCGGCGGCAGACGCAGGTCGCTCATGCGTCGGACTCCACGCTGGCCTTGCCCAGTTCACTCGCCGGGTAGGTCTTCAGGATCTCGTCGGTGGCGGTGTCGCGCTCGGCGATGAACCAGTAGGCGGTCGGCGCGTGGAACCACCACTCGCGCACCACGCCGCGGGTGTTGCTCTCGATGAAGAGGTACTCGGCCCAGGCGCGGTCGTCGACGCTTGCCGGATCGGGCGCCGCGCCGACCACGCCGCCGTAGACGAACTCGGCGATGTTGCGCGGACCGTTCAGCGGGCAGGGCATCAGCTTCATGCTCAGTGCCCCACCGAGGCCGCGCCCTTTTCGCCGACCTGCGCGTAGTTGTAGAAGCGCTCCAGCGAGAACGGCGCGCACAGGCGGTGCGGCTTGCCGGTCGCGATGGTCTCGGCCATGCAGGTGCCGGACACCGGCGTGGCCTTGAAGCCCCAGGTGCCCCAGCCCGCGTCGATGTAGTAGTTCTCCACTGGCGTCAGTCCCATCACCGGGCTGAAGTCCGGCGTCATGTCGGCCATGCCGGCCCACTGACGGAGCACGCGCAGCCGACCGATGAAGGGAAACAGTTCCAGCATGTGCATCATGAGGTCTTCCTTGAACTCGAGCGTCGAGCGCGTCGAGTACAGGGGATAGGGATCCGTCGAGCCGCCCATCACGAGTTCGCCGCGCGCGGACTGCGAGACGTAGATGTGCAGCGAGCCCGAGACGATGATTGGATCGAGAAAGGGTTTCACCGCCTCCGACACGCAGGCCTGCAGCGGAATGGTGCGTATCGGCAGGCGGAAGCCCGCCAGGCGCGCCAGCTCCGAGCTCATGCCGGCCACCGCCTGCATCACCTTGCCGCAGGCGATGTCGCCGCGGTTGGTCTTCACGCCCACCACGCGGCCGTTCTGGATATCGATGCCCGTGACTTCGGTGTGGGTGTGGATCTCGACGCCGAGTTCGGCCGCGCGCTGCGCATAGCCCCAGGCCACCGCGTCGTGGCGCGCGATGGAGCCGGGCGGATGGTAGAGCGCGCCGAGGATGGGATAGCGCACGTCCTCGCTCAAGTTGAGCTCGGGGCACAGGCGCGCGATCTCGTCGGGATAGACCAGGCTCGAATCCACGCCGAGATGCTGGTTGACTTCGGCCCGCCAGCGCGCGGTGCGCATCGCGGCATCCGTGTGGGCGAGCGTCAGGTGACCGCGCTCGCCGTACATGATGTTGAAGTCGAGTTCGTGGGACAGGTTGCGGAACAGCCGCACCGACTCGTCGTAGAAGCGCACGCCGTCGGGCGTGAGGTAGTTGGAGCGCACGATGGTGGTGTTGCGCGCGGTGTTGCCGGACGCGAGCCAGCCCTTTTCCAGTACCGCCACCTTGGTGATGCCGAAGGTGCGCGCGAGGTAGTAGGCGCAGGCGAGCCCATGACCGCCGCCGCCGATGATCACGACGTCGTAGCTCGGTTTCAGCGGGCGCGGCGCCGGCAGTTGGCGCGGCGGCCGGCCGCCGGAGAGACCGCGTTTCAGGAGTTCGAACATGCAGATCCAACAGTTGTCGTGAACATTGTAGGGCCGATTTCAATCGGCCATGCACGGCATCGAGACATACGTCGCCCGGCGCTCAGTGGTTCCGTGCATCGCGGGTCGAAACCCGCCCTACAATCGAGATCTCAAGCCTCCAGGCACGGCTCAGCAATCCAGCGTGTTCCGCCGCTCCCACTCGCTCAAATGCGCCGTGTACTCGCGCCACTCGCCCATCTTGAGCTTGATGTACGAATCGACGAAGTCCTCGCCGAGCGCGGCGCGCATCTCCTTGTTCTTCTCGAACAGGCGGAGCGCATCCAGCAGGGTCGCCGGCAGCTTCTTCGCCGACTTCACCGTGTGGCCCTCGGTGTACATGTTGATGTGCAGCGGCGCGCCGGGGTCGCGTTGCTGCTCGATGCCGTCGAGACCCGCGGCCAGGATGCCCGCCTGGGCGAGGTAGGGATTGGTCGAGCCGTCCAGCAGGCGCAGTTCGAAGCGGCCGGCGTCCGGCACGCGAATCATGTGGGTGCGGTTGTTGCCGGCATAGGTCACCGCGTTCGGCGACCAGGTCGCGCCGGAGGTGGTGACCGGCGCGTTGATGCGCTTGTAGCTGTTGACCGTGGGGTTGAACAGCGCGCAGAGCGAGGTCGCGTGCTGCATGATGCCGCCGAGGAACTGGTAGGCGAGCGGCGAGAGGCCGAGCGGGTCCTTGGCGTTCGCGAACAGGTTCTTCGCGCCCGTCTTGTCCCACACCGAGACGTGGGCATGGCAGCCGTTGCCGGTCAGGTTGGTGAAGGGCTTGGGCATGAAGGTCGCGCGGTAGCCGTGCTGCTCGGCGATGGTCTTCACCATGTACTTGAAGAACACGTGACGGTCGGCGGTGACCAGCGCGTCGTCGTAGTCCCAGTTCATCTCGAACTGGCCGTTCGCGTCCTCGTGGTCGTTCTGGTACGGCCCCCAGCCGAGCTCCAGCATGGCATCGCAGATCTGGCGGATCACCGGGAAGCGGCGCATCAGCGCCTGCTGGTCGTAGCAGGGCTTGGACTGCGCGTCGGCCGGGTCTGAGATGGTGCTACCGTCCGGGCTGATGAGGAAGTACTCGCACTCGACGCCGCTCTTCATGCGATAGCCGAGCTTCGCCGCCTTCTCCACCTGGCGCTTCAGGACCACGCGCGGCGAGGCCTCGACCTCGGCGCCATCCATCCACAGATCCGCCGCGAGCCAGCCCACCTCGCGGTTCCAGGGCAGCTGCACCAGGCTGTCGGGATCCGGCCGGCCGAACATATCGGGATGGGCCGGCGTCATGTCCAGCCACACCGCGAAGCCGGCGAAGCCCGCGCCGTCCCGCTGCATCATCTTGATGGCGCTCGCCGGCACCAGCTTCGCGCGCAGGGCGCCGAACAGGTCGACGAAGCTCACCAGGAAATACTTGATGCCCTTTGCCTTCGCGACTTGCGCCAGATCGGTAGCCATGCCTGCCTCCGGGAATGATGCGTGGGTTGGTAAGTGCGTCGCTCAGAACTTGCCGTGACCGGGGATCCAGTCGGTGCCGGCGAGCGGCACCTTGGCCATCGCCGCGGCCTCGATGGTCAGCGCGACGAGATCCTCGGGTTCGAGGTTGTGCACGTGGCTCTTGCCGTTGGCCCGCGCCAGCGTCTGCGCCTCGAGCGTCAGTACGCGCAGGTAGTTGGCGAGGCGCCGGCCGCCCAGCACCGGGTCGAAGCGCGCGGCGAGTTCGTCGTCCTGGGTGGAGATGCCGGCCGGATCGCGGCCCTCGTGCCAGTCGTCGTAGTAGCCGGCCGAGCTGTCGAGACGGTTGTAGTCGTCTTCGAACTCCGGGCCGTTGTCGCCGAGCGCGATCAGGGCCGCGACGCCGATGGACACCGCGTCGGCGCCCATGGCGAGCGCCTTGGCGACGTCCGCGCCGGTGCGGATGCCGCCCGAGACGATCAACTGCACCTTGCGGTGCATGTCGAGATCCTGCAACGCCTCGACCGCCTGGCGCAGCGCTGGCAGAGTCGGAATGCCGACGTGCTCGATGAATACGTCCTGGGTCGCGGCGGTGCCGCCCTGCATGCCGTCCAGCACCACCACGTCGGCGCCGGCCTTCACCGCGAGCGCGGTGTCGTAGTAGGTACGCGCGGCGCCGATCTTGATGTAGATGGGCTTCTCCCAGTTGGTGATCTCGCGCAGCTCCTCGATCTTGATCTTGAGATCGTCCGGGCCGGTCCAGTCGGGATGGCGACAGGCGCTGCGCTGATCGATGCCGGCCGGCAGGTCGCGCATCGCCGCCACGCGCGGCGAGATCTTCTGGCCGAGCAGCATGCCGCCGCCGCCGGGCTTCGCGCCCTGGCCGACCACCACCTCGATGGCGTCGGCGCGACGCAGATCGTCGGGGTTCATGCCGTAGCGCGACGGCAGCAGCTGGTAGACCAGGATCTTCGAATGCTCGCGCTCTTCCGGCGTCATGCCGCCGTCGCCGGTGGTGGTGCTGGTGCCGGCGATGGTCGCGCCGCGGCCGAGTGCTTCCTTGGCCGGCGCCGACAGCGCGCCGAAGCTCATGCCGGCGACCGTCACCGGGATCTTGAGCTCGATGGGCTTCTTCGCGTAGCGCGTGCCGAGCGTGACGTTGGTGTCGCAGCGCTCGCGATAGCCTTCGAGCGGGTAGCGCGACATGCTCGCGCCGAGGAACAGCAGGTCGTCGAAGGTCGGCACGTGGCGCTTCGCGCCGAAGCCGCGGATGTCGTAGATGCCGGTGCGCGCGGCGCGCTGGATCTCGGCGATCACGCTGCGCGGAAAGGTCGCCGATTCGCGCAGGCGCGAGCGCAGCTCCTGCTTGTCGTTGTCGTGCTTGCGGCGGCGCTTAGTAGGCATCGGCGTTGTCCACGTTGAAGTTGTACAGCTTGCGCGCCGAGCCGAAGCGGCGGAACTCGCCGGCGTCGGCGCCGGTGATCCCCGCCTCGCAGAGCAGCTTCTCGAGTTCCAGCTTGTGCTTGTCCTTCATCGGCTTCTCGACGCAGTCGGCGCCGAGCCCGGCGACGTTGCCGCGCACGTAGAGCCGCGCCTCGTAGAGCGAGTCGCCGAGCGCCTCGCCCGCGTCACCGCACACCACCAGCCGCCCGCTCTGCGCCATGAAGGCGCTCATGTGGCCGATGGAGCCGTGCACCACGATGTCCACACCCTTCATCGAGATGCCGCAGCGCGAGCTCGCGTCGCCCTCGATGACGAGCAGCCCGCCGTGGGCGGTCGCGCCCGCGTACTGCGAGGCGCTGCCGGTGATGCGCACCAGGCCCGACATCATGTTCTCGGCCACACCCGGGCCGGCGTTGCCGTGCACCGTGACCTGCGCGTACTTGTTCATGCCGGCGCAGTAGTAGCCCACGTGGCCCTCGATATCGACGGTGATGGGCGCGTCCAGGCCGACGGCGAGATTGTGCGCGCCGTTCGGGTTCACCACCTGCCAGGCGGCGGACTCGCCGGTGCCGTTGTAGTGATGCAGCCAGCTGTTCAGCTCGCGCGTGCTGCCCTGCGCGAGGTCGTAGCGTTGACTCATGTCAGTGGCTCCAGCTGTAGATGCGGCCGGGCGCCGGCTCCCAGCTGTCGGCCTGCTCGGCGCCCGGCAGCACCGCGAGCGCGCGGTATTCCGAGGCCATCGCGACCCACTGGTCGGTCTCGGCGATCACGGCCGGCTTGCAGGCCACCGGGTCGCGCAGCACCGCGAAGCCGTCGCGCGTGCCGATGGCGAAGGTGTAGAAGCCGTCCAGGTCGACCAACGCGCGTTCCAGCGCGGCCTCGAGGCTGTCGCCCTCGCGCAGGCGCCAGGTGAGGTAGCCGGCGGCGACCTCGCTGTCGTTGTCGGTGGTGAAGTGGATGCCGCGGCGCATCAGCTGGGTGCGCAGGCGGTTGTGGTTGGACAGCGAGCCGTTGTGCACCAGGCAGAGATCTTCACCGGTGGAGAAGGGGTGGCTGTGTTCGGTCGTCACCGCGCTCTCGGTCGCCATGCGGGTGTGGGCCAGCGCATGGGTGCCGACGAACTGGCCGACGCCGAAGTTGCGCGCGACCTCGGCCGGCAGGCCCTTCTGCTTGTAGATCTCGATCACCTGGCCGGAGCTGTTGATGCGCAAGCTCGGGTGATTGGCGCGCAGCCAGGCGATCAGCTCCGCGCTCCAGGCGTAGGCGGTGAGGATGGCGTGGTTGCCGTTCAACCACAGGCCGGTCACGCCGTTGAAGGCCTGGCGCAGCCCGTACTCGAAGTCGCCCCAGCCGAAATCGGGCGCGGTGGCGAGCAGGGTCAGCTTCACCTGGCCCTCCGGCACCGGGTTGCGGTAGATGGCGACGCCGGCGCTGTCCGGCCCGCGGTCGGTCATCTCCAGCAGCATGGGCGCGAGGTAGTAGCCGAGCTGGGTTTCGAATTCAGGCGTCTTGGCGAACAGGCCGACGATGCCGCACATGGGGCTGCCTCTCGGGAAATTGCATTCTGGGAACAAAATTATCCCAATAGGAAAATCCCGGCAAGGCCCCGCGAGCGCTCAGTCGTGCTCCCGCGCGCGGCTCAGGACCGCGATCATGCGCACCGGCAGGCTGATCAGCTCTTCAGGCCCGTGGGCCGCCTCGGAGTCGAAGAACAGCGAGTCGCCGGGCTTCAGGTGGTAGGTCTTGCGGCCGTGGCGGTAGAGCACCTCGCCGGCCAGCAGGTAGATGAATTCCACCCCCGCGTGCTGGAACAGCGGGAAGACCTCCGACTCGTCGGTCAGCGTGACCAGGTAGGGCTCGACCGTGATGTGGCTGCGGATGCTGTGACCGAGCAGGCGGTACTCGTGGCCGGCGCGGGTGCCGGCGCGTTCGATCACCAGGCCCTCGCCGGCGCGCACGTAGGCGCAGTCGCGCTGCTCCTCGTAGCGGCGGAAGAAGGCCGTGACCGGCACGTTGAGCGCGGCGGCGATGGTGGTGAGCGTGCTCAAGGACGGCGAACTCACGCCGCGCTCGATCTTCGACAGCATGCCGACCGAGAGCCCCGCGCGGTGCGCGACCTCGGCCATGGTCACGTCGAGCTGCTTGCGAAACTCGCGGATCTGCGCGCCGATGGCCTCCACCAGGCGACGCTCGTCGGCGCGCATCGCGCTCTGGTCGTCGGTGGCGGCAGGCGTGTCGGACATGGCGGCTGTTATAGACGAGCGACCGGCGGCAAGGCAAAGGGCGCCAGGCCCGCGATGATTCGGGGACAGACGGCGTTCGGGGTCTGTCCCCGCGGGCCGCCATACAATGTCCGCGCCCGCAACCGGAGCCCACGCCATGATCGGCCTCGCCTACACCCTCGTCATCGCGCTCCTGTTCCTTGGGCTCCTGGCCTGGGAGAGCGAGGACGGCGCGACGCGTCTGCGGCGCTCGGGCGAGGGGCTGCTCGGCTGGCTCGGCGCCGACAACTGGCCGGCCAAGGTGGGTGGCGCGCTGGTCGTGATCGGTATCGGCGCGCTCATGCGCTACGTGCTTCTGCACGTCGCCGTGCCGCCGGACTACAAGCTCGCGGGCGGCGTGCTGGCAAGCGCGCTGCTTGCGCTGCTGGCCTGGCGGCTGGAGGGCAATGTCGCGCGGCGCGGTCTGCAACTCGCACTGGCCGGCGCAGCCGCCGGCGTCGCCTATCTCACCGCCTACAGCGCCTTCGCCTTCTTCGGCTACATCGACGACGTGGCCGGCGCGACGCTGCTGATCCTGGTCGCCGCCGCGGTGTGGTGGTTCGCGGTGCGCGCGGAGGCGGTCTCGCTCGCCATGCTCGGCATGCTGGGCGCCTACGCGGCGCCGGCCTTCGCACTGGGCGATCCCGGGCCGCTGGTGGTCTACGGCTACTACGGCGCGCTGTCGGTGCTGGTGCTGGCGATGGTGATGGCGCGCGGCTGGCGGCCGCTCATCCACCTGAGCTTCATCTTCACCCTGGCCGGTGGACTCTTCTTCGGCTGGGCGGCGCAGTACTACCGGCCGGCCTACTATGGCCTGATGCAGCCCACGCTCCTGGTGATGGTCGCGCTGCATCTCGCCATGCCGCTCGTCGAGCGCTACCACGGCCGGCACATCGCCGGCCCGCCCACGCCGTGGCTCGAGCGCCTCGATCACGGCTACTTCATCGCGTTGCCGACCGTCGCGCTGGCGCTCACCTACTGCATCGCCCCACGCACCTCGCCCGAGGCCGCGCTCGGTACCCTGGGCCTCGCCGCGCTGTGGGCGGTGGCGGCGCTCTGCGTGTTCGGTGACCGGCGCGAGGCCGGGCGTCACGCGGTGGTTGCGCTGCTGCTCGCGACCGCCTCGGCGCTGGCCTGGTTCGACGATCTGCCCATGACCCTGCTCGGCATGTTCGTCATGGCGGCGGTGCTGACGCTCGCCGTGCGCCTGGAACTGTCGGCGGCGCTGGAGGGCTTCGCCGCCTTCATGCTCACCTTGCTCGCCGCGCTCTACGTGCTGCAGTCGATGTTCGATCGCGGCCACGGCATGGTGCTGATCAACGGCTGGTTCGGTGAGCGTCTGCTGGCCGCGGGCCTCATGGCCTGGTGCGCCTGGCTGCGACGCGAGCGCGCGCCCGGCTTCTCGCAGTTCATGCACTTGATGGCGGCGCTGCTCTTGTGCGCGAGCGTGGTGGTCGAACTCCTGCGCGCGCACATCGACCTCACCGCCGAGTTCGTCAACCTGGTGGCGATCGCGGCCCTGGCCTTCGCGGCGTGGCGCGCGGGTCGCTGGGCCGGCGCCGGCACCTTGGCGCGGATCGCGCTCCTGCTCGCGTGGCTCTCGGCGGCGTGGGCCGCGGACCAGGCGCGTCTCGCCACCACGCTCACGCTCGCGGCGC
>JAIEQK010000242.1 GCA_019747795.1 Gammaproteobacteria bacterium | reverse complement strand
ACACGACGATGAAACTCAACCGGGTGGGGAAATTTAGGTTACCAAACTGGGGAATTTTGGGTTGCCGTTGACACGACCGGCTCGTCGGCCAGCTGTAACCGAGGCGGCGTTTCGATGGGCGCCGGCGCCGCCGGCTCGACCAGCCGCGCGAGCAGGTTCAGCACGTGCTGCTTCGACGCCCCGCCGGCGTCCAGCGCCTGTTCGACGGCGGTCAGCACCGCCTGCTCGTCGTGGTGCAGCACCAGCGCCAGCACCTCGACCATCTCACGGTCACCGCCGGGGCGCTTGAGCAGCACGCTCTGGAGGCGCTTAAAGGCCGGCGGCAGATCCACGAACGGCGCGCCGTTGCGCAGCGCACCCGGTTTGCGCTGGGCCACGGCCAGGTAGTGTCGCCAGTCGTAGACCGTGCGGCTTGGCCGGTCATGGCCGCGGGCGATGAGTCGCTCGTGCTCGGCGATGATCTCGCCTTCAGCGACGATGACCAACCGCTCGGCGTAGACGCGCAGGCTCACCGGTCGATTGGCGAACGACGACGGTGCGCTGTAGCGATGCCGCTCGAAGGCCACCAAGCAGGTCGGCGACACCCGCTTGGTCTGCTCGAGGCAGGCATCGAACGGCGCCGGCAAGGTCATCAGCCGAGGCCGCTCTTCCGCCCACACCTCGGCCACCGTGCGCGTCGTCTGCTCGGGATGCTTGATGGATGACCACAGTTCGACGCAGCGCGCCTCCAACCAGGCGTTCAACGCCGCGAGCGTCGGGAACGCCGGCACCCCGTGCCACACCCGGTGCCGCGCATCCTGCACCTGCTTCTCGACCTGGCCCTTCTCCCAGCCTGAGGCCGGATTGCAGAACTCGGTGTCGAACAGGTAATGACTCGTCATCGTCTTGAAGCGCGCGTTCACCACTCGCTCCTTGCCGCGCCCCAACCGGTCGACCGCGGTCTTCATATTGTCGTACAGGCCCCGCGCCGGCACGCCGCCCAACACCCGGACCGCGTGGTTGTGCGCGTCGAACAGCATCTCGTGGGTCTCCTGCCGGTAGGCCCGCAGCACGAACGCCCGGCTATGCGCGAGGTTCATATGGGCGACCTTGAGCTTCTGCCGCTCGCCGCCCACCATCGCCCAGTCCTCGCTCCAGTCGAACTGGAACGCCTCGCCCGGCGCGAACACCAGCGGCACGAACGTTCCGCGACCGGCTTCCTGCACTGCTTCCCGCTGCTGACGCCGCCACTGCCGCGCAAACGCAGCCACCCGGTCGTGGGAGCCCCGGTAGCCGAGGGCGACCAGATCGGCATGCATCTGTCGTAGGTTACGCCGCTGCTTGCGGTCCTTCCGACCCTCGGTCGCAAGCCACACCGCCAACTTCTCTTCGAACGCCAGCAGCTTGCCCTGGCTCGGGCGCGACGCGTACAAGGGCTCTACCACGCCGCTCTTCAGATACTTCTTGATCGTATTGCGCGACAGCCCCGTCCGCCGCGCAATCTCGCGGATGGCCAGCCCCTCACGCAGCCGCCACCGCCGAATCACACTCAATAACGCCACGTCGATCACTCCTCGAACCCCCGCCCCTCTCGCGGGGCGGGTCAGTGTCTCTACGTGGGTCAGGTTTCGATGCAAATATCTTGTATACGTGGGTCAGGTTTCAGTGCAAATCAACACTCATGGAACTTGCGGCGCACATGAGCCATGCAGCCGACCTCGGTGAGGTGGTCGGCAAACAGCGCCTTGTAGCCGGCGAAGTCGTCGCACACCAGTCCGCCCCCCCTGATCGGCATATTTGTCGGAGATTTCGGGTCGCGTCTAGCTCGATAGGCGCGCCGCCAGCGAGTCGAATGTCACCTGCGGTCACAACGAAGCCTCCGCAAGATTGGCCGCTGGTGGGAGTTTCGGGTCCTCAGCGCCCGGATTAGTCGCTACCTGCCGCCCAAAGCGCGCGTATAGAGTCGGCAGTACGAACAGCGTCAGTAAGGTGGCAGAAATGAGCCCACCGATAACGACGGTCGCAAGGGGCTTTTGCACCTCCGCACCCGCCCCAGACGCTATTGCCATCGGTACGAAGCCAAGGGAAGCAACCAAGGCTGTCATGACCACTGGCCGCAACCTTATCAAAGCACCCTCGCGCGCGGCAGTTTCACGATCCACACCACGCGCCATCAACCCTTGGATTGATGTCACCATCACGAGG
Source organism: Gammaproteobacteria bacterium (assembly GCA_019747795.1). Lineage (GTDB taxonomy): Bacteria > Pseudomonadota > Gammaproteobacteria > JADJYF01. The sequence goes on along the minus strand of JAIEQK010000242.1, from coordinate 6,812 downwards.
CCGTTTAAAACGGCGATGCCAGAAAGCGCGATAAAGCCGACGGCCGCAGAGATTGAGAACGGCATGCCTCGCACAAACAACGCCAGGACACCCCCGACGAGTGCCAGCGGTACCCCAGTGAATACGATTGCCGCGTCGCGCACGCTTCTTAGTGCTCCGTAGAGCAGAAGGACAATGAGCGCGAAGCAGCCTGGCACAACAAGCATAAGGCGCTCGCTTGCCGACTGCAGCTTCTCGAATTGCCCACCCATATCGAGATACTGCCCGGCGGGCAGCCAGACCTTCGAATCGATCTCTGCTTGCGCATCGACCACAACACCTGCGATGTCGCGACCACGCACATTCGCTTGGACGACGACACGCCGCTTGCCGTTTTCTCGGCTGATCTGATTGGGGCCATCGGTGACGCTGATGTCAGCGACCACTTGCAATGGGACAAATCCGCCTTTCGGCAGGGGGACTGGTACCTGATTCAGCGTTTGCAAATTGGCTCGAGCGACATCCGAGAGGCGAATGGTAACGGCGAAGCGCCGATCACCCTCAAAGATTGTCCCGGCGTCCCGCCCTCCGATTGCGGCCGAAATCGTGTCCTGGACAGTCTGCGCTGTAATCCCGAGTCTCGACAGAATGTCGCGGCGCGGTCGGATGTCAAGCATCGGCAGGCCTTCTGTCTGCTCTATCCGCACGTCGGTCGCACCGTCCGTTGTGCGTAAGATGCCGGCGATTTGGCTTGCTGTAGAGTTCATCGCATCGGGGTCATCACCAAATACTTTGACTGCTATGTCGCCACGAACTCCGGCAATCAACTCATTAAAGCGCATCTGGATAGGCTGACTAATCTCAAATGCGTTGCCCGGCAACCTCTTTAACGTTTCTTCAACTCTTGCAACAAGCGCTGCCTTGCTTAGTTTCGAATCAGGCCATTCCTCCCGTGGTTTCATGATGATGAAGGTATCCGAGATGTTCGGAGGCATAGGATCGGAGGCTAGCTCCGCCGTGCCCGTCTTAGAGAAGACAAAACGTACCTCCGGCAGCCGCGCGATCTCACGTTCGACCCGCGCTTGCATTGCCTGGCTTTGGTCGACCGACGTGCCCGGCACGCGGAGAACCTGCGCCACCAAATCACCTTCATCGAGTTGAGGCAGAAATTCTTGCCCTAGAACTAAGAACGTCGAGATAGCAGCGAGAAACATGCCGACGGCGACAGCCACGGTAAGCGATGGCCGACTCATTGCGCGATCCAGGCCTGGCTCGTACTTGCGTTTGAGCCAGCGGATTACCGCCCCTTCTTTTTCCTCAACCGGGTGAGAGAGACAGATAGCGAGCATGGCGGGCACGAAAGTGAGAGAGAGAACGAAAGCACAGATCAACGCAAGGATGACCGTGAGCGCCATTGGCGTAAATGTTTTTCCCTCGACACCCGTCAGGGTGAGCAGCGGGACGTACACAAGCATGATGATCGCCTGCCCAAACACTGAAGGTCGGATCATCTCGCGGGCCGCCTGCGTAACAACCGCGAGCCGCTCGCGGAGATCTAACACAATTCCCTGTTGGTGTTGCCGGTCTGCGATTCGTCGTAGAGCGTTTTCGACGATAATGACTGCACCGTCAACGATAAGGCCGAAATCTAGGGCGCCTAAGCTCATTAGGTTAGCGGAGACGTTCCCCTTCAGCATGCCGAAGCTCGTCATGGCCATCGTGAGCGGTATGACTAAAGCGGCTATCAGCGCTGCCCGGAAGTTACCAAGCAGCGCGAAAAGCACAACAATTACTAGCAGCGCGCCCTCTGTGAGGTTCTTTGCTACGGTCTTAATGGTGGAATTGACCAGAGCGGTGCGGTCAAGCACCGGCTGAATAACCACGTCAGTGGGAAGAGAAGCGTTAACCGCCTGGATCTTTTTAGCGACCTCGGAGGCAACCGTACGGCTATTCTCTCCAATTCGCATGATCGCCGTCCCCACGACGACTTCCTTTCCGTTCTCTGAGGCAGAGCCGAATCGAATTGCCTGCCCGAGACGTACCTGTGCCACCTTATCCAGTCGAATCGGTATGCCTTCGCGGGTGGCGATAACCGTGCCGGCCAGCTCACCGATATTGCGGATTCGCGCGTCGGAGCGGACCGCTAACCCTTCGCCGCCTCGATTAATCACCCCTGCGCCGAGTCCCACGTTGTTCTCTTGAAGAGCCCGGGCAAGGTCAGTTAGCGTCATGCCCAGCGCCGCCAGTTGCTGCAGGTCGGGGATCACCTGAAACTGTTTTACATAGCCCCCGATCGAATCAACGCCGGCCAGGCCGGGCGTATTCTTAAGAAGCGGCGCAACGATCCAGTCCTGCGCGGTTCGTAGGTAGGTCGCCTGATCAGCCTCGCTGACTAGCCATTCGCCTTCCGGCGTAATGAAGCTGCCGTCGGGTTGAATCCCGGGCTCACCGGGCTTGTGCTTGTCGTCCTTACGATGCTGGAAATGGACGGTCCACATATAGATCTCGCCCAGCCCGGTAGCGATTGGGCCCATGGTGGACACGGCGCCTTCGGGCAAATTCTCCTCAGCGGCCCGCAATCGCTCGGCGACTTGTTGGCGAGCGAAGTAAATGTCGGTCGAATCCGAGAAGACCGCAGTGACCTGCGCGAACCCGTTGCGGCTGAGAGAGCGCGTGTACTCAAGGCCGGGCACTCCAGCAAGCGCTGTCTCGATTGGGAACGCGATTTGCTTCTCCACGAGCTCGGGCGAAAGGGCAGGAGCATTGACATTTACCTGGACCTGGTTGTTTGTGATGTCGGGAACGGCATCGATCGGTAACCGAGCGATCGCCCAGGCGCCGATCGCCGTGGCGATCAGCGTTAGGAGTACGACTAACCAGCGGCGCTCAACAGAGAATGTGACGATGTGGTCGATCATGATTAATGCCCGTGCTCTGCTTCACCCTTACCTAGCTCAGCCTTGAGGGTGAAACTGTTAAGACCGGCGAGCAGTTCGTCTCCCTTGAGTCCGGATGTCACGACTATGTTGCTGCCATTTGGTGCTCCCAGCGTGACGGGAGTCGCCATGAACCCATGGTCAGTCCGAACAAACACGGTAGGTCGCCCTTCAATGGATTGCACAGCGTCCTGGGGAACGAGCAGCGATGCTCCGCTCTTGCCCGACACCTGGATTGAAGCCGTGACGGGCTCGCCTACGCGCCAGTGGCCGGCGCGATTGTCGATAATCGCGATGACTCTGGCGAGCCGCGTTTCTTCGTCGAGGATTGGTGACACGAAATCGATACGGGCGGCCGATTTCCGCTCACCGGATGCGATCTCAATTTGGGACCCAGGTCTCACCTTGCCAGCGTCGGTCGGCGACAACGCCAGCGAGACGGCAACTTGCTCAAGGTTTGCGACGCGGTACAGCTCAGTACCGGCAGTGACAGTCTGGCCAAGCGTGACATTGCGGACGACCACGTGGCCAGAAAGCGGAGCGCTGATCGCAATGCGGTTGAGCGCGCCGCCGCCGCTACCAACGGCAGATACCCGTTGTTGTGCAAGACGCAGCGCAATTGCCGCCTCGATAGCAGCCGTACGCGCTGAAATGAGATCCTGTTCTGGTGACACGCGTTCTCTGAACAGGCGCTGCTCGCGACTAAGGTTGGCGTCCGCTAGCGTCAGTCTCGCGCGTGCAGCCTCTATCTCAGCGTTAAGGGAGGCTGCTTCCGCGCCTTCGATCAAAGCCAGTGTGTCTCCGCGTTCGATGGGTTGACCGAGATTTCGCGTGAGTGATACCACGCGGCCGTCTACCGAAGCGGAGACAACCTGCATCCCCTCGGGGTCGCCTTCGATGGTCGCAGGCAGCGTCAGCGCACCTCCGCCATTCGGAGTGACACGCACCATCTCGATGCCTGCGTTCCGGATCTGGTCAGCATTCAAGTGAATTTCGCCCTCCTCGTCGTTGTTACCGGATTGGTCGCTTTGCGCGCCACTTTCAGACGCGACTGTGTTCGGTGAGTTGCGACTGGGCTGCTCGTCGCTGTCGCATCCCATCAGCAGAAGTAGCGCGAGCAGGACGAATGGCATTATTGCTATGCAAGGAAACTTCATAGTTACTCCCCATGTAAGGCTGGTGCACGAGCCGTAAGCTGCTCAAGTTGGGCCTGGGCGATGTGGTAAGAGAGCAGTGCGTCAATTGCCGTTGCTCGTGTCGACGCGAGTGTCCGCTCGGCGTCGAATAGATCAAGCTGGCTGTACTTACCTTCACGGTAGCCAATACGAGCGAGCCGGGCGGCTTCCTCTGCGGCTGCTAGTGCAGGGCCGGTGGCCGTCGCAGCACTAGTGGCCGCATTTGCGGTATCGGCTTGCGCTCGAGCGATAGCCTGGTCTACCTCCAGGGCGGTGAGACGGCGCTGCGCATCGGCTCGCTCGCGCTCCGCAGCGGCCTGATTTAGTGCCGCATGACCGTTGTTGAACAGTGGAATTGGAATAGACACGCTAAACATTGCGGCGGTATCGTTGGTTTGCTCAAATCGGCGTGCACCGGCGCTCAGTGTCAGATCTGGCACACGTTGAGAGCGGGCAAGGCGCATCCCGGCATCCGCGATTGCCACATCCGCCTCCACCGCGGCCATTGCGAGCGTTCCGGCGCTTTCAATCGGTTGCAGCGGCCCATGATGAGTCGGTACGTCGGAGAACCAGTCCGCATCGAGCGGGCCGGAGATCGGTTGGCCGACAACTCGCGAGAGGGTAAACCGAGCGACTTCGACTGCGCGTTCCTCGCGCAGTAGAGCCGCATCGGCATTGACACGCGCGACGTTCGCTCGCTCTGCCTCGATCGGGGATGCCTGCCCAGCTTGGACGCGCACCTTAGCTGCGCGTAGCACTTCGGCTGCAATACGAGCTTGGTCTTGGGCGGTGGCAAGTCTGCGCTCCGCCGAGGTTGCCTCCGCGTAAGCACGAACGACGCTAAATTTGAGTTCAACTTGGGCAATGGCGGCTTGAATGGTGGCTCGGTCGGTGCGGGCACCAGCCACGGCAATTCTTGCCAGTCGTTTTCCGCCCAATTCGATCGGAAGCGTGAGTGAGGTCGTCGCTTCGATGCTTTTCGCGCCGCGGTACAGGCCGGAGCCTGCGACATTTTCGGCGTCGATTGTCACCATCGGATTGGGACGCAGCCGTGCGAGCTGATTGCCAGCTTCGGCGATGTGCAATTCTGCTAAAGCCGCCTCTAGTGATGGAGATGCTACTCCTGCGAGTTCATAGGCGCGTTCGACGGTAAATATCTGGCCTGACAAGGTAGTCGAGATGCTCAGTGCTTCTGCTGTCCCGGCCTCAGGCGCCAGGGCAGCTTCGGCATGCGGGACACCTGTTGGCATGGTCGCCGCTAGCACGGCTGCGAGTACTCGGTACATGATGAAAGTGCTCCTAGGGCGTCCACGAATAGCGCGGAAGGGAAGCCCGCCACGATCGAACACCGCAAACTCAGAGTGTCTGAGGGCGTCGACCGTTAGCATCGGGCGGTTCGTCGCTCTATTGGTTAATGGAGGCGGTACGCGGCACGCGTTGACTCGAAGCAAACGCGGTCCTAGAGGTTCGCACGGGAGCGTGATTGATCGACAGTGTTACCGCGAGGACGTCCTTGGCGCCGTTGGCGCCCAGCTGGGTGCTTGGGATTTGCAACGTGCAGGGTGGACGCTGCACTGACTGCGCCTCGTCACTGGCAACAACGCAGTCCCCGGACGTTACTGGGAAAGTTGTCAGGCTCGGGTTCTGTATCGGCAGCCATCGCCGGGCGAACGGTAAAGTAAAAGATGTCTGTAGCGCGTCTGCCACGGTTGAAACAGCCAACGCGGGCTGCACCCTGGAGGCTATGTCATATTCCGATGTCAGTAGAAATTTGGGTCGCATCAATCTCACCGATAGTAGACTCGGGGAAAAAGTAGCGACGTACGGCGACGATCACGCACATGAAGTGCGTCTTCCGACACTAAACGTACGACGCTCCGGGCTCAGGCCCTGGAGCGCCAGTTCGGTCGATCGATGTCCTTGGGAGGAGCGTCAGTTGAGCGCGGAATCGCGTTCGGGGGCGCAAAGGCTTCAGTTGTTTCGCGTGAAACGAACAAGTATGCAGGTAGGGCAAACGGACTGTGTGTGAAGCAACTATGGTGGTGGTTGCGTTCGGTATCGGATGGCCGGTGTGATCCCCCGCAACCCGAATGCCCGGCCTCGTGATGCAAGTCGGCGTTCAATGTTGAGACCGTTAGCATCATCTCGTGCGGAGTGTCTATATGTAGCCACTCGCCGACCGCCCAGCACGACTGGACGAGGACAACAAGGATAAGCACCAAGCTGAGTCTGCGCGACTGCATAGCGGGATTATCGGCCCGATTCGCGAATACTTCAACCTGAGACCGGCGCCGAGGCGTCACCGGCATTTGGCGTGCGTTGCCGACGTTTTCGAGACCAACAAATCGCCGCCGAGAACATAGTTCTGATAGGCAACTCTGCGGCACCATGGCGTCCTAGTGGTCGTCGACAGTTGGAACAGTTCAATCTAATGGCGGGCAACAAGGCGAGTGAGGCAGTAGCGGGACGGCAGCGCGCGGTTGTACCTAGCTGATCGACAGGCGCACTGTACGACGACTTTTATTTCGCGCGCGGCGAGGCCGAGAACCGCATCAAGGAATGTCGGTTTGACCTGATCGCCGCTCGACTCTCGACCGAGACCTTCCGTGGAAATCAGTTGCGCCTGTGGTGGGCATCGACAGCGTGGGGGTGTCAGGAATTCTGTGTGCGAGGCGGGTTTCACATTTGGATCCCGGTGAACCGGTCGCCGTACATGATGGCG
>JAIEQK010000091.1 GCA_019747795.1 Gammaproteobacteria bacterium | reverse complement strand
CCAGGCAGCCCGCACGGAGGTCACGCCACCCGGCGGCGCGCCGATCATCGAGCGCTCACTGCCGCCGCCGCGCGAGGCCGGGCAGGACGCGGGCGCGCCCACGCCCTCGCCGCAGCCCAAGCGCTGGTGGCAACGCTAGCGCGCCGGCGCGTCCGCCTCCCCCGATAGCAGGACGTCCGGCCGGCCGCGCCTCGGCTATAGTGCGGTGAGCCGTCAGCCGCGACGGCCCATTGCCAGAACAACACCAGGGGAGGCTCCCGATGATCCGTCTCGAATTCTGCCTGCGGCGCAAGCCCGGCATGAGCCGCGAAGATTTCCAGCAGTACTGGCGCACCGTGCATGGCCCGCTGGTCGCCAAGCATTCCGTGACGCTCGGCATCCATCGCTACATCCAGCTGCACACCAAGGACGATCCGATCAACGACGGCTTCGCCAGCGCGCGCGGCGGCATGGAGCCGATCTACGACGGCGTGGCCGAGCTGTGGTGGAAGTCGCCGGCCGATCTGGCCGCGGCCGCCACACCCGCCGGCAGCGCCGCGATGAACGAACTGCTCGAAGACGAGCGCAACTTCATCGACCTGCCCCAGTCGCCGATGTGGTTCGCCTATGAGTACCCGCAGGTCAATCCCAACGAGTACATCATCGCCCACGAGCACAGCCCGCTGGTGAAGCTGTTCTTCTGCCTGCGCCACCTGCCGAACCAGTCGCTGGAGGAAGGCCAGCTCTACTGGCGCACCAACCACGGCCCGCTGATCCGCAGCGTGTCGCAGGGCTTCCGCATGCAGCGCTACCTGCAGGTGCACTACATGAACGACATCCCGGGCATCGAAGCGATGAAGGCCGCGCGCGGCACCGTCACCCCGCCCTACGCCGGCCACGCCGAGGCCTGGTTCAACCGCGCCGACCTGATGATGATGAACGACATCCCCGAGGCGCGCCGCGCCATGGAGATCGCGGTCGAGGACGAGAAGATCTTCATCGACTTCCAGCGCTCGACCGGCTTCATCGGCAAGGAGCACACGTTCATCGACAGGCGGTGAGAACCGTCCCCCTGTAGGGCCGAATTCATTCGGCCATCGCAGACGCCGATGGCGCCGTGCACGGCCGGTTGAAACCGGCCCTACAGGGAGAGATTCACGCGCTCGACGCGGAATCCCATGTAGGGCCGAATTCATTCGGCCATCGCAGGTTTGAAGGATCCATTCACACCAATGCCAGGCACCTGCTACTTCGAAGACCTCGCCGTCGGCGAGGTCTTTCACTTCGGTCCCTACCACATCACCCGCGAAGAACTGCTCGAGTTCAACGCGCGCTGGGATCCGCTGCCCATCCACATGGACGACGCGGCCGCGCGGAAACGCGGGCTGAAGGGCCTGACCGCGTCGGGCCAGTACACGCTGTGCGTGAAGCAGAAGATGCTGAACGGCGCGCCGTGGACGGAAGCGGTGATCGGCGCGCTGGGTTTCGACGAGCTGCGCTTTCCGCACCCGGTCTACCCTGGGGACGACATCGCGCTCGCCATCGAGTGCCTGGAGCTGCGCGCCTCGAACAGCAAGCCCGACCGCGGCATCGTCAAGTTTCGCTTCACGCTCACCAACCAGGACGGCGTGACCGTGCTCACCTATCTCGACACCGTGATGTTCGCGCGCCGGCCGGGACCTTGAGCGCGCGTCAGCCTCAGGCGCTGGCGATCCCGAGATCCGGCAGCGCGTAGAACGCGCGCAGCACGCGCTGGAGCGCGTGGGCGTCGTCGCTGCCGGCCAGTTCGCGGATGGAATGCATGGCGAAGGTCGGCACGCCGACGTCCACCGTGCGCACGCCGAGTCCGGCCGCCGTCATCGGGCCAATGGTGCCGCCGCAGCCCATGTCGGTGCGGGTGACGAAGGACTGCAGTTCGACCTTGGCGGCGTGTGCCGCGTGCTTGAACAAGGCCGCGCTCTCGCTGTTGGTCGCGTAGGACTGGTTGCTGTTCACCTTCACCACCGGCCCCCTGTTCAGCACCGGCCCGTGGCGGCCGTCGTGCTTGTCGGCGAAGTTCGGGTGGATCCCGTGGGCGTTGTCGGTGGAGACCAGGAGCGAGCGTGCCATGACGCGCGCGAAGGCCTCGTCGCCACCAGTCAGTCGCTCGAGCACGCTCTTCAGGAAATTGCCACGCGCGCCGGCGCTGGTGGTGCTGCCCACCTCTTCATGATCGCTCGCGATGAAGAGCTGTGCGGTATCGGCGTCGTTGCCGAGCAGGGCGTCCAGGCCGGTGTGGCAGGACAGCAGGTTGTCGAGCCGCGCGCTGGCGATGAATTCTTCTTCGACGCCGACCAGCGCCGGGCCTTGGGTGTCGTAGAAGCTCAATTCGAAGTCGAGCAGTTCGGCGCGGGCCAGCGCCGGGTGCTGACGCTTCAGCGCCTGGGCGACGAAGCGCGGCAGGTCGAAGGGCTCGCCGCCGGCCAGCGCCAGCACCGGCGGCAGCATGGTCTGCTTGTTGATCGAGCGATGCTCGTTCGCCTCGCGGTCGAGGTGGATGGCGAGACTCGGGATGATGGCGACCGCGCGCTCGAAGTCGATGAGCGCGCTCACGAGCGCGCCGCGCTTGTCGCGGAGCGTCACGCGACCGGCGAGCGAGAGATCGCGATCGAACCACGGGTTCAGCAGCACGCCGCCGTAGACCTCCACGCCGCACTTCACGTAGCCCGCCTGTTCGACGATGGCGTTGGGCTTCAGGCGCAGGCAGGGGCTGTCGGTGTGCGCGCCGACCAGGCGCAGGCCACCCTCGACCAGCGGCGCGCTGCCGAGACGAAAGGCAATCAGCGAGGAGCCGTTGCGCGTGACGAAGTAACGCCCGCGCGGCGCGATGCGCCAGGCGTCGCCCTCGCGCAGTTCCGCGTAGCCCGCGGCGCGCAGCCGCGCGGCGAGATTGGCGGTGGCGTGGAAGGGCGTCGGCGAACGGCGCAGGAAGTCCAGGAGCCCGGCGTTGAAGCGCTTGGCCGCGGCGCTGCTCACGGCGCGCGCCTCAGTGCTCGTGGCCATGGCCATGCTGGCCATGGGCGTGGCCGTGGGCCAGCTCCTCGTCGTTGGCCGCGCGCACGGCCAGGATTTCGATGTCGAAGGTCAGCGTGGCGCCGGCCAGCGGATGGTTGGCATCGACGTCCACCACGAACTTGCCGGGCTTCAGCACCTGCACCTGGCGCGGCCCTTCCTCGGAATTGACCATGATGAACTGGCCGGGCTGGAGCTTGCCCTTGGTCAGCACGTGCTTCATCTGCACGCGGCGGATGCCCTGGTCGGTGCGAAAGCCGTAAGCGAGCTCAGGCGGCACGACGGCGGTGAAGCTCGCGCCCTCGTCCTTGCCGGCCATCTCGTTCTCGAGGCCCGGGATGACGTTGCCGTGCCCGTGCAGGTAGGTCATGGGTTCGCCGTCATGCGACTGCTCGAGCTGCTGACCATCGACGCTCAGGCGGTAGTGAAAGGTGACGACGCTGTTCTTCTCTATCGGCATGCCGAAGGGTCCTCGTGGCGGGCAGTGAGTGGGCGCGGCTGGCGGCCAAGAATACTTTAAAATCCACGCGCGCCGCAGGCCGGCGCCTGAACCCAGGAACCCCGTGTCCCACTACGACCTCATCGTGATCGGCGCCGGCGCCGCCGGCATGATGTGCGCCGCCACCGCCGGCCAGCGCGGCCGCCGGGTGCTGGTCATCGAACACGCCGCGACGGTCGGCGAGAAGATCCGCATCTCGGGCGGCGGCCGCTGCAACTTCACCAACCTGCATTGCGGCCCGGCGAACTTCCTGTCGGAGAACCCGCGCTTCTGCCGCTCGGCGCTCGCGGGCTACGGCGTGCGCGACTTCCTCGCGCTGGTCGAGGCCCACGGCATCGCCTGGCACGAGAAGACGCTCGGCCAGCTGTTCTGCGACGACTCGGCGGTGCAGATCATCGATCTGCTGCGCGCCGAATGCGCGCGCGGCGCGGTGGAGTTCGCGCTCTCGACGTCGGTGCAGGGCGTCGCGCGCGGCGCGACCGGCTTTCGCGTAGACACCTCGAGCGGTCCACGCGAGGCAACGCGCCTGGTGATCGCGACCGGCGGCAAGTCCATTCCCAAGATCGGCGCCACCGGCTTCGCCTACGACCTCGCTCAACAGTTCGGCCTGCCGCTGGTGACGCCGCGGCCGGGACTGGTGCCGCTGGTGTTTCCGCCCGAGTTGAAGGCCGCGCTCGAGGGGCTGGCCGGCGTGGCCATCGAGGCCGTGGTCAGCGCCGGCGGCGCGCGCTTTCGCGAGGCGCTGCTGTTCACCCATCGCGGGCTGAGCGGACCGTCCATCCTGCAGGCATCCTCCTACTGGACGCCGGGCAACGCGGTCGTCATCGACCTCGCGCCCGACCACGACGTACTCGCGCACCTCGAAAGCGCGCGCCGCGACCACCCGCGCCAGCAGGTCGCGACCGCGCTGGCCGAGATCCTGCCGCGACGTCTGGCCCAGCGGCTCGCCGAGCAGGCCGACTGCGCCAGCGGCAATCTCGCCGAGGTGGCGGGCAAGACCCTGCGCGCGCTGGCCGAGCGGGTGCAGCGCTGGGCGGTGATGCCCGATGGCACCGAGGGCTTTCGCAAGGCCGAGGTGACGGTCGGCGGCGTCGACACCCGCGCGCTCGAGTCGCGCACGCTGGAGGCGCGCGAGGTGCCGGGGCTGCACTTCATCGGCGAGGCGGTGGACGTCACCGGCCACCTGGGCGGGCATAATTTCCAATGGGCGTGGTCGTCCGGCGTGGCCGCCGGCCGCGCGGTGTGAACGCAATCCCGGGGAGGGGTGACATGACGGATTCAGTGCTGCTCGAAGTGACGGACCGGGTGGCGACGGTGACGCTCAACCGCCCGGAGAAGCTGAACGCCTTCAGCGACGAGATGCTGTATCGCCTGGTCGCGCGCATCGACGAATGCGCGGTGCGGGACGACATCGGCGCGGTGGTGCTGACCGGCGCGGGGCGCGGCTTCTGCAGCGGCGGCGACGTCAGCGCCATGGGCGGCGAGGCCGACAACCGCGCGCACGTCACCAAGGAATACATCTGGACCACCATCCAGATGTTTCCGCGGCGCCTCGCACGCTTCGACAAGCCGATCATCGCGGCGGTGAACGGGGTGGCGACCGGCGGCGGCCTCGATCTCGCGCTTGCCTGCGACCTGCGCATCGCGTCCGAGAGCGCGCGCTTCGCCGAGACCTACGCGCGCATCGGGCTCCTGCCCGGCGGCGGCGGCGCATGGTTCCTGCCGAAGCTGGTCGGCCGCGCCTGGGCGCTGGAAATGCTGCTCGGCGCGGAGTTCATCGACGCCGCCGAGGCCCTGCGTATCGGGCTCGTGAACCACGTCTACCCCGACGCCGAGATGCTCACCCGCGCCCAGGCGCTCGCCCACCGCATGGCGCACATGCCGCCCTTCTCCGTGCGCCTCATCAAGCGCGCCGTCGACCACGGCATGCGTGGCGACATGGAGGCGAGCTTCGATCTCATCTCGTCGCACATCGCCATCGCCAAGGGCGGCCCGGATCACGCCGAGGCGATCGCGGCGTTCAAGGAGAAGCGCGAGGGGCAGTATCGGGGGTTTTGAGCGGCGTAAATGGCGGGTTGAAACCCGCCCTACATGTAGGGCCGATTTCAATCGGCCATGCACGGCTTACGATTGGATGCCGTGCCCGGCGGGTTGAAACCCGCCCTACAATGGAACTCGGAGGTACCCGTCATGTTCAAGATTCTCGGCATCATCAAACGCCCCGAGGGCATGGAGTTCGAGGCGTTCAAGACCTGGTGGCTGACGGTGCACGCGCCGAAGGTGCAGCGCTGGCCGGGCCTGGTGAAGTACCACATCAACCTGTGCACCACCCCCGACCAGCCCTTCGACGGGGTGGCCGAGGTGTGGTTCGAGAACCGCGAGGCGATGGAGCGCGTATTCTCCACGCCGGAAGGCCAGTACGCCCGCGAGGGCGCGACCGGCACCGCTTCCAGCATCGCGATACTGTTCACCGAAGAGCACGTCATCGTTCCCTGATACGCAATCCGCGAGAGCGCCCATGTTGAATCCCACGCCCCAGACCATCTTTCTTCGCGACTACCGTCCGCCGGCCTACCGCGTCGTGACCGTGGCGCTCGACGTCGACATCCGCGCCGAGGAGACCCTGGTCGGCGCGGTACTCGACATCGAGCGCGGCGACGGCGCCGGCGCAGACGAGCCGCTGCGCCTGCACGGCGACGGCCTCGAACTGCTGGAGGTGGCGCTGGACGGGCAGGCGCTGGGGTCGGACGCGTACTCGCTGGACAGCGAGTTCCTGCACGTGCCGCGTGTGCCGGCGAAGTTCCAGCTGCGCACCCGGGTGCGCATCCATCCCGACCAGAACACCCAGCTGATGGGCCTCTACGCGTCGCGTGACGGCTACTTCACCCAGTGCGAAGCGGAAGGCTTTCGCCGCATCACGTTCTTCGTCGATCGCCCCGACGTGATGGCGCGCTACACCACCACCATCCACGCCGACAAGACGCGCTTTCCGCTCTTGCTCTCGAACGGCAACCTGGATGCCAGCGGCGAGGAAGGCGACAACCGCCACTGGGCGCGCTGGGTCGATCCCTTCCCCAAGCCGTCCTATCTCTTCGCGCTGGTCGCGGCGCGATTGGACGAACTGGCCGAGGACTTCGTCACGGCCTCGGGCCGCGCGGTGAAGCTCCGGCTCTTCGTCGAGCCGGGCAAGCTCGACCAGTGCGGCTTCGCGATGGAGTCTCTGAAGGCCGCGATGCGCTGGGACGAGGAAGTGTTCGGGCTCGAGCTCGATCTCGACCAGTACATGGTCGTCGCGGTCGGCGACTTCAACATGGGCGCGATGGAGAACAAGGGCCTCAACATCTTCAACACCAAGTACGTGCTGGCGCGCGCCGACACCGCCACCGACTACGACTTCATGATGCTGGACCGCGTGGTCGCCCACGAGTACTTCCACAACTGGACAGGCAACCGCGTCACCTGCCGCGACTGGTTCCAGCTGAGTCTCAAGGAAGGCCTCACGGTGTTCCGCGACCAGCAGTACGGCGGCGATCGCTACAGCCACGCCGTGCAGCGCATCCAGGAAGTGCGGCTGCTGCGTTCCGCGCAGTTCCCCGAGGACGCCGGCCCCATGGCCCATCCCATCCGGCCCGAGTCCTACATCGAGATCAGCAACTTCTACACCGCGACCGTGTACAACAAGGGCGCGGAAGTGGTGCGCATGATCCACACGCTGATCGGGCCACAGCGTTTCCGCGCCGGCATGGATCTGTACTTCAAGCGCCACGATGGGCAGGCGGTGCGCACGGAGGACTTCGTTGCAGCCATGCAGGATGCCTCCGGCGTGGATCTCGAACGCTTCAAGCGCTGGTACGGCCAGGCCGGCACGCCGGTGGTGACCGCGCGCGGCGCCTACGACGCGACGCGCAGGACCTACACCCTCTCGCTCAGCCAGGACTGCGCGCCGACACCGGGGCAGGACGAGAAGCTGCCCTTCCAGATCCCCATTGCGCTCGCGTTGCTGGACGGCGCGGGGCGCGAGATCCCGCTGCGTATGGCCGGCGAGGCCGTGGCCCAGGGTGGCAGTCGCGTGCTGTCGCTCATGGAGCGAGGCGAGGAATGGACCTTCATCGACGTGCCCGAGGCGCCGGTGCCGTCGCTGCTGCGCGGCTTCTCCGCGCCGGTGGTGCTGCGCTTCGACTACAGCGCAGCCGAGCTCGCGCACCTGATGGCGCATGACAGCGATCCCTTCAATCGCTGGGAGGCCGGCCAGCGCCTGGCGCTGGACGTGCTGCTCGCGGCCATCGCCGAGATCCGCGCGGGGCGCCAACCGCACTGGCCGGAGGCCTTCGTCGAGGCCTGCGGCCGCGTGATCGCGGACAGCGCGGCGGACCCGGCCTTCGCCGCCGAGGCGCTCAGCCTGCCGGCCGCGGGCTACATCGCCGAGCAGTTGGACGAAGTGGATCCCGAGGCGATCCTCGCCGCGCGCCTGGGGCTGCGCCGACATCTCGCCGCGCGCTTCGAGCACGAGTGGCACAAGCTCTACATGGCGAACGTGCTGCCCGGCCCCTACTCGCCCGACGCCGAGTCGGCCGGCCGCCGCAGCCTGCGCAACCTGGCGCTCGGCTTCCTCGTCGAGCTCGAGACGCCCGACACCCAGCAGCTCGCCATGAGCCAGCTGACCGACGCCGACAACATGACCGACGCCATGGCGGCGCTGACCGCGCTCGCGAACTGCGACTGCCCGGCGCGCGCCCAGGCGCTCGACTGGTTCTACGCCAAGTGGAAAGACGAGCCGCTGGTGGTCGACAAGTGGTTCTCGGTGCAGGCGAGTTCCCGCCTGCCGGGCGCGCTGGACGACGTGCGCCGCCTGCTCGCGCATCCCGCCTTCGATCTGCGCAACCCGAACAAGGTGCGCGCCGTCATCGGCGCCTTCTGCCAGGGCAACCACGTGCGCTTCAACGCCGCCGACGGCTCGGGCTACGCCTTCGCCGCCGAGCAGGTCATCGCGCTCGACCCGCACAACGCCCAGGTCGCCGCGCGCCTCGCGCGGAGCTTCGATCGCTGGAGAAAGTTCGACGCCGGCCGCCAGGCGCATGCACGCGCGGCGTTGCAGCGGATCCGGGATACGGAGGGCTTGTCGAAAGATACCTTCGAGGTGGTGAGCCGGGCGTTGGCTTGAGACGTCGTTCCCGCCATCCTCGCAGACGAGAGAGGCCACCGGCGATCCTCGAAGCCCATGGATGCCTGCTTTCGCAGGCATGACGGGACGAATGGGCTGGCGGACGTATTGGAATCTTCGCCCCCTTCCGCTAATCCGTCACCCCTGCGAAAGCAGGGGTCCACCGGCGATCCTCGAAGCCCATGGATGCCTGCTTTCGCAGGCATGACGGGACGAATGGGCTGGCGGACGTATTGG